>NZ_CP058348.1:1523572-1828286 GCF_013752535.1 Bdellovibrio sp. KM01
ACTCATAACCCGGCAAGGCTTTCGCCAAATTGATATAAGACTGATTTGAAATAAAGCCCGTCTTTTCCACTGACGCCATGTCACTGCGTAAAAGAACGATATCTGCGTCGCCACGAGCTGCAATGGCTTCCTTCAAGGTCGGGTAGGCCAAGTTCGTATAGGAGATGTATTTTTCGAGGAATGTCACGCGCGGAGCTTTTTTGATCGTGATCTGGATCGCTGAAGGGGCGCTTTCAATCTGCTTTTGTCCTTCAGCGAGCAAAGCCTTGGCCGCTTGGAAGTACTTCTCACGGCTGACCATGATCTTGTTTAACATCGCCGTGTTATTCACTTCGAATGCATATTCAGTGTACTGTTGGAACTTCAATTCCATGAACTGATACTGGGCTACGATGTCTGATAACGAAGCTCCGGAGCGAGTTTCAAAGCTCTTTTCAAAGTCTGTGTGCCAGCCACGAGTCTGCGCCAGGATCGCCATCGGGTCCGTGTCTTTGATCGTGATTGCGTTTTCGAAAACGCGTACTTGCCAAGGATGCAAATAGATTTTGCCTTTCTCATTGGCGTCTTTAATGACTTTATAGTCAACGATCTCGATGTCTTTAGGATCGATCTTTTGAGCCTGGACATCCAGGACATATTGCATGTGATCTCTAAAGATATTTCGGTGCGCCAACGTCAAACTGCGACGAGCAAACGTGTGGGGAGCCAGGTCGCCACCTTCACCATAGAGAAGATACGTACGGTCTGCAATCGGATAAAGTTTGCCGTTAAAAAGCGCATGGGGAATACCCATTTGGTTATAAAAGAAACCATCCGTCAGCATGGTGTAATTGGTGTTGCCGATTTTAACGAACTTATTTCTCGAGGAAATCGTGTCGTTCATCCACTTGAATTTCTTTTTCATGGCTTTATCAAGCTCTATGCGCTTGGCTTCTTTGCCGTATGTTGTTGTGGTCGGCAAAATCGCTGTGCGCGGGCTCGAGTCACGGTTGATGTTATTCACCGTGGGTACTGAAGGATCTGTGAAAGTCACTTCGCGAACCATTTCGCCGAACTCAGCAACACTGTTTCTGAATAGCTGCTTCCAAGTGGGCAGATCATAATAAATATCATAGCCTGGGAAGGTATTCATCACGCCAGGATAGCCAGCCTCCTGCAAAATGCGGTTCGCAAAAAGCATGGAGGTTCGGCCATTGCCATCAATAAATGGATGGATCGAAACAAAGCGATATTGAAACTCTGCCGCTAGATCAATCGGATCCATCGTGTTTTTATTTTGGTAATACCAGGTTGAAAGTTCACTGATGGCTTTGCCCACAGTTTTATAGTCTCCGTACACAATCCAACCGCGGCGCTTGTCTTTGCGACTTAGAGGATAAGGGAGTTCAATAAATTTCTTAATCCAAGGGTTCGCTTTCAAAGCCAGATACTGGGATTCTTTTAAAGGATGCAGAATAGGATCGCCGCCCACGTTTTGACGGACCTTAAATCCTGTGGTGTTGCCGATAGACATGTTCTTCGGCATGATTTTTCCCATCAGGCTTGCTTCTTTTTTCAAGCCTTCGGAACCCAACTCATGGATGCGCATGATAAGACTGCGGCTGATATCCAAGCGTCCTACAGGGATGGCATTCAAGTGATCACGGGCATTGGCGTAAGCTTTGTAATTTTCAAGTCCCCAGATTTCAGTGCCGTGCTTGCCATCTTCCTGACCGCGTTTCAAAGAACGGTTTGAATAAAAGCGCAGGAAATCAATTTCAGCATCGAGCCATTTGTCCCAACTTAATTTCTGATTGATCGTTGTAAACGTTGCTGGTGCTGCAGGATCCAAAAGAGGCGGAGTAAGATCCGTGTCCACGAAAACAGCGGAACAACTTAAACCTTCTGACGCAGGGCCTCGAGGATCCACGCAAGCCTCATTCACCGCAACAAGTGAAGGTGACTGACAAGATGTGAGAACCAGAGAAAGTGCCGAAATTGTTGTGAAAAATCTGTTTTTCATATGCATCTAAAATCGGAACTAATGTGAATAACCTTGAGGGGCATATTATTGTTGCAATCCTCTGTTTTCCCGACAAAGGTAGAGCCCTGTTTATTTCTGGAGGGGAAATATGAAGTGGGCATTTTTTGCCGGGTTGATGCTGTCAGCATCCCTAAGCCAAGCTATTTGCATTCAGACTTTCAACACTTATGGTCCGCTTTACGCGCCCAACATTGCGTCTCGATCTGAAGCGCTTTCCAAGGAAATTTTAACCTCTCCTTGCGATGTAATTCACTTTCAAGAGGTGTGGAATTCCGGGCAACAAAATGTAATCGTGGACATTTTGCAACCTCGTTACAACATTAGCGCTCCCAATATGGATTTGAAAATTGGTCTCATGGCTTTGACCAAGGGCCAAATCAACTACACCGACGTTTACACATTCGTGCTGAATTCAGACAGCTTCATGGATTCTTTAAAAGATATCATGGGTGTTAAAAAAGGTTTCATGAACATGGTGGTACAATTGCCCGGAGTGGCGACGCCGATTCTTGCAACCAATGTTCACACGCATCCTTTGTCAGGGGCTGTGCGCATTACGCAGATGCTGGATATTTACCAATGGCGTTTACGTCACTTGGATTATCCCTGGGTGATGACCGGGGACTTTAATTTCACGGCAGAGTCTTTCGAGTGGAAATTTTTTAAACTCTTGATGGGTGTGCGCGATGTGCAGGAAGAAACTGTAGGTTACAACGGTCAGTGTACATTCTGCGGGTCACAAAATCCTTTGTCGGATGAAAAAGGCAACTGGGTTCTGGATTATATCTTTGTTTCCAACATCACGAAAAACATGAATTGGAAATGGCAGATGATTGATTCCCAAATCAATCTGCGCGGTGGTCAAAGATCGCCTCTTTCTGATCACTATGGCGTGCGTGCTCAGTTAAACCTTGAACAAGGTTCTATTGCATCGGATTGGAAAACAGTTCCGGAAAGAGCTTCTGCGTTTAAAAATATGCTCGAAACTGCACGCAAACATTTGCAAGCGGCCGAAAATTCTGATTATGACTACTACATCTCGCTGATAGATAAAATCAACGCGCAGCTGGATAGACAGTCCGGACCGGTTTGGGACTATTTGACTCAGTATAACTAGGGACTAAATGAAGGTTTTCGCTTTTTTCGCAATCTTAATTTCATTGGCGCCAGCGGCCCAGGCGGCTCGCTATATCGTCATGATGAAGGACGAAGCTCCGCTGTTTGCGGCTCGCCCTTCGTTTGAGCGCGAAATTGCGGGGCGTGTGGAATCCAGTCTGCATCAGATTGGCACTTACATCGTTCAAACAGAAGATCCCTCGGATGTTGAACGTCTGAAACAGAATCCTGATGTGGTTTTGGTCGAAGAAGATCAAATCATTCCTTATGAATTAGAAATTCCCCTGTATCTGCAACGTGCAGAACTCAACATCAGCGGACGTGCTCCTGCAGATACTCCCGTAGCTGGTGTGCCCTGGGGAGTTGCCGCAATCAAGGCACCGGCCGCCTGGTCGCTTTCCCGTCAGGGGGAGGGCGCTCGTGTTTTGTTGATCGATAGCGGTCTTGATAAAACTCATCCTTCACTAAAAGATAACTTTGAAAAAGGTCGCGACTTTACTGGTGAAAGCGACGGCAGCGATATTACAGATATTCGCGGTCACGGAACTCACGTGGCGGGCATTATCGCTGCCAAACAAGACGTGAACGGCTTTACAGGTGTGGCACCGAAAGCAAAACTGTTAATGGCTCGTGCCTGTTTTGAAAAAGGTTGCTCAACTGCTGCCATGATTGCGGCGATTAACTGGGGTGTGACTCAAAAAGTTGACGTAATGAATATTTCTATTTCAGGAATTTCTTCCACGGCAGCTCAGGACGAAGCAATCAAACGTGCTGACCAGGCAGGTATCGCGGTTGTGGCCTCCAGTGGTAACTGGGGTTCAAATCGTGTGTTCTTTCCAGCGGCTCTGCCGACTGTGATTGCTGTGGGTGCAGTGGATCCAAGCATGCTTCGTGCGACGTTTTCCCAATATGGCCCGGAGCTCGCCCTGGTGGCACCTGGCGTGGATGTGTATTCAACATTCCCGGCAACTCGCGGGAAAGTTCACTCCGTCAAAATTGAAACATCGACCGGCTTTTCTGTAAAATATCTGGCCAGCACTTTCGGTGGCACACGTGAAGTTCGCAACTCCTTAAAAGGGGAACTGGTGAACGTGGGCGAGGGGGACTCGATAGCGGACTATGACGGGAAAAACGTCAAAGGTCGCTTTGTCCTGGTTCGTCGAGGCAAAGGCAAGTTCATGAATAAAATCAATAACGCCATCAAAGCCGGCGCCACTGCGATTATCTTTGTTAACAATCGCCCAGGCTTGGAAGTGGGCAGGTTCACGGAAAAGGATAAAACCTTGCCGATAGCGATTTTCATGATCGGAAACGGCAACTCGAAAGTGATCGAAGACCGCCTGGCTCGCGGGGAAACCGTGATGGCTACCTTGCAGGCTGCATCTTCAGGTTTCCAGGTTCTTAGTGGCACTTCCATGGCAGCCCCGCATGTGACTGGCGTTGTGGCCTTGATGAAGGCAGCCAACAAGAAGCTTAAATCCGCCCAAATTAAAAAAATATTGATGGCGACGGCCACGCCGCCAACCGCCGACAATCTAAAAAATCAGTACGGTAAAGGCGTTCTCGACGCCGAAAAGGCCGTCCAATTTTCGACGCGCGTTGGCTCGACCGCCAAAACTGAATTGCTGCAGCCCGAGTTCTCCGTAACGCATTAAAAATGGCTTGGCCGTTAAATTTGCCTTTATTATAATCAATTGTTAATTCCCGGGAGCGATCCTATAGCTCAACTGGATAGAGCTTACGTTTCCTAAACGTCAGATCCCCGTTCAAGTCGGGGTAGGATCACCAATCACTACCTTCATGGGTTTCTATGGACTCACTTTTTTACCTTTGCGAAACAGTAATTAGCACATTTTGAAGTGCTAACATAAAGTGCGACCCATGTTGGAAATCAAAAAAACCGGATTACTTTTAGCGACTGCACTTTGCTTTGCCTTGCCGGCACAAGCAAAGAAGGTTTTCCGCGTTTTGATGGAAGATAACTGGCCTCCTTATGCTTACGTTAAGGATGGTCAACCCGCAGGTCTTTCTATAGACCTGGTTAAAGCAGCAATGCGGCTGGAAGGGGCTGAGGTTCAAATTCAGCAAGTTCCTTATCTGCGTTGCATGGCCCTGACTGAGCCCGAAGGCAAAGAAGTGGCTTGCGCCAATACTGCCAAAAATGAAGAGCTGGCGGCAAAATATGTTTTCCCCAACAACTACCTTTTCCGCAGCCGCGGTCTGATCGTTGCGAATAAACGCTACGTGAAAGAAGCCCTTAAAAAACCTAAAAAGATTTCTGATCTTGAGTATAAAACCGTGGCTTTGCCAAGTGGCTTTACTTTCGGTCCCGAGTTCGATGACAACACCCGTATTGTTCGCTATTACACAGTGAATGATATGACAGCGCTTCGCCTCGTGGAGTCGGGTCGTGTGAAGTTTGCCGCGATTGATGAAATGGTTTTGTACTATTACCTGAATCATCATCCAGAACTTAAAGAGGCGTTGGCCACGGTGATTGATCTCTCTAATGAGCCGATCTACATGCAGCTTTCAAAAACGCAGCCTGAAGCCATCGAACTTCGCGAGAAGTTTGAACGTGGAATGGCTGCTCTTAAAGCCTCTCCTGAATACGATGCACTTTTGCAAAAGTACCTGGGTAAGGGAATTCCGGTCGATAAATTTAAATAAATTAAATTCTAAGGGACTTTGAGTTTTTCACTCATCGGTTTACTTGCATCAAACAAGGCGTGGATCTTATTCCATTTCTCACACGTCGGTGATTCAATGAAAACACGCTCGCCCGTCCACGGGTGTGTGAACTCGATGCTTCGCGCCTTCAAACACAAGCCTTCGATGCCCAATTCATTTCTGAAAAAGCGATTGTGATGGGAGTCCCCGTGATAAGCGTCGCCCAACAGGGGATGAGAAATACGATTAAAATGACGACGAATTTGGTGATAGCGACCCGAGTGCGGTTTTACTTCCATCAAGGAATAGCGAGCTGCGGGAAACTTTTTTCCCACGGCAACCGGAATTTCGATTGTCGCCTGACGGATGAAAGAGGTATGAGCATCCACCAAATTTCCCGTGGAATCGAGCTCCAATGGAACTTTGATATCGCCAGATTCAGGGACGAAGCCGCGAGCTACTGCCCAATAGGTTTTTTGCGGAGAACGCTCCGCAAACATTTTGCAGATCATGCCCGCCGCCTGGGATGAAAGAGCGAAAAGCAAAACACCACTGGTCGCCGCATCTAAGCGATGCACCGGATACACATGTTGCTTCATCATATTGCGCACCAGGTACAGGCAGATTTTATCGCGAGGAATTTTGTACTGCGAATCCTCCGGAGGATGGACGTGAAAACCCGAGGGTTTGTCGACGGCGATAAAATGAGGGTCTTGGTACAAAAGCTTCATGGGCTCCAGAACCTAGGGGGCTAGCCTCCTTTTGTCCAGTGAATCCTCTGTACGTTTGCAAAAGCTTTTAAAAAAATGGTTCTTGTCCCGGTGATAACGGATTCTAAAGACACTGGGGAGGTTTCCATGAAATCGAAGAAGGTTCTATTCGTTGCAACCAACTGCAACCGCCTGGGTGATACGGGGTTAAGAACGGGAGCCTTTTTGTCGGAACTGACTCATCCTTATCAAGAAATTCAAGCCGCAGGATATGAGATCGACATTGCCAGTCCTTTGGGGGGAGAGATTCCTTTGGATGGTGTGAAGATGGATGATCCCATCAATGCCGTGTGGATGAATGATGAAGATTTTCTGGAGAAAGTTGCTGGCAGTTTATCTGCAGAGGAAGTTCGCCCTGAAAACTATTGCGCGATTTTCTTTGCCGGGGGCCACGGAGCGATGTTCGATCTTCCACAAAATAAAAAGCTGCAGGAAATCACTTCCGAAATTTGGGAACACGACGGCGTGGTCGCGGCTGTCTGCCATGGCGCTGCTGGATTGGTGAATGTCAAAACCTCCCAGGGAGTTTATTTGATCAAGGATCATGAAGTCGCTGCCTTTAGTAATTCCGAAGAAGAGGCTGTAGGAATGGAAAACGTCGTGCCGTTCTTACTTCAGGATAAAATTCAATTCCGCGGAGCCACTTACACGCATGCCTCAAAGTTTGCCGCTCACGTGGTTAAAAGTGGACGCCTGGTCACGGGTCAAAATCCTGCCTCGGCGATGGGTGTCGGTCAAAGTGTCGTTGAGGTTTTGGAATTCATTGAAGACGGTCGCGAAGTCCCAGCCGTCAACTGGTGTGAATGGCATGTGAGCCCCTAGCCGGATCAATGTGCACTTGCGGGAGCTCTTTGGGGGCTTTGTGTTTTTAAAAGCAATTGCAGGGACTCATTTTGTTTTTTGAGAAGTTCATTTTGTTCACGAATCACAGCAAGCTCTGCTTCGACTTTCGTTAAACGCTCCTCGTGAGAGGCGAATTTTGCGGTGATCTCTTTATAAAGGTCTTTGATGGCATTGACGACGGCCCAGTGAATCGGATCGACATTCAACTCTAGATATCCATCTTTGCGTGTCGTGACGGCATCAGGAATTACTTTTTGAACTTCTTGCGCAATGAAGCCGGTCTTTTTGAAATCGGAGGGCAGTTGTAGAGGATTATCTTTTTTGTAGGAATAGCGGACAGTGTGAAGTTTCAATACTTCGTTTAAGCCGTATTCATAATCTCCGTGAATGTCTTTTAGGCGGGCATCGGAAGCATTGGTCCAAGCTGTTCCGGTCGACAAACCCGCTGTGCCGACGACATGCAATCTGTAAGAGGGGCTCGTTGTACCCATGCCAACATAACCTGTTGTGCGGGCAATGGAGATTCCTGGTACTTCAGTCCCCCCACTGAGCATTGTTAAGTCCAAGGTGTTATTCGTACTTTGATAGCGAACGATGGCACCGTTTTCAATCGTGTCTTCTGTTAGTTTAATAGTGGGGCCGATGGCATCGTTACTAGCGCTTTGTATTCTCATGGTCGGGTTCGTCGCTCCATAAAGATCAAAGAGATAACTTGGAGCTGTTCCGATACCAACCATGCCGCCCGCGGTAATTCTGACACGCTCAATGGCATTCGTGCCGGCGTCAGGACGAGTGGCCAATGACATATCAGATCCGCGATTGTTAGCGGTTGTAGTTGAAGTCGACATGGAAATGTACCCCGCGCGGCGGATGCTCGTGTTATTAGCACTATCAAGCCATTCGATATTTCCCAGGTTCACACCTAAGGCATCGGACGCATTTGAAGTTAATTGCAGATTTCCGGAGCCATTGGCAGCAGTCGTTGCCGTACCTTTCAGAGTCAGATAATTTCTGCCCGAGTAGATGGAATCCATACCTGGAGAGCTCGTACCAATGCCGACATCGCCATATTCATTGATACGCATGCGTTCGGAGAGGGTGTTGGTGTTGAAAGTATCGCCCCCAGTATCGCCAATCGCTGTATAGAAAACCATTTGGCCGCTGGATTCCCCATGGGCAGTGTTGTGATCTTTTCCGACTTTAACTGCGATACGTCCCTGCGGATTTGTGGGGCTGGTCGTGTTGCCATCAAACATCGCGAAGTCAACACTCACGGCAGTGAGATCAGTAACGTCTGTCGTTGCGACATTGTTTCCGGATTTCAAATAAAGTGCCGTTGTATTTCCAGAGACATCAGGGCCAGTGATTTGGAATAAAGGAACGCCATTGGTAAATGTACCGACGTTCAAGACATATTTAGAAGCATCAAAATTCATTGCTAAAGGTGTGGCACCCGTATCGTCATAAGAATTGAGGTAAAGGCCACTTGAACCTTGTATATAAAGGTCGCCGCGATAACGGGTCGTCTGACTGCGCAATCTTAAATTAGCAGTTGTTCCATTGTCAGAGCCGTTGTCAACCGTGAGTTTTTGTGCAGGCGAAGCGGTGCCGATACCGACGTTCCCGCTGCTTGTGTATATCGGCGAATTCGCTAGGGTCGCACTTGCGCTGTAATAAGGGATATACCCAGCGGCGCCTGAGCCAGAGAGTGTTCCCGAAGGCAAATCAGCTAAAACCAAAGATCTAAATGTCGGAGTCGCCGTCGAACTTGTAGGTCCCGCAAATACTAAGTTCGCAGATTGCGACGCAAAGTTAGAACCTGTGATCGTGATTGTCGTACATACGAATGAGTCCGAAGCTGAACTCCAGATGACGGCTTGGCCTGCCAAGCAAGTTGTTGATGGCCAAGGGCTGACGGAAGATGAGTTCAAAAGATCCGTATATGTTAGTTTAGTCGCCAACCAAGCAGCACCACTCCATCTTAAAGTTTGGCCTGTTGCTGAACCATTGGAAATAGAGATAACTGGAGTGGAAGTTCCCGTTGCGACACTTAAAGGAGCCGAAGCCGTAACGCTTGTGACAGTTCCATTGGTTGGAGTCACCCATTTCAAGCCACTAGTCTGAGCGCTATCCGCGGCTAAGACTTGTCCATCGGTTCCCACAGCCAAGCGAACATTATTAGTTCCATCGCGGGTGATTAAATCACCTTTGGTTGTTACCGGGCTGAGGGCATTGAAGCCTGCCGTGTTCGTACTTTGTCCTGTACCACCTTTAGTAATTGGCACCACAGCAGACAAATTTGCAGGTGATATATTAGTTAAGGCCGAACCATCGACTGCAGGAAGTTTTGCTGAAGAATCCAATTGAACGATTTGGCTTGCACCAGTTCCAACGTTGACTGCCAAAGTGACTGTTCCCGATGTTCCGCCACCAGTTAAGCCTGTGCTTGCTGTCACGCCGGTGATGGTGCCTGAGTTCGAGGAGTCTGCAGCAGGGGCCCACATTGTCCCATTGTATTTTAAGACCTGCCCCGTGGTTGGTGCCGTCGTGTCGACGCTGACACCTTTAATTTTATCAACGGAGGTGGTGCTTTGGGTGCCACTCACATCTCCGCTTAAGGACCCGGTAAATCCCGCCGCATTTCCAGAAATATTGCCACTGATTTTTGCAGCAGATATTGTTCCAGAAATTTGCGACTCCGTGATTGAAATCGTATAACAATCAAATCTATTTGCTGGGGTTATAAACGACAACGACTGACCGGCAGTACAAGTTGTTGGGAACATCGTTGAATCAACTTTATTTGAGAGCTGAGTACTCAATCCTGAAATATCAGAGATTGCTAAAGTCGCTGCCAACCAGGCACTGCTGCCATCGTATCGTAATACTTGCCCTGATGTCGGCGCTGTTGAGCTGACATTGACACCTTGAACTTTCGTTGCGTTGCCAAAGCGTGAGTCGTTACCGGCAGCCACAGTTCCCACGGCTGTGCCTATGCTGATTCCGATGACCGGAATAGAGCTTGTCCCAGATTTCGTCAGAGGCGAAGTCACGTTAACGTCACTGACTGTGCCGCTGCCTCCGGAGTCATTTTGACAAGAGAATGTTGAACCGTCATAGGTCAAATATTGACCGAGTGTACAAGTGGCTACATTCGTTTTCAAAACGAAATCTGTTGGTAAGTTATTTCCCAATCGAGCAGAGGAATAAGAAAATGTAGCAAAGGGCACTGAGCGAATTTCTGAATTTGGTGTGATGGCATTCCAGCCATTGCCGTCGTGGAATTGAACTTTCAAAAGGCGTGTTTCATTTTCAGCGGCAGTATAGGTGCCGCCTCCGGCGCAATCTAAAGCCACGGAGTTTTTAAAAGCATCACGAATATCAGCGGTGGGACCGATAGGGAAAAGGCGGGTGCCGACTCCGATTGGAACGTCAAAGACACCTTTCGTTCCTTGCATATTCACGTGATCTTTTTGCTCGCGATAGAACACGCAATTACCAGTGGCATTTGTAATTTCAAAGGCAAAGCTCACGTTATTGTATTCAAGGGGGTTGCCATCTGAACGAAGAATCCGTCCCTGATAGTTAAATGAATCTGGAGAGGCAGACGCAATGCTGCCTACAAAGGAAATCAAAATGAGAAATAAGGACGTACATGATCTCATATTAAATTCATCGGCGTGTTCGCTCGTGTTCCGTAGAATCCTATGGAACACGCGAGTAATATTTCACAGATATAACCAAACCGTTTCAATTTGAATCAGTTTAGTTGTGAGGAATGGTCGTAGGTCTTATTCTGCTGGGAGAAAATACTTTTTTAAAACCTGCTCCGTGGGTTCTTTTCCCAAAGGGGAGAACCCACCATTTACGGAAGTATCCGTGTCTTCATCCACCAAGACCTGCCAAATTCCGACGCTTCTCAGCCAGTGGCTTTGGGAATTCCATAGCGACATCAAAAGTGCGTCCCACGCAGCTGCTTGATGTTGATAATTGATCGGCGTGTGACCGTCTTCGTACAAATAGGGCGAAACAAAACATTTCTCAACACTGCGATAGCCGACTTCTTGAATGGCCAGATACTTGTCAGTGACGGCTGAATGATTTATCTGTGTCAAAGCATTTTGCAGATTCAAAGCGTACTGAAAAGAAAACGGTGTTAAAACTTTGATCAGGCTGTCATAAGCGGTGGGATAATCTGTTTCTGCTTCGCCGAGGGCGCGATAGTAATCAAGGCCTATGAAATCCAGCATGTTCCAAAAGTTACGAAGGTATTGCTGATGGCGAATCTCGGCGTCCGTGCGAGCAGCAAAGGTAAGATCGTGGCGCCACTGTTCAAATTCTCCACCCCAGGTTCTTACGCCACCTTCTAAAACGTATTGATCAGTGTAGTTCGCACCATAAGTCATTTTCACCCGGGGACCCAGGACATCCCGGGCCTGGTAAGCGAGGTGCAACCACAGATCCGGCCTGCCAAATCGGCGAGGAGGATTGCGACTGCCCAGTCCCGAGGTCAAGGAGTGCATCTCGGCTCCGATGGAATACCAGGCCGCATCGGTGCGCGCGGCAATTTTCATATAGCGCTCATGGTATTCAAAAAAACTTTTGAACCATTTTTCAGGATTGTCGGGTTGAATCACGCCATGCCACCATAAAGTTCCGTCTTCATCTTCATAAGGGAATTCTCCGTGAGGTCCAACCACCAACAAAATCGGGCGAAAGGCGACTTTTAACCCCAGAGACTTTGCATAGTGGATGGTCGCTTCCAGGTGATACTCTTCTTGGCGTTGCAGATCATCGGGCACGACGGAAGTCACAGTGTTTGATTTTCCGCCAATCATCTTGCCGCGAAAATTAAAGATCACTGTATCTATGCCCAGATTTTTAATCTTTGATAAAAGTCTCTGCACCCGCTGACCTTGCGTCGACTCGTCGACGCGAAAGCCTGTTGGCCAATAGGTAATGATATTCACCGCAGCTTCTCGGTCTGCGGAAACGGCCTGAGCAGAGGACCACAACGTGGTCAGGACAACAAGCAGGGGGAGTAAAACTCTCATTCATTTATTTTTGACTAGATTCAAAAGATTACAAGCTGACTGGCAACAGTGTCTAGAGGCCTAAATCCAGTGTTGAAGTTCAAATTTACTCTGCCGGAAATCAAAGCCAGGATGAAGAAGCAGACGGTGAGGGGTCAAAATGCGGGTGCTGTTGATTTTATTGTTTTCACTTTTGCCGATGCCAAGTAAGGCTTCCTCGGTGGCTCCGCCGATGTATGAAAGTGTTTTATTTATTGGTGATGATCATGTGGCCGGGGCGTTTGGAAATGCCGTGGATGCTTATCTTCGCACTATATCTATAGAGGTAAATACGATTGCGGAATGTGGATCTACTCCCGCAAATTGGATTGGAGTCAGGACTGAATTCCAGTCGTCAGTATGTGGATTCTGGCAACGCGATGAAAAACGTCGCGAGCGCAAAAGCAAAGAATTTAAATCCCGTTCATTTTCAGAGGAGCTCGCAAAATCCGATCCGGATCTGACCATCATCGCACTGGGTACTTATATGTTAAAGAATGAACGGGATATGCAAAATGAACAGTCCTCTATCGAGAAAATGGTGAGTGAAATCGAACGAATTCAAAGTCGCTGCGTGTGGATTGGCCCTCCGCAACTTAGTAAAGAACCGTATGCTTCCAATTTGGATTCCGGAGTCAGGACCTTAAAAAAGATTTTGAGTAAGCTTCACTGCGACTTTATCGATAGCAGTAAGCTCACTCGTTACAAAGGCAAAGATGGTCTTGAATATCAAGTCGCGGCAGCAACCAGTTGGGGTGCGAAAATTTCAAGAGAGCTTGATAAATTAGGTCGTCCTTCTCCTCAGGAAGAGCAGTCTTTGAACCTTGAACCTGCATTCGTGAACCCCTCATCTCCGTCGGGGACGGCTCCTCGTTAGCCCTCTTTGTTTTCTTGAAAAAACATTCTCGGAAAATTAGGATTTCACTCTAAAAACCGCCTCAAACTGGCGCTTATTAAGCCCCCAAAAACCGACGAAATTCTAGCGAACTCAGAGTGAAAATTTGAAGTCGAACGAATGATTTGAAGATCTCTTAGTCAAAAACCCCCTGATGCAAAAAACTTCTCCAGTATCAAGTTGAGATTGCAAGAGTTTTTTATCGTTTAACTGTCATTTGTGCGTGAAAATTGTCGATAAGGCCTGGGGGGGCGAAATGCGATTCTTACTATTACCACTTATTATACTAGGAATGGGAACAGGTACTAACTCTGCGAATGCGCAGGTTAAACCGGTTCTTACTGCAGCAGATCCTTCCGCAATGGAACTGAAAGCCAGAAAAATTTATGAACGTTTAACAGGAACTAAACTTCCTGCTGACAGTCCCGTAGTTGCGCAGATGGTGACATTCTTGAACAGAGGAGATGTCGAAGGTGCCGCAAAAATTGCGACCGCTGACGACAATTTTCTAAACATTACCGTCAAGTTGATGGCACTTAAGCTTTCGACACGTGATGAAACGATCAAAACAGATTTGAACGATATGGTGGCTGCGGTTATTGGTGTCACTCGTGATCAAAGAGATGCGCGTGAGCTATTGAACGGTAACTTCTATTACAGAGGCGCTGACAATCTGACTGGTGTTCGCTCCAATCTGGTTGCAGATATTCTGCTGACTAATAACCACTATATCGACCTTGAAGACAAACGCGTGAACCTTGCTAAAAACTTGGTGCGTGTTAATGGCCAGGTTATTGCGGTAGGCGATGCCGCAACGGTTGCCAATCCGGACCCCGCAGGTGTTCTGACGTCTCGTGCCTTTCAATCAGCGCACACGGTGATGGGAACAAACCGTCGTTTGGTGGAATATACGTTCCGCGAATTTATGTGTGTCCCTTTAAGCGAGTGGGCTGACACGGGGGCATCTGATTTGCGAATCGGTCGCGATATTGACCGTTTTCCAGGTGGAGACCATAACAAGTTTCTGACATCCTGTAAGGGTTGCCACACTGTTATGGATGGATTCCGCGGAGCTTTTGCCAAATGGGAAGTTAACAACAACCCAGCGGGCATTAAACACGTCGATGCAAATCCTCACTCTAATACATCGGATGCATATACTATCATCGTGGATAATTCGACGGGCGTAATCCAAAAGTATAACAAGAATGCAAACGTTTTCCCTGCTGGATATATTACGAGAGATGATTCATGGGTGAACAATGCAATTCGTGAGAAAAATGCCAACTTTTTCGAATGGCGTGGCAATGCTTTGTCAGGTAATGGTGCGAAAAGTTTTGGCACAACAGTCGCAAACTCCCGTCGTTTTAGTCAGTGTATGGCGAAGCGAGCTTACGAAACTGTTTGTCGTAAGACTTTCGATGAAGCTAAAGACCTCGATAAGCTAAAAACTTGGGGCGTTGAGTTTGAAAACAGCGGTTACAAATTGAAAAGTTTGTTTGAAAAAGTCGCTGCTAAACCAGGCTGCTTGGAATAGTCGGAGGAAGTCATGAATAAGAAATATACTAAGTTTTTATTTTATGTTCTGCCTTCAATGTTCTTTGTGACGCTCAGTTTTAATAACTGCGGTCGTTATGGTGAAATGCAAGGAGCGTCTGATCTGTCTTCGACAAGTTCCAGTGGGACGCCTGCAGAAACGACAGACTCAGAAGCGCTAGGGATGCCCTTTGCACTTTTGTCAGCAGAGCAGACGTTTGAGTCAATGTTAAGAGTTGCAAACGTATCCACAGTCAGTGGGGCGCTCTCTACGGAATATGCAAATCGTTATGGTGCTTTGGCTGCAGGTAATGACCTTACTATGGCTAATGGACCATTGATGCTAAGTGCGACAAGTTTAGGTGGCGAAGTTTGCAATTCAGTTCTGGCTACAGAAAAAGCTGAAGCTGCTGGCTCTCGTGATTTCTTCGGGAGCATCAACTTCGCTGCAGGCGTATCGTCAGTGACGGATGCTCAGTTCAACGCCAGTGTGCGAGGTATGGCCCGATCTTACTGGGGCCGTAACGAAACAGCTGAGGAACTGGCATTGCTTCAGAGTTTTAAAAGTGAATTTATAGCAGCTTTGGCGGCGAATGCTCGCACTCAAGCTGCCTCGACTAGCAACTTGATGCTGGCAACTTGTGCGGCAATGATTTCAAGCTTCGACGCACTTTCTTATTAGTTTTGTTTTGATTTTAGGTTTAGTTCTCTGGGGGAGAATATGGCAAAAGATAAAAAAGAAATCCCGTTTTGGGCAGCTACCGGACATAAGAAGCCAGTTACTCGCCGCGATTTCCTTTCTGCGGGAATCATACCATTCGCTGCGAACTTGTTCGTTCCGAATTGGGTATCAATGATTTTAGGCAATCAGGCTCACGCAGCTGATAACTGTCCTGTTCCTTTGTCATTAATTCCGATGGTGACAGTAAACCTAAGCGGCGGTGCTGCTATGGCGGCAAACTATGTCCCACAAAATGCAGCTCGCCAACCCCTGGCTTCATACAACAAGATGGGCCTAGGTAATAATCAAGTACCTATTGAACGAGCTTTTGGAAATGCGCCTTTTGCAGGCAATGGCATCAGCAAATTTTTGACGGGAATAAAATCAAAAGCCTCCGCTGCCACCATGGGCAAGACAGCTTTTATTGGTTTTTGCGTCGATTCTCAAAATGATACGAATCAGAATAAATTTGATGTGTCGGGTGCAGTGACTAAGGCTGGATTGGTAGGGACTAATCTGCCAAACATCGGCAATCGAAACACTCGCACGGGAATGAATCAATCAGCTGGATTTGCGGTTCCACCAGCACCATTAGTCGTGCAAAACTATTCTGCTCTGTTGTCATCAATTGGCTACACAGCTTCATTGTCGACGGCTTTGAATGCCAATCAAAAGAACTCATTGGTAAAGCTGATGAGTAATTTGACTCAGACTCAATCTCGTAAAATCGCGACATTAGATGGCGGGGAAACTGTAAAAACGGTTTTGGATTGCGCTGGAATTAAAAACGTGGATGTGATGGCGAAGGGTGCTTCGATCGTCGATCCGCGATCGAATGCGACGTTTGCGAATGTTTGGGGTATTGCCGCAAACACCGCTAACAACAACCGCGAACTTTTATTCGGATCCATGATTTATAATACTTTATTGGGACAAGCAGGTTCTGCAAACATTGAACTTGGTGGTTATGATTACCATGATGGATCACGCACGACGGGAGATACAAGAGATCTTGATGCCGGTACTGAAGTGGGGCGCATTCTTGAGAGCGCTTCTGTGTTAGGGAAACCGGTCATGATCATGGTGGTATCTGATGGTTCCGTATATAGCAATGCTTCAGACGATCGCGCTGCTGGTTGGGCTGGAGACCGTGGCCACGGCGTCGCTTACTTGTTTTACTTCGATCCTAAAGGTCGTCCTGCAACCAGCGACTTCCAAGTTGGTCAATTCAACGACAATCAAGCTTCGGATCCGACGTTTGTAACTGGTTCCAATCCTGAATTAGTCGCGGCAGCTGTATTTGCGAATTGGTGCCAAGCGAATAAACGAATGGACCTGTTTGATAGAGTAGCTAATCGTATCTTAGATACGTCTCAGCTTTCTCAGGTGATCAAGGTTGCTTAAGTGTTCTGGCTTCTGCATTGCGGAAGCCGTTTGTCGCCTGCTGGGGAGTGAGCGATAAATAGTTAAATGCGTGTTTGTATGTGTTTGGGGGAATGAGTGGGAAGCTCTAAAGTTGTTCAAAAAATTCTCTGGGCCGTGGGTGCTGTTATCACAGTTGTTGCTTTCAACAAC
Organism: Bdellovibrio sp. KM01; assembly: GCF_013752535.1. Classification (NCBI taxonomy): domain Bacteria; kingdom Pseudomonadati; phylum Bdellovibrionota; class Bdellovibrionia; order Bdellovibrionales; family Pseudobdellovibrionaceae; genus Bdellovibrio; species Bdellovibrio sp. KM01. Next base: position 1,540,794 of record NZ_CP058348.1, read on the forward strand.
TGTGGTGAGGGATTCACTATGGCAAACCTTAGCTCTGTAGCCGGTGGCAGCACCGAGTTTTCTACAGTCGGCGGGGAGTCTTGTGAAGAAGCGATCGTAAAGGTCTATGCTGCAACTTTCCATCCATTTTTAAATCAAACTTGCGGCGGCTGTCACGTTTCTGGTGGTATCGGTCTGGGAGTGTTTGGTAGCCCGGATGTTGTGCCGTCTTATGCGGCTTTCTCCAGCGTGGGTGCAGCTAAAATTTCAAGTCAGGCCGTGAATGGTTCTCATAAACCTCCCTACACAGGTCCACAAAACCAAGCTCGCATCACGGAGATCAATTCCTATTGGGGTGCAGCTCAGGACAAGTATGCTCAATGTTTGGTTGATACGGGGCAAGCTCAAGTTTCTGCAAAAGTTAAATCAGCGGCGGTCAAAGTCCCTGCGAATCTTGCTACGACATTCGTAACGATGACATGGGATTTGGCTGGTGCAACACCCTCGGCTCCTTTAACTGCCACAATCGATATTCGTCGAGCAGTGATCAGTGGTGTGACTCAAGGTTACGAGTTTAGAAATCCGACTTTGCGTCTGAAAAATGTTTCTTCTGGAAGCTACCAGGTGAACACAGTGAATCTTTACGTTAATATGGCGAAAGCTGTTGAGGCGACCACCTATCAAAACGTGTCTGCTGTAATTTCTACGACAACAGCCACGAATCTTTCTCCGGGCACCGCTAATGCGATTGTGGTTATGACTCCAAACGCGAACGATGTAATCGCCTTGGAATATGAAACTTTGAAATCGACGACGGCCACGTCTCCAACGCCGACTCCAACAGCGACGGCAACAGCCACTGCGACTCCAACGAACGTGACTTATTCACAGTTGATTGCCGTGGGTGGAGTGTTTGCGAACAGCTGTGTGAGCTGTCATAGTGCAAGCAATGCGCGTGGTGGATTGGATTTGACAAAATATGCGAGCGCCAAAGTTGCCGCTACCAATATTCAAGCGCGTATGAATAACTCCAATAATCCGATGCCAACAAGTGGTATCCTTTCTGAAGCTCAACGTACTCTGGTGGACGTGTGGGTTGCTAATGGTGCTCCTCAGTAAGGAGCGCCGCAAAAACTCCGAGCATTTGTAAGCTTTTTGATTTGCGCCTCATTCGTTGGAACCATAGACTTAAACTCGAAATAAGTCTTGTCCATCAAATGAGGTTGCAGCGTGATTTTACTTCTTCCATTTTTGCTTCTTGCAGGAATATTAATTCCACAAGTCAGCCAAGCGTATCCGGATTTTATTTCTTACGGGTACAACACATGCATTACATGTCATTATAACGGACAGGGCAACGGTCCTCTGACTGATTACGGCCGCGCGCTTTTTACGACGGAGATCGCCGCTCGTGACCTGGTATTCAATAAAAACTTACCCGAGGAAGAGATCGCCGCGAAGTCAGGCTTTTTGGGTTCGACTCAACTGCCATGGTGGATTCGTCCCGGCATCAAGTATCGCGGACTTTACTTCCAGCAAAATCCAGGCGGACCGGCTGCGGTTACGAAATACATCACCATGCAAGCCGACGCCAACGTGGCAATTCAATTTGATCGTGGCGCGAAGTACTTGATGGTTTTGTCAGGCGGCTACCAGCTCACGCCAGCGGCCCGTGCCAATATGAATGATCCGGATAACAAAAATTTTATTTCCCGTGAACACTACTTCCGTTGGCAAGTGAATAAGAAATTCTACACGTACGTTGGAACGATGGATAAAGTCTTCGGTATCCGTACCGCAGACCATACCTCCTATAGTCGTTTGGTGACGGACGTTGCGCAGAATGACCAATCCACGGGTGTGATCACGCAATACTACGGTGACAACTGGGAAATCACGGGTGATCTATTTATTGGGAATGTCTTGCAGGAAGATGAAGACGTCCGCCAAAAGGGTCTTTCGGTGATGATGGAATTTGACGTGGCAGATAAGAACCGATTGGGTTTTGCAGTCATGCAATCAAAAAATGACTACGTGGAAAAAACCCGTTTGGAATTTCACCAAAAGTTAGGCTTTGAAAAAGGCGACAGTCTTTTGACTGAAGTGGGATTTGTCAAAGACAGCCCTCTGGCAAATCCAAGCGATAAGGTCGGTGGATACCTGATGTTGCAAAGCTTACTGGGGATCACACGTGGTTATAATATTCTCAGTCAAATTGAATACTACAATGCCACAATGTCATCAGAGTCAGCCGATGAATTTAAATGGTCTTTCGGTCTTTTGGCCTTCCCGATGCCTCGGGTGGAATTCCGCGCAGGTTTCGTAAATGGTCGCAAATTAAATGATACATCTGTGAATGCGGATGCTTGGATGTTGCAGTCACAACTGCATCTGTCCCTGTAGGAGGCGAACGTGAAACAGCTATTGATTATCTCTTCGATCGTATTGCTTTCAGTTTCTGGTTGGGCGCAAAAAAATGGTGCTCCCACAAAATCAGTTGCGACCGCAGCACCAGCGACTGCTCCGCGCGCTTTGGAGCGCTGGTTGTTAACGGGCGAGTACAACTCTTGGGTAGAGAAACTTTCCATTACCAATACCACTTCCGGTAACTCTCAAGACTCCAAAGCCTCTTACTATGGTTTCGGTGTCGGTGTTGAAAAAAACTTTTATTATCCTAAATGGGGTTGGGGTGTCGGCGGTGGTATCGCTGGTGGCAGCGCTGTCGGTGGTGATAAAAACACCGGCCTTAATTACTTCCAAGCCCGCGTGCCCTGGACAGCTTTGAGAATTACTCCGCGTATCTTTTATCGACTGGGGCCGAAGGTAGATTTCGGATTCGATATCTCGTCGTACTTTAAGAATGTAGATTGGCCAACAGGCAGCAGTGCTGACACAACTGTGCAGTCAGGCTCAAAAATGATCTCCGGCGGCTTCTTAGACCTCAGAGCGCGCGTAGGTCAATCCTTTGAATACATCCAAAGCTTCGGAATGGTCTATAAAGACGAGACGATGTATTGGAGAGTAGGGTTAGCCTACAGACTCTAAAACGAAAAAAGCCTGGTTTTTGCCTGGCTTTTTTTATTGGATGTTTAGGATCCAGGTTTCTAGAGTTTGCAGTTGGTCGGAGGTGAGGTTGCCTCCAGAGGGTGGCATGTTTCCGGCGATACCTGTGCTGTTGCCAGAGATTTTAGTATAAAGCTGAGAGCCTGAAAGGCTTCCTGGGGTCACCAGGTTTTGAGCTACGAATTGAGCTTCAGAGATATTACCCCAAGTTTGATGGCTCGCTTGAGTATGGCAAGTCGCACAGTTGTCACGAAGGATGGCTTGAGCGGCCTGGAATGCCGGCGTTCCGCCGCCGCCTTCGCCATAAATATCAGCATCATAACTGGAAGAATTGTAGGCTTTGCCACAGCTCAATGGAGTTAAAAGGGCTAAGCCCAATATAGCTGAAAGTACCAGTTTTGTAGTCGTTCTAAGTCCCATGTCTTTATTAAGCCATGGCTAAAGGAAACTGAAAAGCAAACAAAGGTCCAAGTCTTGTTCCCGAACACTCAAAAAGCAGGAGTTGCGACTCCAAATTTCACCGTTCAACTTTGGGTCGGTCGTTGGAGGCTTTTTCTGGTTTTGAAGAAGGAGGATTGGTCTTTGCGAACAAAGAAATGGGGTTCATTTTCTTGGTTGTGATTTCGGGGGCTACATTGATTTTAGAAAGTGTTTTAGTAGCTTTCTCTAATGTGGAGACGGTAGCAAGTTGCGGCTGCGCACCAGCAGATAGACAGCTAACAAACAAAAGACCTATCAAAAGAGCCTTCATACAAAACACCTCGTCGCTGATTCAATTCTATCAAAAAATAAGGCGCTTTGTATAATCGTCACTCAGTCTTTCGAAAAACAAGACTGCACTTAGCTTAGCGCCAGGAGTTCGCTGCCGGCGGCAGTGAACGACAAAAACAAAGGCTTCGATCTGAGTGGTATTAATCTTCAGGAAATACTCCGACGAAGTCGGAGTGCATAAGGCAAAAATTAAAAAACCGCCAAAAGGCGGTTGTTTAATTTTGGTGCGGGTGGAGGGACTTGAACCCCCATGCTTTCGCGGAAGATTTTGAATCTTCTGTGTCTACCATTTCACCACACCCGCAGTGAGGTGATCTTTTTAATATTAGAAGGCCCTCATCCTCAACATCTTTTTTCAAAAAGCCTGATTTTTCTGAGTTTTTGCCTGCTTTTTCAGCGGGTTTTGTGCTCCAGGCCAATTTGACCCCAGTTTGAAAGAAGTTCAGGAAGCGTTCGAAGAGTTGTCACTCTTTTATGCCGCCACCCGAAATAGGCAGGGTTCCTTAGGACTGCTTAAGCTCGCAAATTCAAGGGTTTACACGGTGGGGACGAAAATCGTCCCAGTTGGCACTGGCTTTGCTCTAGAGGGATTCGATTAAAAAAGGTTTTAGAAAACCACACTGAGGAGACTTTATGAAAAAGTATTACTATATCCTTGCGGCTTTGAGCATGGCGCCGGTATTCGCGTTGGCTCAATCCCTTGAGAGTGATGTTGATGCTGAATTGGACGCTATGTATGCCAAGCAAGCACCAAAACAAGCTGTTGGGACAAACACAACAGTTCTTCCTGCTGCAGCTCAAGGTGAAGTGCAGTCTGTGAAGCCACAACCTATCTATATTATTAACTCACCAGCGCAGGCAGCTCAGGCTACTGCAGCAACTCAGCAAGTTCAAAAACAGCCAACAACTGTTATTGAAGCTTCGCCTTTGGCTGAATCTCGTGCGGAAGCGATCCGTAAGAGCCGTCAAGATGCTGAGGTTCAAACTGAACAAAAGATCGTTGAAAAACTTGAGCAATCTCGTATGGAAGACGAAAAACGTCGTGCTGACGTTTTGTTCGGTGATAAATTTAACAACTTAAATAATCAACAACAGGTTCCAGTTCAACAACCCGTAGCAGCTCCAGTAGTTGTTGCTCCAGTTGCGGCTCCGGCTCCAGTTATCATTGAAAAGCAAGTTAACGACGACGCAGCAACTCGCGAGTTGATCCGTCAGGAAATGGCTGCTTCTCTTGAGAAAAACAAACCAGTCGAACAACGCACTAAATACGTAGCGGGTTTGCTGGGTATGGGTGATTATCCAGACGTTTCTAACGTTAAAGGTAACTATGCTCTGGGTGTGTCTTTCGGTAATAAAGTTGACGGTTTCATCATTGAAGGTTCGTTCCTTTACTCGAACTACACTGTAAGTCCAAATCAATGGACTATGAACAACCCGTACTACAACAATGTTGATATCAACCAATACACAGGTTCTTTGGCAACTAAGATCCAGTTCTTTGATGGTATCGTTAAACCAGTTATCGGTGGTTTGGTTGCTTACTCGTATAGAACGTATGATTTGAAATCGAATAACTATACTTACAACTATAACTACAACAATAACAACATGAAGTCTGATGCAAACTCACACGCAGTAGACTTGGGTGCGTTGGTTGGTGCTGATTTGGAATTCTCTCCAAAATACTCTATTGGTTTGGATTTCAGATATATGTGGAACCTTTCCAGCCGTATCAACTACGGAAGCAACTACAACGCGAACTACAACCAATGGATGAACACAAATCCAATCGAAAAACTGCAATACTATGTAATGACAGTTTCTGGTCGCATGAATTTCTAATTGTTTCCAAAATCTCTCAGTCCCAATTTCTCAGTGGTAGCGGAGTTCTGTAATGGAGCTCCGCTTTTTTTTTGGACAACGCCGGGAACTCCGGTACACAATAGACCCATGCGTATCCTGATTCTTTCCTTATTTATGACTTTCCATGCTTCGGCAGCCACAGTGGTTTCAGAAACTGTCGGGCAGGTGGGTGACTATGTGATCACCAGCCGCGAAGTTCAAATCACTTCTGTCATAGACGCGGTTTTATTTCCACCCAAAGATGCCAAGAAAAACACTCTGCAGGAAACGTCTCCGGGATCTAAGGAATTCCGCAGTCACGTGACTGCTGTTTTATTGGAGGCCGTGGTCGCGATGGAGGCGGAAGCTTTTAACGTGGGCACAGTTTCAGATGCGGAACTTAACGAAGCGGTCGGCAAAATCGAAAGAGCCGCAGCCGGAAAAACTTATTGGAGCCAGCTGCAGCCGACGACGGTTGAGGTGAATAAGTTCACCACTCGTAAATTGGTCGCAAAAAGCTTTATTAAGTTTAAAACCAGTTCTATGGCAGGAATCGTGTCAGATATCGATGCCTTTGCTTATTACGAAAAAAATAAGGCCAAATTCGGAAGCACTTCGTTTGCCTCTATCAAAGACAACATTAAGTCATTCCTTGCGCAACAACAGCTTGAAGAGCGTCTGCGCTCGTGGTTTGAAGTGATGAAGCGCAAATACAAGGTGCGAAATTTTCTTTAGGTCCATATGAGAATCGAATCCCTCTATTCACCCCATAAACCCGCGATGCGTGAACTTGTCGAGGCCATCCACCAGCAAGGTGGAATGCTTCCGCAATTTTATTGGCCGGCAGAAATGCTGGGTGCAGAGATGGCGACGGCGGAAGGCGTGGGGATTTTTGAAGGGGATGATCTGGCGGGCTTTGTGCTTTATCGTGAAGTTCCTGATGCCTGGGAGATTTCCTTGGTGGCGACGCATCCGCGATTTCAGCGCCGGGGTCTGATGGAGATCTTGATTAGGCATTTGATTGCTGCAAAGGGTCAAGATCGCGAGTTGTGGCTAGAAGTGCACGAAAGCAATGAATCGGCCCAAAAACTCTATGAAAAGCTCGGATTTAAGCTCACAGGTCGCAGACCGCGCTATTATAAGGATGGGGCCACGGCGCTCTTGTACTCCTGTCCCTAGGGCTAGATAAGTCCTTGCGCTTCTTTGATAATTTTGCTAGATTAAGGACGTTCGATGGGCCTTAGACAGGCCCATTTTTTTTTGCCACTGAATTCTCTTTTGAGTTCCTCGGACAAAACGGGATGTGTCGGCCAGATACGTTGATTCTTATGAAATCGATGTTTGAGCCCACACACGCTGCAGGCCCTAGTTGGAAATTTGCCAACGGCTTTTAGCAGGAGTCACTTCATTAGTAAGCTGAAACCACCCGTATCGGGGTTGGTGGGCTGAAGTCGCACAGATGGTGCGTAAAGGAAGTGAAGAGATGTCTGAGAGACCCTCTTGGTTAGATAAAGTAGAAAAAATCGCAACTGACGCCGCTGAATCACAGGGATGTCTGCTTTACGATATCGAATTCGTAGGCATGGGCAAGGGTCGTACTTTGCGCTTGTTCATCGATAAAGATGACGAGGGCGGTATCAGCCTTGAAGATTGTTCGAATGTTTCCAAAGCGTTGAATGAAGTTTTGGAAAAGGACGAAGATATCATTCCAGGCGCGGCGTATGCTCTGGAAGTTTCAAGTCCGGGTTTGGAGCGCCACTTGGTAAAACCATGGCACTTTCAAAAAGCGGTTGGCAAGAAAGTGTATCTGAAAACATCCAAGTCCCTGGAGAGCATGGGTGTGACGGACAAAAAATGGAAAGCTGCTAAGACCGTCGAAGAGGTTATTGAATCTGCCGACGATCAAGGTGTGCGATTCGTGGTCAAAGACGTCGAGATTAAAATCCCGTACGGCATGATCGAAAAAGCTAAAGTTTTATTTGAAATTAATAAAGGTCAAAAAAAGTAGAGAGGATGAGCCATGGCTGAAAATATGTTTTCAGATCTTTCCAAAGTGATTGAGCAAGTTGGTAAAGACAAAGGTATCGACAAACAAGTCGTTATCGATGCAATCACTCAAGGCATGCTTGTAGCTGCCCGTAAAAAATACGGTACTTACCGTGAAATTGAAGCGGCCTACAACGAAGAAACTGGCGAAGTTGAATTGTTTGAGTTCAAAGAAGTTGTACCTCGCGAAAAATTCGTCGACGAAGAAGTTGAAATCACTTACGACGACGCTGTTAAATTGGATCCAAATGTTCAAATGGACGACTCTATTGGTATCAAGTTGGAAGCGACTGACTTGGGCCGTATCGCAGCACAAACTGCAAAACAAATCATCATGCAAAAAGTGCGTGATGCTGAACGCTCTATCATCTTCACTGAATTCGAAGAACGTAAAGGTGAAATCGCATCTGGTATCGCTCGTCGCGTAGAAAAAGGCGCGATCGTTGTCGATTTGGGTCGTACGGAAGCGTACATCCCACCTCGTGAGCAAATCCCTGGTGAGCAATACAAACCAGGCGACCGTATTCAAGGTTACCTGTCTGAAGTTCGCCAAACAACTCGTGGTCCACAAATCATCATGTCGCGCGCTGATGAACGTTATTTGATGAAACTTTTCGAAATGGAAGTTCCAGAAATCTATGACGGTGTGGTTGAGATTATGGCAGCGGCTCGTGAGCCAGGACAACGTGCTAAAATCGCGGTTCGTTCTAACGACCAGACTGTTGATCCAGTAGGGGCTTGCGTTGGTATGAAGGGTTCTCGTGTACAAAACATCGTACAAGAACTTCGTGGCGAAAAAATCGATATCGTTCCTTGGGATGAAGACATCACTCGTTTTGCGGTGAACGCTTTGGCTCCGGCTGAAATTTCTCGCGTATTCCTGGATGATACAAACCGTGAAATGGAAATCGTTGTTCCAGATTCTCAATTGTCTTTGGCTATCGGTAAACGCGGTCAAAACGTTCGCTTGGCAGCTAAATTGACGACTTGGAAATTGGATATTATTTCTGAATCTTCAGCGGCGTCTCGTACTGCGGAATCCATCTTCAATTTGATGTTGATCCCAGGCATGAACGAAACTATGGCACAAAACATCTTCCAATCTGGCTTCGGTTCATTCCAATCTGTAGCTCAAGCAAGCGTACAGGAATTGATGACGATCCCAGGTTATGACGATCCAGAAAAGGCAGAGAAACTTTCTAACGAAGCGAAAGCTTTGCTTACTAAGTATGAAGCAGAAGGTACTCCAGTACCAACAGCTCCAACTGTTGCCAAAGAAAGCAAAGCGGGTGGCTCAGCGAAAGCTCAGGCCGATGCATTGTTGAAACAAGAGTTGCAAAAATTGAACTCTCAAGAAGCTGAAGAAGAATAGATTTATAAAGTTTAAGTTACAGTTACTACACAGGGAGACTGAGTGAGTAATCCAAAAGTTTTTGAATTTGCGAAAGAAATCGGGATGACCCCGCTGGCTTTAATGGACAAAATCCGTGAATGGAATTTGCCTGTTAAGAGCCATATGGCGGAGTTAGATCCTCAGGTTCTTGAGCAGATTAAAATTAAGTTGGGTGGTGGCGATAAGCCGGCTGAAGAAGCAAAACCCAAAAAAGCGGCAACTCGCAAGGCACCAGCTAAAAAAGTAGCGGCGCCTGCAGCGGCTGAAACAGACGCAGCAGCGGCAGCAGCCTCTGGTGCAGCGAAGCCTTCGGTTATTCGTCGTAAGACGAAAGAGGAAGCGGCTCCGGTTGAAGCAAAAGCAAAAGTAATTTCCAAACCCGAAGTTGAAGAAGAAGCGGAAGCTCCTAAAACAACTCGTGTTGTAGTTAAAAAGCCAGCAGCTGCGGCTGCTCCGAAGGAAGAGGTTGAAGAACCAACTCCAGCGGTGGTTGAAGAAAAGCTTGTTGCGAAACCAGAACCAACACCTGTGGCGGCGGCTCCAGCAGCTCCAGTGGTGGAAGCCAAAGTTGAAGCTCCGGCTCCTGTGAAAACAGAAGCTCCAGCAGCGCCAGCGGCATCCGCTCCGGTTCAGGCTCGTAAGAAAGAAGTTGTTGTTGGAACTAGCGGTATCGCAAGCTCGTCGACTCCGGCTTCTGCTCCGAAAAGAAATATCATTGGACGCATGGATCTTTCCCGCGTTCAGACACAAGCTCCGCAGCGCTCACAAGGTGAGCGTCCACAAGGTGGAGGTTTTCAACCTCGCACAGGTGGCGGTGCAAGTGCTTCTTTCACAGGACCTCGCCCGGGTGGTTTCAATCGCCCCGCAGGTGGTGCGCCAACGCGTAACATCCGTCCTGGCTTCGTAGCGCAGCAAGCTCCTCCAGAGATACCAACTGAAGGTGGCGATCACCACCACAACAAAGAGTTTGATAAACGCAAACGCTTTGGTGCAGCTCCGGCTGTGGCTCCAAGTGCATTCAATGCGGGGCCAAGCGCTCGTGAAAAAGAAAAAGAAGAAGAAGTTAAAACGTTCAACCCCGTTGAGTTCCGTAAGCGTGAGATGGTGTTCCAGCCTAAAAAGAAAAAAGGCGTATTGGATCGCGATGCTCAGAAAACTCAAATCACAACAGCGGCAGCTCATAAACGTATCGTTAAAGTTAATGGCACAATGAAGCTGACGGATTTGGCAATGGAGATGGGCTTGAAAGCTCCTCAATTGGTCAAAGTTTTGATGTCGAACGGTGTTATGGCCAACATGAATACTTCGCTGGATTTCGATACGATCGCTTTGATCGTTCCTGAATTTGGTTGGGAAGCTCAAAACGTATTCAAAACTGCTGATGACGTAGCGTCGGAAACTGCATTCGGTGATATGGATGCAGAAAAAATCACTCGTCCACCAGTTGTTACAATCATGGGTCACGTTGACCATGGTAAGACTTCCTTGTTGGATGCTATCCGTAATGCTGACGTTGCCAAAGGCGAAGCCGGCGGTATCACGCAGCACATCGGTGCTTACTCTGTTAAATTGGAAGACGGTTCATTGATCACGTTCCTAGACACTCCGGGTCACGAAGCCTTCACGGCGATGCGTACTCGTGGTGCGAACGCGACTGATATCGCGGTTATCGTGGTAGCAGCTGATGACGGTATGATGCCGCAAACGCAAGAATCTATTAACCATGCGAAAGCAGCTGGCGTACCTATTATCGTGGCTGTGAATAAGATGGATAAACCCGGTGCGAATCCGGACCGTATCAAACAACAATTAACTGAACTTGAAATCGTCCCAGAAGAATGGGGTGGTAACACGATCTTCGTGGAAGTTTCAGCTCTTAAGAAAACAGGCTTGAAAGAGCTTCTTGAGCAAATCAAATTGTTGGCTGAAATCGGTGAGCTTAAAGCCAATCCTAAACGTTCGGGCACAGGTCTTGTGATCGAAGCGAAAATGGAAAAAGGCAAAGGACCTGTTGCAACACTTCTGGTTAAAGACGGAACTGTTGCTGTTGGTCAGTACATCGTAGCAGGTACAATGAAAGGCCGCGTTCGTTCTTTGACGAATGATAAAGGTCAAAGAGTTGAATCTGTGGGTCCAGGTCTTCCAGTGGAAGTTTTGGGTCTGGATGGTGTTCCAGCTGCCGGTGATAAGTTCGATATCGTTAAAGACGAAAAAACAGCTGAAGAGATGTCTACTTTGAGAAAAGAACAAGCGGCGAAAGCTGCGGCAACTCCAGCGTCGAAAATGTCTTTGGACGAAATCTTCTCTAAAGTTAAATCTGGCGATGTGAAAGAGCTTGCGATCATCTTGAAAGCAGACGTTCATGGTTCTCTTGAGGCCATCAACGGAATGCTTTCTAAATTGGTGACTCCGGAAGTGAAAGTGCGTGTGATCCACGCCGCTGTCGGTGGTATCAATGAGAATGACGTGACTTTGGCGAACACTTCTAAAGGTATCGTTTTGGGCTTCAACGTTCGTCCTGACTTGGGCGCACAAGCTAAAGCGAAACAATTGGGTGTCGACATCAGAACTTACTCGATCGTTTACGAATTGATCGATCAAATGAAAGCTGCGATGTCCGGTCTTCTTACTCCAGATATGGTTGAAGAAGTTATGGGTCGCGTGGAAGTTCGTAACGTGTTCAACGTACCAAAAGTTGGAACGATTGCGGGTTGCTTCGTTATCGATGGTAAAGTTCAGCGTAACAATTCGATCCGTCTTCTTCGTGAAGATAAGATCATTTACGAAGGCAAGATCGCATCGCTTAAACGTTTCAAAGACGACGCCAAAGAAGTGGCTTCTGGCTACGAGTGCGGTATCGGCATTGAAAACTACAACGACGTTAAAGTCGGTGATATGATGGAAGCTTTTGTTAAAAAAGAAGTTGCTAGAGAATTGGGTCTATAATGAAAAACATGGGTGATGGGCGCCGAGTCGCTCGCGTAGAACGTGAAATTCAAGCTACCATCGCTCAGTTTTTGATCCGTGGTTTCAAAGTACCGTTGCCAGGTTTGGTGACGGTGGCTTCAGTTAAGATGCCAGCGGATTTGCGTGCCGCAAAAGTCTATGTCAGTGTTCTGGGGTCCGATAAAGATCAAGAATTGGCATTGGAGTTGTTGCAAGAGCGCGCTTTCGAAATTCAAAACTTTATCGGCAAAGAACTTAAAATGCGTTATTGCCCAAAACTGACTTTCTATGTGGATCACGCCACAGAGCAGGTTTTGAAAGTGGAACGCATTCTTTCTGATCTTGAGTTGGAAAGAAAATCCAAAGAGCCTAAAGAAGACTCAGAGTCTGATGACGAATAATTCTGAAAATTCAAAAACGCCTCCGGCTAAACGGATCAGCGTCGATTTCAATGGTTTGTTACTTGTTGATAAACCATCCGGCATTTCCAGCCATGACGTGGTTTCGCGTTTGCGTCGTATTATGGGCACAAAGTCTGTCGGTCACTCCGGCACCTTGGATCCTATGGCGTCAGGCTTGATGGCCTGCCTGATCAATGAAGCGACCAAGCTTTCTCAATACATTCTGGAAGGTGACAAGGGTTACCGCGTGCGAATTCAATTTGGGATTCGCACCGACACCCTGGATACCACCGGAGAAACTTTGGAAACCAAGCCCGTCAATTTGGTGCAGGAAACTTTGCTTGCGGAAGCTATGAAGCTTCAAGGTGAGATGGAAGTGGAAGTTCCGATTTACTCGGCCATCAAAGTTCAGGGTAAAAAGCTATACGAATATGCCCGCCAGGATAAAGACGTTGTGATCCCTAAAAAGGTCATGAACTTCTGGGATGTTCAATTCCTGGGAATGGGGGAGGATTGGGCTGAGTTCGATCTTCGTTGCTCTAAAGGCAGCTACATTCGTACATGGGTGGATCTTTTGGGGCAGGCTCTTGGCTGTGGTGCGGCGATGAGTGCTCTGCGCAGAACTTATTCAGCCCCCTATCATTTGCAGCAGGGGCAAACCCTGGAGGCCATTGAGGAGTGTGTAAAAAAGAGCACTTTTTCACCGGCTTTTGTGGCGATGGATGCCGCTTTACCGATGGTGAAGCGTATCCGCGTGAAGGGACAGGATCAGGTGCTTTTGGGGAATGGCCAGATCAGCCATGACCTGCGTAGCCAGCTTATAGCTGTTTTTAAGCCCGATGAAGACCAATACGTGCAGATTCTTGCCTTGGAGGGTGGGAAGCTTTTGGCCATTGTTGGCCTCGAGCCAGGACGAGGATTTGTCCTGAAGCGCGTATTCAAATACTAATTATTTTCACTACTTGACCCCGCTTGCGGGCTCAGATAGAACCTTACAAAACCTGCCTAGGATCGACAGCCATGACGACTAAGGTGGGGAGTTTACAAACCGGCGGTAACGCCAACACAGGAGACGCTAATGGCAGTCACTAAAGAACAAAAAGCACAGATCGTTAACAAGTTCAAAACTGCAGGCCTAGATACTGGTTCAGCACAAGTACAAGTTGCTTTGCTTACAGCACGTATCAACGACCTTACAGTTCACTTCACTACTCACAAAAAAGATTTCCACGGTCGTCGTGGTCTTGTGACTCTAGTAAATCAACGTCGTAAGCTTTTGGATTACTTGCACCGCAAAGACGTTAAAGGTTATCAAACTCTTATCAAAGAACTTGATATCCGTAAGTAATCTCCATTTAAATAAGATACTAAAGAAGGGGCTGAATAGCCCCTTCGAACTTTAAAAAACAGGAAGCCAGCTGAGAAATCGCGCTGACTTCGAAAACAAGCAAAGATGGCTTGTTGAATGTCTCAGAATGATTTTTGAGATGGCTTCCACAAACGGATGGCGAAAACGATTTTTCGCTAAATAAGGAGATTTAATGAAAACGACTGTAACTACTTCTGTAGGTGGAAAACAGATCACAATCGAAACAGGCCGTATGGCAAAACAAGCTGATGGATCAGTACTTGTTTCTTCTGGTAACAACATGGTTATCGTTACTGCTGTTTCTTCTAAAAAACCTTCAGAGATGGACTTCTTCCCTCTGACTGTTGAATACATCGAAAAATACTATGCAACTGGTAAAATTCCAGGTGGTTACTTCAAACGTGAAGCTAAACCAACAAACGACGCGGTTCTAATTGCTCGCTTGATCGACCGTCCAATCCGTCCTTCTTTCCCAGAAGGCTACCGCTATGAAACTCAAGTTGTGGCGACTGTTCTTTCTGCTGACGGTTCATTCCCTCTTGAAATCTTGGCAAGTTTGGGTGCTTCTGCAGCCCTTCACGTATCTGATATTCCATTCAACGGCCCAACGGCAGCAGTTCAAATCGCTCGCGTTGACGGTCAATTCATCGCCAACCCAACTCCACAACAAATGGAAAAATCCGACATGGATATGATCGTTGCGGGTACTCGCAATGGTTTGTTGATGGTTGAAGGTGAAACGAAATTCATCTCTGAAGCAGATGCTTTGGCAGCGTTGAAATTCGGTCACCAAGCATTGATCCCTCTTTTGAATGCGCAAGATGAATTGCGTGAAAAAACGGGTTCTGTAGCTAAACGCGCTTACACAGCTCCTTCTATTGATGCAGATTTTAAATCTTCTGCTGAAGCTTTCTTGCAGCCTAAAATCGCAGCAGCGCTTGCGATCAAAGAAAAACAAGATCGTTACGCAGCATCTGCAGCAGCAGCTTCTGAAGCTGAAAAAACTTTGTTGGCTTCCATCACTGACAAAGATCTTTTGAAACAACGTAAAAAAGAACTCAACACAATCATCGAAGATCTTAAATACAAAGAAGCTCGTTCGATGATCTTGGATCGCAAAGTTCGTATCGACGGTCGTAATACGACAACTGTACGTCCTGTAGCGAACGAAGTTGGTATCTTGCCACGTGCTCACGGTTCAGGTCTATTCACTCGTGGTGAAACTCAAGTTTTGGGCACGGTGACTTTGGGTACTGGTGACGATGAACAAATGGTTGATTCATTGTTGGGCGTTCAAAAACGCAAATTTATGCTTCACTACAACTTCCCTCCATACTCTGTAGGTGAAGTAGGTCGTATGAGCGGTACTTCTCGTCGTGAAATCGGTCACGGTAACTTGGCTGAACGCGCTCTTAAAGCGGTTCTTCCTGACCATGAGAAATTCCCATACACAATCCGTATCGTATCTGAAGTTTTGGAGTCTAACGGTTCTTCTTCAATGGGTACTGTATGTTCTGGTTTGATGGCTCTTCTTGATGCGGGTGTACCTGTTAAAGGAAACGTTGCCGGTGTGGCAATGGGTCTAATCAAAGAGGGCGACCGCGTAGCAGTCTTGACGGACATCTTGGGTGATGAAGATCACTTGGGTGACATGGACTTTAAAGTTGCAGGTACTGCTCAAGGTATCACAGCTGTTCAAATGGATATCAAAATTGACTCTGTATCTTTCGAAGTTATGGAACAAGCGTTGTCTCAAGCTAAAGACGGCCGTATCCACATCTTGAACGAAATGGAAAAAGTGATGAAAACTCCTCGTGGTCAAATCTCTGAATTTGCTCCACGTATCGAGACTATCAAAATCCGTCCAGACAAAATCCGCGAAGTTATCGGATCTGGTGGTAAAGTTATCCGTGGTATCACTGAAGCGACTGGCGTTAAGATCGAAATCGAAGACGACGGTACAATCCACATTGCATCCGCTGATCCTGAAGCAACTAAAAAAGCTATCGGCATGATCAACGACATCGTGGCAGAAGCTGAAGTTGGTAAAACGTATAAAGGCCGCGTAGTAAAAATCGCTGAATTCGGAGCTTTCGTTGAAATCCTTCCGAACACTCAAGGTTTGTTACACATCTCTGAGATCTCTAACGAGCGCGTTCGCGCCGTAACAGACGTTCTTAAAGAAGGCGAAACTATCGACGTAAAAGTTCTTGAAGTTGACCGTGCAGGTCGCGTGAAACTTTCTCGCAAAGCTTTGTTGCAACAACAGTAGACTCTGATGGCGCGCCAAAGTCGTAAGACCTCGGCGCATAGGAGCAGGTTATAAATACTTTGTTCAAAAAATCTGAACTTTCTAACGGGATCCGAGTGATGAGCGAATTTCATCCAGGGTCCCGTGCCGTTTCTATCGGTATCTGGGTTTTAACGGGGACTCGGGACGAGACTCCAGCCATTGCCGGCATGTCTCACTTGCTGGAGCATCTGGTATTCAAAGGCACTAAAACCCGCAATACTTATCAAATCGCAAAATCATTGGAATCCGTGGGTGGTGAGCTGAATGCTTACACGACTCGCGAGTACACGTGCTATCATGCGCTGGTATTAAAGGATCATTGGGAAAAGGCTTTAGACGTTTTGTCGGACCTGGTTTCCAATATGAATTTGCTTAAAAAAGAATTCGCCTTGGAAAAAGGCGTGATCTTACAAGAAATCGCGATGTCGGAAGACTCTCACGAAGACGTTATTTATGACGTTCTTTATGATGAGGCTTACGGCAAGCATCCATTGGGTCGTCCCATCTTGGGAACGCCTGCTTCGATTGCTTTGATGAAGCAAAAGCAGGTGATGGATTACTATAAGAAAAACTATACCGGCAAAAATATCATCGTGAGCGCGGCAGGTTGCCTGGATCACGACGAGTTTATGGCGGGTGTGCACAAGCACCTGGGTAAGAAAGCTAAATCCACACTTAAGAATACGCGCAAAAAACCAAATTGGTTGCGTCGTCGTCGTGTGATGGAAAAGCAATCAGAACAAGTGCATATGCTTTTGGGGCTGCCGACAGCGAGTTTCCGTGATCGTCATCGTTTTGAAGCGGTGATCACGAACACTCTTTTGGGTGGCGGCATGACTTCAAAGCTTTACCAAAGTGTGCGTGAAAAGCGCGGCTTGGTTTATTCGATTTTCTCAGGATTAAATACCAACATCGATTCTGGGATGCTGAATATCTATGCGGCTTCCGAGTTAAAGAGTGTCAAGAAAGTCGGCGAGTTGATTTCCAAAGAATTCCAAAAGATCCGTAAAAAGGGTGCGACTCGTTCGGATGTGGAGATGTTCAAGACGCAGGTGAAGGGCAGTATTTTGCTGGGCTCCGACGATATTGAAAATCGCATGACATCTTTGGCAGTCAATGAAATGGTATTTGGCCAATACAAGTCAGTGGATTCGGTGATCGAAGAGATCAACGAAGTGACGGTGGATTCGGTGAACGACTATATCCGCAATGAACTGACGACTGATAAAACATCCGGCGTTTTGCTGGGCACTGGTGTTGACGATCTCAAAGACTGGTGGGAGGAGTTTGAACTATGAATAAAGTAACTGTGAAAATTAAAACCCTTGAGAACTTTAAAGGTGAGCTTCCTCAGTATCAATCTGCAGGGGCTTCTGGAGTGGATGTTCGTGCCCAACTTGATGGCCCGGTTGTTTTGGAACCAGGTCAACGTGCGATGATCCCAACAGGTTTGAGCTTTGAAATTCCTTTGGGTTTTGAAATCCAAGCGCGTCCACGCAGTGGCTGGGCGGCAAAAAACGGTCTGACTGTTTTGAACACGCCAGGAACAATCGATGCGGACTATCGCGGTGAAGTTAAAATCATCGTGATCAATCTGGGCGATGCTGCGGTCACTATCGGTGATCAAGAGCGCTGCGCTCAATTGGTCGTGGCTCCGGTTTATCAAGCCAACTTTGTTATGGCTCACGAACTGAGCGAAACAGAACGCGGTGCCGGTGGGTTTGGTTCCACAGGCAGAGCCTAGTTTACAAAATTACCGACATTCTGGTCGTAGTACAAAGCCATGGTTGATAAAGCCGTGGCTTTTTTTGTTTATAAAGCTTTGGCTTTTGTGTTTATAAAGCCACGGATTTTATATCTATAGCGCCGTGGCTTTTTTATTGAGAGTGCGCAGGGTCAGTTTTTCAAGTTGCCAAGGTCAGGGGAATGAGAAAGGCTTACTTATCTAGAGGAGTTTTTATGAAAAATTTGATGATGATTTTGAGCGCGATGTTGGTTGTATCTGCGGCGAAAGCAGCCGACAGCAAAGTGGGTTTCGTGGATATGCAAAAAGCCGTTCAAGCAACAGCGGCTGGTAAAAAAGCCAAAGCCGAACTAGAGGCTGATTTCGGTAAAAAGAAAAAAGACATCGAGAAAAAAGAAGCCGAGCTTAAGAAATTGGGCGAAGAGATGGAAAAGAAAAAAGCGGTTTTGTCTGAAGATGCTTTGGGCAAAAAACAAGCGGAGTTCCAAGCTCAAATGATGAAATACCGTGAAGAAGTTCAAAAAAGCCAAATGGATTTGCAAAAAAAGCAAAACGAACTGACTGCTCCCATCGTAACTAAAATGAAAGAAGTGATTTCAAAAATCGCTAAAGAAAAAGGCTACACGATCGTGATGGAAAGCAATAACGGCGTTTTGTTCTCGACACCAGATTCAGATTTGACGGACGAGACGATCAAAGCTTTCGATAAGCTGTAAAAGGTACGGACTTACTTTCTCCAGTGATTTAAAAGCCGTAGAAAGTGATGGAAAAAAGTCCTATCGACATCCTGCAAATAATAATAAAAAAGGCATCCCCAGAGATGCCTTTTTTTATTGTGAAGTTCGCTTTTCGGTTGAGGATATTCTGATTCGGAGTAACGCAATCAGTTACCGCAGCGGAGGTGAAAGTTACATTCTTGCGACTTCGATGCGGTTGTAAAGCCATAGGAAGAAGACGCAGGCGAATAGGATTGTCACCAATCGCAAAGCGCGGCGCTTTTCCATTTGAAAGTTTTCACTTAAACCCACGGCCATTAACATTGCTGTGAAAGCGAAACCCACCAAGGTAATGGGTGGAATCAATTCCGAACCGGCTTGGAAAATAAAGAACGGGATGTTCGAGAAAAGGACCAGAGTAAAAATCAGGCGAAGCGAGCAGGTTCTTTTTTCGAAGACCTGGAAGTAGTAATAAATAAACACAGCTCCAAGCCAAGCCATGACGACTGCGATAAATGGAGCAAAAATCAAACCGGAGCCGATGCGGTAGATGTTCGGCGGAATCAAACCGGAAATCACACCCGAGATCATCGAGATCACAATGATCGTGATCAGCAAAGTCGACCATTTCCAGTCAGGAAGGTGCTTAATCTTCTGAACAGGATGGCGAAGATAATCAATCACGTAATTGAAAACTTCTTTTGCGGTTTGCATTTTTGTTTCTTTGCCAGGTGTCACATCACGATAGTCAGTCATATTCCCATTGCATCATGGGCCTTAGTAACAGGCAAGCAAGTTCAGCTAACAATGCCTAGAGGCCCTCGCTAGGGCTTTGGCCACTGCTTACCCCAAACTCCGCGACACGCCATCCGTGGCTCACCGTCGCCGGCTTCGCCGGTTCGCGCATCGTGCGCCGACGGAGGTCGCTGCGTGTAGGGTAAGCAGTGGCCAAAGCCCTAGCGAGGGCCTCGGCATTGAAGTTGTTTAATTGCCGTCTCTTAGATCCATTTCTGCTAGGGATTGTGACCTCTCTAGAAGAAGGCGGGCGTTTTGTAGTTGGGTGGCTTCGATCGCTCCTAGGGTGCTTAGAGTGGGGAGGTTGCGGCCGAATAGTAAAAGGCGATGGAGGTCGTAGGACCACTTTATGAAGAAACTGCCTTTTTTGGAGGGGAGGGTTTCTATAGTGGCTTGGGGAATGATCGGGGTTGCTAAAGAGGCAGTTGTGGGTTTGTTTTCCGTGCCGCTGATTTCGGTAATGCTCATCACGCAGTCGGGGCGAAGTTCGCGTAAGACGGAGTCGAACTCTTGGAGGGTGGTTGAGTCCATGATCATGTGGAATTTTCTTTTGGCTTCGTCTTGGGATTTTAGAAACTCTATCAGGCGGGATTGGCGCAGCAGAGGATTGCTCCATGGCAGTCTGAGGTGGAAGACTTCGTAGCCATGCTCTGCCAGGTACGAGGGATAGATGTTCCAATAGTTTGAGAAATAGAAAAAGCTGCGTTGGCCGGTGACGAATAACAGGGGCCAGCGGGTCAGTAGGCAGTTCGGTTGGAGTTCTTGATCGTAGTGTTTTTGGGCGCGCGCTTTGTTGGTCAAAACGGCTAAGGCGACTAAGAAAACGAAGAGGCTAAGAAGTAGGGCGAGTGTATCCACTCGCCCAGTATTGCGAATTAAAGAGAAGTGTTCAAGCGAAACGCGAAATCAAACGAGTCTTTGTCAGAAGGTTTGTTAACCAGGGCTGTGCGCGCGCTGGCTTCAACACCGACAGAGATGTTTTGGTGGATTTGTGCGAACAAGCCGCTGGCGATAACCAAAGAAGGCGTGGTTTCATCAACATGCAAATCTTGAATGGCATTGTCGTACTTCATCATGCGTGCAGAAAGACCTGTGCTTAAAGAGTAATTCCAAACGCCCTGGATCGCATTGGTGTAACCAAATTTACCTTCCAGCTCACGCAATGAGAATGAATCGCTGGAGCTGTCGTTCGAACCATAATTGCGGAAGATCACTTCGCCATAAAGATTGCGAGAGCTTAGATCGCGACCCGCAGAAAGTTGAACCCCTGTGGTGCGGCGATTGAAATTCGCACCACTTGTCGACACATTTGTAAAACCATTGACGTAACCAATACCGATGTGTGACTGAGGGCCATCAGCATCTTTTTTGATTTGTTCGTAGCTGGATTTTTTTTGGCTCAATTCATTCACCAAGTCGTCATAGCTGACTTCCTGATAATCCGCGCCAGAAGCGGCCCAGACCATTGTAGAGGAGCAAATTGTAAAAAGGGAAACTACAGCGAATTGGATCGTTTTTAGTTTAGTCATAAGGTGATTCTAGCAAGGCTTTGTCATTTCTCAAAAATTGATCTTTCTTTCTAGACCTTGTTTCCGGCAGACTAGGTATATGTTTTCTTTTTTCAAATCCAAGCACAATTGTTACTGCGCCTTTTGCAAAACTCCCCGCAATATTTATCGTAAGAAAAATATCGGGTTGATGAATATCTTTGCAGCAGCGATGGCCTCGATCGTGGTGATGTTCGCGATCTGGCAGGAATACGATCCGCGTGTGATGATTGCTTTTGTGGTGTGCTTGGCGATCTCGGAAGTGTTTGTGCAAATCCGCTGGCGCTTGTCGGTGGTGTGTCGCACTTGTGGCTTCGATCCGATTCTTTATGTTAAAGATTCCGCTGCTGCGGCAGAAAAGGTGAAATTCCAATTGGATCTGCGTAAGCAAGATCCCAAGTATCTGCTGACGAAACCTTTGAATTTGCCGACCATCACACCTAAGAAGGTGGAAGCTTTGGAAACCAAGGGTAAAGGCAAGCTCGTTTCGCGATCTATTTAATGAAATAGCCCCATTTTACGCTTCATGGCCCTGCCGGAGTTGTTGCCAGCCGCAGAGGTTTATGCCAATTTAGGGGCATGAAAACTCTGATTGTGATCCCTACATACAATGAAAAAGAAAATGTGCAGACTATCGTGCCTGCAGTCTTTGCTCAAAATTTGGGCGTTGATATTTTAGTTGTCGATGACAACTCTCCGGATGGAACAGGTTCCATCGTTCGCGAGATGCAAAAAACTCTGCCTCAATTGAATCTTCTTTCTCGCCCGGGCAAACAAGGCTTGGGGAAGGCCTATATCGCTGGTTTTCGCTGGGGTATTGATCAGGGGTATGAGGCCATCGTGGAGATGGATGCAGACTTCTCGCACCGCCCAGAAGACTTGGGTCCTCTGTTGAACACTTTGAAAAACAATGATTTTGCGGTGGGTTCTCGTTATGTCGAGGGTGGTCGCACCGTCAACTGGGGTCTCATGCGCAAGATTATTTCTCGCGGTGGTGGTATCTATTCTCGTCTGATCCTGGGGTTCCCATTGAATGATTGGACGGGTGGTTTCAATGCCTGGAAAAAGGAAACTTTGATCGGCATTGATCTGGCAACTGTTGAATCCAACGGTTACAGCTTCCAAATTGAATTAAAATACAAAGCCATGAAAAAAGGCTTCAAGGGAGCTGAATCTCCGATCGTTTTTGAAGACCGTCGCGTGGGACAAAGTAAAATGTCTTTGAAAATCGTGCTTGAGGCTTTCTGGCGTGTTTGGCTTATGCGCTTTAAGTAAGACCGTTTCACTTCGAATTTTTCGAAGTGCGGCGGCTTTGCTTTTCTTATTCTGTCTGGTTCCTATGATAGTGCTTGCGCAGGCACAAAAAGGAACTGTCATTGCCGATGAGGCTCAAGTTTATAAAGACCCTGATTTTGATGCTCCCGTGATGGCAGTTTTAAAACAGGGCCAGGTCTTACAAATCTCCAAAGGAAAAAAAGGGCCTTTCTATAAGGTTCGTCTGAAGCCGGGAAAAACGGGTTGGGTTTCTGATGCGGAAATTCGTCCTGGCGTGATCACAAAACAAGACATGCATGAAGCCGCACAAGAGGCCGAGGAAGCGGAAGAAGCCTCGGCTCGAGGCAAAAGACCTTTCTTTGCCAGTCGCTATCGTGGGCTTTCGTTGGATTTTATCGACTATGCGGAAGACACGATGGGTGGTCGTCGCAATGCTCAAACGATGTTCTTCGGTTTGAAGTTCAATGGTTACAACACGCTTTTTTCAGGCGACATGTATACTGAAAGCAATATCCTGTTTCACTCGGGTGCGCCGTCTTACTACAAAGACTATACAGGTTATGACGGTAGCGGTTACATCGTGATTTTGGATTTCTTGTTTCAAACGGTTTTACCCAAAGGAAGAGATCTGATTTTCTTTTACGGCTTTGGACCAATGTTTAAGTACTCGCACTTTGATCTGACTTTAACGGGCTCTCAAGATCCGTACTCCGCAGACGATATGACTCTGGGAGTTCTGTTTAATGTGGGGGCTGCGTATCGAATCAAGCGCGTGTCGATCCGTCCCGATCTTAAGTATTACTGGGAAAAATCCAGTTATTGGGGTTACGGAATCAACTTAGGCCTCGACTTCTAAAAATGGATTCACATTAAGTTTAGCTTTTGCCGCGCGTTAAGGGTGACGAGTTGGACGCAGGTGGGTTACAACGCCGTTCATGTTTAAGTCTATTTATCTTATCGGTTTGGTTTCGGTTCTTTTCTCTTCTTTGGCATTTGCTGGCGATATCAATGCGGCATTTGATTCTATCAAAAATACCGGAGCTAATTTTGATCCCGATGGCGCTGTTTGCGAAGAGCTTGAACGTGTTCGTTTGTCTCAGCAGTATCCTTCCGATAAGTTTTTGATTTCAGGCGATATTGAGTACAGCACAGGTGGTCAGACCGTGGGTGAGCTTGATACGGTTGTGATAGACCGCGCTACAGGCAAAGTCGTTTTGTTGGGTGAAGTAAAATGCTGGAAGAATTTTGATGGAGCTTTGCTTAAAGCCAAATCTCAGTTGCAGCGTTTCTTCTGGAACCTTCAACAAAACCCAGCAGCGATGGCTTTTACGTCATATGACGGTATTCAGTACTCTGCAGCCCAATTTCCATTAGACACCCCTGTTTACACAGTGGGTCCTCAAGGGGCCGTGGCTAAGGGCTTTACCTATGAGTTTGATCTGACACTAAAGGAAACTCATCAGCTCAGAATGATGCTTCTAAAGTGCCAACAAAATAACGAGTGCCCGGGTCCTCAGCACTAAAATTACGCGTCGCACATGCAAAAACCGGCAGGCACCTTTTTGGTGATTTAATCAGTCCTGTAGGGCATCTTTTCGCCCATGTCTATTCAAGTTTTATCTCCGGAAGTTGTCGATCAAATTGCCGCTGGCGAGGTGGTCGAGCGTCCTGCGCATCTTGTGAAAGAGCTGGTTGAAAACTCCATCGATGCGGGTGCCACTCGCGTGCATGTGGAGTTCTTTGATGGCGGTCGTATTGTTAAAGTCATCGATAACGGGAAGGGCATGTCTCCTGAAGATTTGCCGAAAGCCTTGGATCGCTTTGCGACCAGTAAAATTTCAAAATCAGATGATCTGTGGAGCTTAAAAACCTTTGGTTTCCGCGGGGAAGCTTTGGCGAGTATTTCCTCGGTTAGCAAAATGACTTTGACCACTCGTCGCGAAGGTGATGAGCAAGCTTTCCAACTGGTAAGTTTGTACGGAAAAAAGCAACCGATCGATCGCGTGGGTGGTTCCCAAGGCACGACCGTGCTGATGGAAAATCTTTTCGAAAACATGCCGGCACGGTTGAAGTTTTTAAAATCAGATGCAGCAGAGCACACGGCGATCAAAACGACTTTGAAAGCGATGGCGCTGGCTCACTTTGATGTGGAATTCCGTATTCAGGAAAATAGCAAGCTGGTTAATTTCTGGCCGGCCTGCAAAGACCGTAAAGAGCGCGCCGAGCAAATTCTTGAAATCAAGCCTTTGTTCGTGGGTGAAGCTTCTCGTGAGTATGTGAAGGCCTATGCGGTATTCGCAGATCCTCATAATGTCGCTAAGACTGCTAAAAATATCTGGTTGTTTGCGCAGAACCGTTGGATTCAAGATCGCAGCCTTCAAGCTGCAGTGAACGAAGCTTACCGCAGTCTATTGATGCACGGTGAATTTCCGATCGCAGCTGTTTGGGTGGAAACAGATCCTGAATACATCGACGTGAATATTCACCCGACAAAATCTCAAGTGAAATTCCATGATCCTTCGCTGGCGTTCCGTGCTGTGGCCGGAGCTTTGCGGGGCACTTTGGAAAAAGCTCCTTGGATTCAGCAAAGCGGACAGCTTCGTTCGCAAGCGCAATTTGGTTCAGCTGGTGGAGCTGTTGATTATTCAGATCCTGCAGCGACTTATCCTTCAGCAAAAGGTCTGCCGAATTTTGCGACGAGCGAAAATGGAGCAAAGGTTGCTCAGCCTGAGATGCCAAAAGAAAATCTGGCCTTCCAGGATTCTACTTTCAAAACCACTCAGTTCCAGAAAAAGGACTTCAGTTTTCCGACGACATCAGTTCAGCAACCTCAAATGAGTTATCAAACTTTGGCCGAGGCTGCAGAGTCTCGTCAGAATTTTGAAATGCCTGCGAAAGCCGAAGTAAATTCATTGAATACTGAAACTGTGGCTCCGGTGAGCGGCGGTTACTGGTCATCCCTGGAAGTTTTGGGACAAGCGAATCTAACATACATCGTGACTCAGCATCGCGATAAAATGGTTTTCGTTGATCAACATGCGGCCCACGAACGTGTGGCTTATGAAAAACTGATGAATGCCTGGAAAGGTGGGAAAATTGATATTCAAGATTTCCTTTTTCCTTTAGCGATCGACATGTCTCCCGAAAAAGTCGAAGGTCTTTTGTTATTAGCAAAAGACATCGAACGCCTGGGTGTATTCATTGAAGCCTTAGGGCCCGGCACTGTGGGCGTAAAAGCCGCTCCGTTGTTCATTAAAGAATCTGTACTAGGTAAAGTCCTGGATCGCATGGCCACAGAAGTGGTGGATCAAGGTGGCAGTTACTCTTTGGAGCGAGCTGTGGGCGATATCTGCGCAACCATGGCCTGTCATTCCGTGGTGCGTGCGGGACAAGCGTTAAGCATCGATCAAATGAAAAATCTTTTGCGCGAAATGGATCACTTCCCACTTTCAAGTTTTTGCCCTCATGGTCGACCGGTGAGTGTGGAATATCCTTTCTATAAACTTGAAAAGGACTTTGGACGAATCGTTTGATGAATATCAATAAGCCCGTCATTTTCGTTGTAGGTTCAACGGCCACTGGCAAAAGCGAGTGGGCGCTTAAACTTGCGCAGGAATTTAAGGGCGTCATCATCAATTGCGATTCGGTTCAGTGTTATACCAAAGTTCAAATTGGTGCGGCAAAACCTACGGCCGAAGAGCTGCAGTTGGTGCCTCACCATCTGGTTAGCTATGTCGATTCTCCGAATGAAAGCACCGCTGGCAGCTATTGTCGCGACTTTGCTGAGGTGATGAAGAATCTTCCTGAAGGCGTTCCTGCATTTGTGGTGGGCGGCACCGGTTTTTATTTTATGGCCATTGAAAAGGGCATGTACCCGGTGACGGAAGTTTCGGAAGAAATGAAAGCCCAGGTCGCCAAGGAAATGGCAGAAACTGGTGGGGCGGCAAGACTTCATGCCGAATTAAGTGCTGTCGATCCGGAGTATGCCGCGAAAGTAAATATCGCCGATCACTATCGCATTGGTCGTGGTATTGAACTTATTCGCACTCAAGGTAAAGGCGTGACCCAAATTCAAAAAGAATTTGATGAAAACAAAGAGCCCTTTGCTTATCCACTTTTGAAAATCGGTCCTGATTGGGAGCGTGAACGTTTGCGCGAGCGCATTGCTTTGCGCACTCACAAAATGCTGAAGGACGGTTTGATTGATGAAGTGGAAAAACTCCTCGACCAAGGTTTGGAGGGGTGGGCGCCTATGAGTAGCGTTGGTTATAAAGAAACCATTGATTTCATCAAAGGTCGCATCAACGAGGATGAGCTTTTAGAACAAATTACGACAAATACTCGCCAGCTGGCGAAGCGCCAAAAAACCTGGTTCCAACGAGACAAAGACATCCACTGGTTCGATGGCGCCCGGGGGTATTTGGAAGCTCGGGGCGTGGTCGAGAAATTCTTGAACTCTTTGACCACAAATAGCGCTCCCGACAAGAATGGAATTATATGAAAAGTATGACTGGTTACGGAACTGCGAAAGTTCAATCAAAAGATGTTTCTGTGGAAGTTAGCATTCGTGCTGTGAACGGACGTTTTTTGGAAACGCGCTTTCATTTGCCGCGTGAATTCGTAGCCCTCGAGGGGGAGCTTAAAAAGACTTTGAGCGCTTCTTTGTCACGCGGGACCGTTGATATTTTTGTTTCCCGTAAAGTCAAAGCTTCGGCTTCGGGTAAAGCGCAAATGACCGTCAACGATGCCTTGGTTAAAAAATACGTTTCAGCTTATAAACACCTGGCAAAAGAATTGGGTATTTCCTACCAAGTTCACTTGGAAGCGATGGCTCGTTTGCCAGATGTGATTAAGGTTGAGGAAAGCTATGAGCTTTTCACTGGCGAAGAAAAGGTTTTGAAAAAGGCCTTTGCTGAAGCCTGTGCAAATTGTGATAAAGAGCGTGTGCGCGAAGGGAAGTCCCTTCGTAAAGACCTGGAAAAGCTTTTGGTGGCTTTGGATAAAGAGATCAAAGTCATCACGGATCTTCGTGAGGAAGCCAATGCGCAACTTCAGGAACGTTACGAAACTAAGATTCGCTCTCGTATGAAGGGGAACGAAATTGATCCGGCACGTCTGTCTCAGGAAATCGTGATTCAGCTGGAAAAAGCCGACATCAACGAGGAATTAAGCCGCTTGACTGAGCATATTAAGAATTATCGCCAACTGATTGCCTCTCAGGATGCTGAAGGTAAGAAGCTTGATTTTTACACTCAGGAATTGCTGCGCGAGGTGAATACGATCGGTTCTAAGTCTCAAGTAGCCAAGATCACTCAAAGCGTGGTACAAGCGAAAACCCTCATCGAAAGATTAAGAGAACAGGTTCAAAACGTTCAATAATATGAAGACGCGAATGATTATTGTCGCTGCCCCGAGCGGCGCAGGAAAAAGTAGTTTCGTAGCAAAGGCGATTGAAGAGCTTCCAAAGCTCGTGGATATCGTCACGTTCACGACTCGCAACATTCGCAAAGGGGAGAAAGATGGCCTTCAGTACCATTTTATCTCTCACGATGAGTTCAAACAAAAAATCGAACAAAACTTCTTTGTGGAGTGGGCGAAAGTTCACACCAATTTCTACGGAACGTCCTACGAGTCCCTAGAATCCACGTGGAAGGCCGATAAGTGCGCCATCATGGATATCGACATCCAGGGCGTGCAAACGTTCAAATCCAAATATCCCGATGCTAAGACCATCTTTATCCTTCCGCCCTCAATTGATGAGCTGCGTCGTAGAATTGAGAAAAGGGACGGGGGCATGCCTGCGGATATCGAAGTTCGCATGGCCAATGCGGAAAAAGAGATCGCCGAGGCCGAGAAGTTCGACTTTCAGATCGTGAACGACAACTTCGAGCATTCCTATGCCGAATTTAAGAAAATCATTGAAAAGTTACTAGCTTAAGGGTAATTTCCTCGTTTGAATCGATGAATTATTTGCGCCCGGAGGCATTAAATGGCTCGTGTAACCGTTGAAGATTGCTTGGAAAAAGTTCCTAACAGATTTGCTCTTGTATTGATGGTTGCTAAAAGAGCGAAGCAACTTCTTAAAGGTGCTGAAGCGACAGTTTCCACTCGTTCAAACAAATACATCGTATCTGCGCTTCGTGAAGTTGCGATCGGTAACGTTGGTTATGAAGTTGCGATGGATCCGAAAGACGCTCTTCTTCAAATCGAAAAAGACTTGAATAAATAGTCTAGGACGAAGGTCCTAAGTTCCTAAAAATACTAATAAATTCCGATTATAAAGCGAATCTATTTGGAGCCCATATTCTTGTCAGGTAAACTGACTAGAATATGGCGGAACCCCAAAAAGAGACTGGTCTCTCTCATAAACCAGTCAAAACAGTTGATGATCTTCTTAATCGCATTCGCAGCTACTGGCCGAATGCCGATCTTAAATTCATTGAAAAAGCATACTACTTTTCTGAAAAACATCACGAGGGTCAAATCCGTCGCAGTGGTGAACCGTACATTTCTCATCCACTTTCCGTTGCAGCTATTCTTGCTGATCTTCGACTTGATCTAGATACAATCGCCACAGGTCTTTTGCACGATACTGTTGAAGACACCGATGCCACGCTTGAGGATATCCGCCGTGAGTTTGGTGATGCGGTCGCTCATCTGGTAGATGGTGTAACTAAGATCGGTCAGATGAAGTTTAAAAACTCCCACGAAAAACAAGGCGAAAACATCCGTAAGATGATCGTGGCGATGGGTAAAGACGTTCGTGTCGTTCTGGTGAAGTTAGCAGACCGTCTGCATAACATGCGCACACTGAATTTCATGCCATTTGATAAGCAGGAAAAAATCGCTCTCGAGACATTGGAAATTTACTGTCCACTTGCAGGTCGTATGGGTATCAGTGCTCTGAAAATCGAGCTCGAAGATTTGTGCTTCAGATACTAT
Organism: Bdellovibrio sp. KM01; assembly: GCF_013752535.1. NCBI lineage: Bacteria > Pseudomonadati > Bdellovibrionota > Bdellovibrionia > Bdellovibrionales > Pseudobdellovibrionaceae > Bdellovibrio > Bdellovibrio sp. KM01. The sequence continues at coordinate 1,569,916 of NZ_CP058348.1, forward strand.
CGTCCTGACATGTACTATGAACTTATTCAACAAGTGAAGAAAACCGAAGCAGAGCAGAATCGTTATATCGAGGATGTGAAGCATTTGATTTCCAAAGAGCTGAGCAAAGTCGGTTTCAAATTTGAAGTCTATGGACGTTCAAAGCATTTGTGGTCCGTTTATCGTAAGATGCAAAGTCGTAACCTTGATTACGATCAGGTTTATGACGTTCTTGCATTCCGTGTAATCGTGGAAAGCGTGGCGGAATGTTATGCCGCCTTGGGTTTGGTGCATTCTTTGTGGAAACCGGTTCCGGGTCGTTTTAAAGACTTCATCGCCATGCCGAAAACCAATAACTATCAGTCGTTGCATACGACGGTGGTGGGTCCGGGTGGGGAGCGTATTGAAATTCAGATTCGTACGAGTGAAATGCATTTGATCGCCGAGATGGGGATCGCGGCTCACTGGAAGTACAAAGAGCGTGGAAAAATGGAATCCGATGAGATGCAACAGGCAAACTGGTTGCGTGATTTGGTTTCCTGGCACCAGCAAGTGCGCAGTCCCGACGAATTCCTTGATACAGTAAAAACCGATTTATTTGAAACTGAAATTTACGTCTTTACTCCGACTGGGGAAGTGCGTGAGTTTCCTGAGGGTGCAACTCCGGTCGACTTTGCTTATGCTGTTCATACCGAGCTCGGCAATAAATGTGTCGGCGCCCGCGTCAATGGTAAGATGGTGCCTTTAAAGCATCAGTTAAGTAACGGGGATACAGTTGAAATCATCACAGGTAAGGGACAAGAGCCATCGAAAGATTGGTTGAAGTTCGTTGTTACCAATAAAGCCAAGGCGAAAATTCGTGCCTTCGTGAAAGAGGAGCAGCGTCGTCGCTCCATTTTACTGGGTAAAGAGTTGGTGGAAAAAGAATTCCGTAAATTCGGCATGGCTGCAGTGAAATATCTGAAGGGCCCGGCATTTGAACAATACTTAAAAGATTTTGGATTGAAAGATGTTGAAGAGCTTTATGTGACTGTTGGTTACGGCAAGCTTGAGACCCGTGTCCTGGTGGAAAGACTTTCCCCCGAAAATATCGCCAAAGAAGCAGCAAAAACCGAAGACTCGACATTCATGGAACGAGTCATGCGGGCTGCGACACATAAAACGCGTAAAACCAACTCCCTGGTTTCTGTGGATGGCATGGATGACATGCTGGTGCACTATGCGAAGTGCTGTCATCCAATTCCTGGTGATCCGATTGTGGGCTTTATCAGTCGCGGTCGCGGTATCACAATTCATCGCAGTGATTGCAGCAAAGCCTTTGAATTTGATCAGCTGCGCAAAGTAGATGTCGCTTGGAATGTTAAAGTGGCAGGTGAAGGACAGGAGCGCATCGTACGCCTGAAAATCATCTCACAAGACAACCCGGGTTTGTTGAAATCAATGTCTGAGGCTTTTGCTCAGCAGGGGATCAATATTCAGTCCGCGCAAATTCGCACGACAAAGGATAAGAAAGCCGTTTGTAATTTTGAAGTCTCTGTAAAGGATGCCTTGCAGTTAAACCAGGCGATTTACGAGATTCAAAAGATCAAAGGCATTATCGGTGTCACGCGTGTCATTCAATAAGTATCTACCTAAACTTCACAACGCCTTTGCCTTTGTCGTATTGACAGTGGCGGTGGTGGTGATGCTTGGTTGGATTCTGCAAAATCCCAATGCCATTCGTTTTAGCACCCATTTGACTCCTATGGCGTTTAATACGGCATTTCTGTTGTGTTTTCTAAGTATTGGAGTTCTTTTTTCTGATCGGGATCATTTCAAAATTGGGCGCGTCTGTGCCATTGTGGTTATGTTTTTTTCGGCCCTTATTTTTTCCCAGTATCCTTTGGGCGTGGATACGGGACTTGATTCCTTCTTTGTAAACTATTTTATCGAACCGGAGATGCTTTACCCGGGACGCATGGCTGCCAGCACGTGTATTGCACTTTTTCTATTGGGACTGGCGCTGTTCTTTAATAAAAGTTCATTGCTCTGTCAGTTTGTTCGCGTCACCTCAGCGGCGACAGTCAGTTGTTTGGGCCTGGTTGGCGTTGCGGGTTATGTTTTTAAAATCAACTCCCAGTACGGTTGGGGCAGTTTTTCGCGAATGGCTCTTCACACAGCTATTTGTGTGATTGTTCTGGCTTTAGCCCTCATTGCGCAGTTGTGGTCACGTATGGGTCGCTGGGGAGGGCACCGCAGGCGCTTTGCACCCTTCTATGTTTTGACCGCGGGGATCTTTTTCACCGTCGGTTTGATGCAGTTACTGTATATTCAGGATTATCAAAAAAATCGTTCGATCACTGAAATTCGTACGGCTGCTATCTTGGAAAATTTTGATAACATCTTTCGCCCCTTAACCCGTTCTCTTGGGCGTATGGCTCACCGCTTTGTCTTGAATGACTATAAGAATAGCCAAGCCTGGGAAGTCGATGCTGACATATATTCTTCAGATTTCAAAGGTGTACGACGAATCATCTGGTCGGAAAAAGACCTTGTTGCCAAGTGGGTTTATCCCTTGAATCGCAATGCCGAGCAGGTGATTGGGGCGAAGATGACCCGTCAACGGGCGACCGAGGGGATCCTGGAGCAAATTCAAAAAACTCGCAAGCCTGCCATCTCAGGTGTTTTACCGTTATTGACGGGTGGTGATGGAGTTGTACTGTATTACCCTGTTTTCAGGGGGGATGATTTTCTGGGGATTTTAAGCGTCGCCCTGGATGCAGATGTTTTTTTTGCGGAAGCAGCGGTTGCCCCAGGTTATTTCGTTGAAATTAAAGACAACGATGGCCACGAGTTTTTAAATACAGGAAATGCCGGTCTTGTTTACAAGCGCGATTGGGGCAACACGGTGGTCTATCGGGCGCTGAATGCCAATTGGGTGTTTACGGTGACTCCCAAGCCGGATGTGGTGCAAAAAAATTCATCCTATTTGCCGGGCGTCGTCGGAGTCTTTGGTATCAGTGTTTCTTTGCTCTTAGCGATCAGTCTGGTTTTTTATTCTCGATCACGTGAATCTGAGCGCCGTATGAAAGACTCCTTTGATTGGCACAAGGCCGGGCGCGACAGTATTTCTCTTTTGCTCCTTCAGCTTGATAAATACGGAAACGTTTCCAGTATCAATAAAGCCGCCGAAGTTCTTTTAGGTTATACCGAACCTGAAATAGTCGGGAAGCCCGTGTTTATTTTAGGTGAGTATTCTGAACTGATGATGCATCGGGGACGAATGGAGGCTCAACTGCAAAAATCTTTGGCCTCTGGTGATGATTATCTGGAAGCGATTTTTGAAATTGGTGAAAATCCCAGCTTTGAACGTACGCTCGTATCAAAATTTGGAAAGCCTTTTCACATGGCTATGTCATTGCACCGGGTGACGAATGATCTGGGAGAGATCAATGGTTATCTGGTTGTCGCCGAAGATATCACTCAACGTAAAGAGCGTGAGCGTTTGTTAAAAGAGCGCGAGGAAAAAGTCCTGGTGTCTTCGCGTTTAGCGACATTGGGTGAGATGGCGGCGGGGATTGCACACGAGATCAACAATCCGCTGGCAGTGATTGGTGGCTATTTAAGTATGCTTCGTAAGAACCTGGGCCAAAAAGGCATGGGACAAGACGTCGAAATCAATCGCCGTATTGATTCTGTGGAATCTATGGTGGGTAGAATCGCTAAGATTGTCAGGGGACTTCGCAGTTACGCTCATGAATCCGTTGTGGATGACATGGAAGAAGTTGAAATCGCGATGATCATCGATGACACGCTGGCATTCTGCCACGAGAAATTTAAATTGAACGACATTCAACTGTCAGCCTCTATTGAGCCTGGCCTGACTGTTAAATGCCGTCCGTATCAGATTTCTCAAGTCCTTTTGAATCTTTTAAACAATGCCTATGATGCTGTCGGGTCAGCGCCCGTTAAGAAGGTGCGCATAGAAGCTTCTTATCAGGCCGGTGGAATTGAAATCAGCGTGACAGACTCCGGGCCAGGTGTGCCTTTAGAGTTAAGAGAAAAGATCATGCAGCCGTTCTTTACTACAAAAGAAGTGGGTAAAGGTGTGGGGCTGGGACTTAGTATCAGTATGGGCATCATCCAGGCTCACAACGGAAAATTCTTTTTGGATAATGAATCACTCCAGACCAAGTTTACAGTCTGGCTTCCTCATGCACCTCATCTATCCACTTAGCAAAATAGGAGACCTTCATTGCTGTGGAACGGCCCTTCGTGCAAGTCACGTGGCCTGCGAATTTTTTTTCGCCCGTTACAAATGAAGTCACACCAATCAAACGAGGCACTCCGTTCACGTTAATGAATTGGCCAGAACCAGAGTCGCCGCTGCAGATGAATTGAGTGTTGCCGTTGCTTAGAATCGCGTAGCGATCTTGCATAAGGCCATAGCCGCCATTTACTTTGACGACGGCTTTATGAAGCTCTCCAGCGCTGCCGTAACCGATAGCGAAAATTTCGGCAGAGTCTTTGGTTTTACCGTAGCCATAGATGTTTAAGAATTGGTTTTGATAGTTCCTATTTTGATCTCTCTCAATTTCGATCGGTTCAAAGCCCGCGGGTATGCCGCCTGCGAAAAAGCCAATGGCCATATCATTTAGTATGCCCACCTTTGAATAGCGAAATTCAGGATGAATCACGATCTGCGAGCCGCTGCGTGTATGTTCGCGAGGATTGAAAAGCCCTTTTTCATTTGCAAATACGATCTTAAATCTGGAAAGAGTCGGGGATTTCTTTTTATCGAAGCAATGCGCAGCAGTCAGGAAGCTGTGGTTGCTGAGTAACGTGGCTGTGCAGATACCGACGGTCATTCCTAAGCTGTTTACAGGAAGAAAAAGCACCACGCCTCGAGAGCCATCATCGCGGCGAGCTGTGACTTTAGTGCCATTGATAACGCCTGAGGAGTCGTCATTTAAACTGACAGTGGAATCACCTGATCCCGGCGCACAAGCGGATAAGGTGATTGCAATGGACGTAACCCAAGTTAAAAGCACAGAAGGTTTTTTCATGGGATCTGTATACTCGATTTTTATATGAAAAAGAGGCAAAAAAGATTTTATTTTTAATTCTTAATAGTATGAATAATTAAATTTGAATGGAGTCAGCTGCTAAGTTCGTGGAATCTCACAGCGTGAAGAAAGAGTCATTTATTGGGTACTTCTGTAATTATTGCCAGCCGTAACCCACGCGAAACAAGATGGCGTTCGCTGTGACGGTATCGGAAGGGGGGAAGTATACGTACTCCACACTAAATGGAATGAACGTTTTGCGATTCAGTTGGTATTCGCCACCGACAGAGATCGTCAAAACCTGGTTGGTCGCGATTTGGTTTTCATCAAGTGCCGTTGCTGATTTGGACATCGCGATCAAAAAACCGCCACCTAAGCCGGCCCAAGTGCGCAGTTGGTTGGTGGTGAAGTAGTATTTTGCGAGAGCATAACCTGATAGGTAGGTGATGTTGGCACTACAATTTGTTGAGCCTTTACAACCCACGTTTTTGTTGGTCTGTCCGGAAACATTGTATTGCTCTAGCATGCCGAGTCCGCGCAAGGTGATGTTGCGAGTTAGCACCCACTCATAAAATCCACCAGCGCCCAATCCTGTGCCTTTAAGCTCTGGTTGCTCTGGGGGATTGATGGCTGGATTTTCTTTGATCGTCGGCTTCATGGTGTCCATGCCGTACTGACCTAAAACTCCGTAAGAATTTTTAAGCGTTCTAAGGAAACTCATGTCGCGGGCTTTATCAAAGACTGAAGCTTCTTCGTCTGGAGTGGCGGCGCGATTCAAAGCTTCTTGTTGGCGAGTCGTGTCGGCCTTTGGGGCCGCCTTGGTTTTCGCGGCAGAAGTAGCAGCGCCGGAACCTTTTGCTTGCAGAGTATTCCCAGAAGCACCACGGCCTTTAATAATGTCAGCCACAGCGCGATCATCTTTAGTTTGCTTGATACGAATGATGCCGATTTTTTTGTGAGTAGCAGAATCAATCAAAAAGAATTCATCGCCAGGTTGAACTTCAGCACCTTGAAGTTTCACCATCACTTTGCCATTTTTAACAGCCGTCACCTCCGCCGCGAAAGCAGAAAGACTGAAAATAAAACTAAGGCAAAGCAGTGCTAAGGATTTTCTCATTCGCTGATCATCAAGTTGTTTTCAAGTTCCCGAACAAACTGCTCTTTATAAAGATCCCAAACCGCAAGGCTCGAAAATTCATAAGAACAAGCCTGAACATTTTTATCACTGCGCTGAATAGCTTTCACTTCCACAGTGCCGGGACGAGTGGTGCGCCAAATTTCCAAATCATTTTCCATCACCACAAGCTCATAATTCGCACGAGGAAATTCATCATTAAACCAAGTCTCAAGACGACTCTGATTTTTACAGCCAGTAAGAGTATAAATTTCCGAAGAAGATGATGAAGAAGGAGAAACTAACGAAGCCCCATTAATTTTAGCAGGAGCCGCGGCCTCAAATTGGTTGCGACCATCGGAACGGTAAACCGAACAACCTTCGAGAAACATTAAAGAAATAACAATCAAAGTGGCTAGCTTCATATCTAAAAGTATAAAGTTCTGGGACTGGAAACACAAAAAGGGCTTCGACAATCTAGGCCTTCGCCCAACCGGCGGGAGCGAGCCTGCCTTGGTCACCGTGTCCTGCCTCCTGCGCATTCCTCGACACGCCATCCGGGCTCAACCGTGGCTCGCCTTCGGCGAGTGCGCGCCATCGTGGCGCCCACGGAGGTCGCTGCATGCGCGGGAGGCAGGCCCCAGCGCCCAAGTCAGTCTCACTCCCGCCGGTTGAACAAGTTCAACCTCGCGAACCCTTTTTGTTTGAGAGGCGACATAATTCTTCTTCGAAATTGAATCGCAGTAGCGATTCAATTTCTCATTGCTCCTCGCGCGGTCAGAGAAGGGGAGGAACCACGATTTTAAAGGGGAAAAAGTAAGAATTTTTACTTTGAAGTAGCGAAAGCCATCTCCCAAGGGAGGCTTAATGACGAAATTCATTTCTAGGATTTTGTGTGAATGATTACTTCGGGATTTTCCCTGTGTGGGAGAGCCCTGTGGAGCGAACCTCCGGGCCCGCAGGATGCGGTACCCAAGCCCGGCAAGGCCAGGAAGGCCGGGTGAGTGGAAAAGGGCTCTCCCAAACAGGGAAAAGCCCGTACCGTAAACAAAGAACGAAGAAATCCTAGAAAGGAATTTCGTCGTTTGAGTTGAAGCTTGGTTCTGGGCCGAAGTCGTTGAAATTGAAATCGTCACCGCCACCCGAGTTGTTGTTAGAGCGAGAACCAGCCTCGGCACCAGCAGCACCCAAGAATTGAACAGTGTTAGCCACGATTTCAGTCGCGTAGCGTTTTTGTCCTTGTTGGTCTTCCCATGAGCGAGTTTGAAGTTTACCTTCAACGTAAACTTGGCGACCTTTAGAAAGGTGTTTGCCGCAGATTTCTGCCAATTTGCCCCATACAGTTACACGGTGCCATTCAGTTTTTTCCTGACGTTGACCGTCTTTAACCCATGATTCGCTTGTTGCGATGTTAAGGCGAGCTACAGTGCTCCCACTTCCGATTGCTTTCACTTCTGGATCAGCACCAAGACGACCTACGATAATAACTTTATTTACTCCAGACATTGTCCCTCCAAAATATTAACCCCTATGGTTTTTTGTCAGATCGGGAGCTATGTCAACACTCGACAACTCCCGTATTTTATTTGGATTTGGAGCTGAGCAACATTTAAGCACAGCTCTGTGTCAGCTTAATTCAATAAGAGATGGGGAAGTGTTTGGGCTGCGGACTAGCGCGCAGCGCCAAAGCTTGGCGGCATCATAGGATTTGATGCTGAAAGTTTGAACTTATACTGAGCGCCATCGGCCGTCGGGGACTTGAAGTTATCAATGAAAGTCAGGAACAAGCCGGCTTTGTCTTGAAAACTCTTTTTCGCGCGCAAATCGATATCAAAATTGTAGGCACCGATCTGTTGTCCGAAAGCGCCGCCACGATTCACGATCGTAAGGCCAATGTCGCCTTTTACAGTGCCTTGAAGCTCATCACCCGGTTTACCAATAGTTCCGCTCTCGATTACCAGTCTTCCGGCTGCCAGGCGCCCTTTAAGCTCAATAGAGCTTAATTTTAATTCTGGCACAGTCAAAGGACCCATCGGTGTGTTCACGTTTGCTGGGGGAAGTTCAAACTGATTGATCGTCAGATTAATTTCCACATCAGGTTGCTCTTGGAAAGTTAAGTCTGCCAAAGCAGTTGTTTCTAAGTTCAACTGACCTTTTAAAAGCACCGGAAGATTTGCAAATTCACGGATATCATTCAAAGCCACTTTTTTAGCACTCACTTCAATGCGGTGTCTTTCGACGCCATTGTCGCTGCGGTTGCCTTTACCCATGGAGACATTCACGTCACCTTTTAAAAGACCTTTCGCAGAAACCGATCCATAGGGTTTTTGCTGAATCAAACCCGTGATTGACGGAGTGATTACTAATTCCTGAGCAGATATAGCGGGAGTGCGCAGGGACTCAATATAGACGTGATCCATTTGCACACCCGGTTGCGGGAATAAGCTCATTTTCAAACGGTCGAATTGAACATAGACCGAGTTGTTAGTGACTTTCGCCACCTGTGAAGAAATTAAGTCACTCAAGTCATCAAAAGGGAATAGGACGAAAAGAAAGATGAAGGCCGAAACCACCATCACAAAGAGTTTTCCCTTGTTTTCTTTAAGCCATTTGAAAAACTTAGAGATATTTTCCATTACTCTTCCGATTCCGCTCTGGATTTTTTATTGCGATTGAAACCTTTTTTCGGAGTCTCTGGCTCAGCCTGAATCACCGGTGGAGCAGGAACGGCCAAGGCAACGAGCTTATAAACCACGTCGAAGTAACGATTGTCTTCACGGTTTGCTGTCATCATCATGTCGCTCATTTTTACGCTGGATGAAATATTGCTGAACTTATAACCCAGATCCACAACCTGGCGCAGATTCAATTTTGCCAGTTGAATTTGCAAGCCACCTTCACTCAAATTAGAAGGGATTAAATTTGATCCCATCGTCGTTTGCGTGCCTTTGATTTGTTCAGGCAAAAGATTCGCTGATTTGATTGTTGAATCAATATTCGCACGAAGCATATCCATAGAGGGGGCCGGGGGAATGGCTGGCACCTCGGCCGCTTCGCGTGAAACTTTTAAAAGCTCGCGAATCGTCATGCGTTTTCCTTCGAATTCTCCCACAGCTTCCGAAGAGCCGTTGAAATAACCGTAAGGAACAGACAGAACCATCAAAGTCACAACGGCAATACCACCATACATCGTCAACTGCTGCATGGCCGGAGTCATGTTTTCATAGCGGTCACGCAATTGGTTGTATGTACCACTTTCCTGGATGCGATCCCAAGTGGCGCGAAGTTCAGTTGATAACTTGTCTTTTAAATCATCTAAATTCATCTCGTCACCTTCTGAATACCGCGGTCTACGTTAAAGCTAAAGGAGAAGGCCTGGCGTCCTGGGAGTGCTCCCAGGGTCGGCGTTTGGCTTTTAATTTGTCCATCGGCTGTGATGTTGGATAGAGACTTTTGCAACAGGCTTAATTGTTGGGGATTGTTCACGTACCCTTCAAGAACGACATGAGCATCCTTGATGTTGAAAGTGCGCACATCCAGCGTGACTGCATTTTTAGCAGGAGCGGCATCCGTGACTTTCTTCATGATATCCAGGGCGGAGTTCATATTCGCCACACTTGCCAACGTTTTTAAATCAGAGGCACGTTTTTTATTGTCGCGGATGTATTTTTTGATTCCCGCTTCAGAGGCATTTTTACCTTTAAGGTTTGCCACGTTCTTAGCTTGAGTCTTCAAAACTTCCTGAGAACGTTCCGCCAAACTTAACGCGAAATCTTCACGCAAGTATGAGTATACGAAAAGCACCAGCAACGCTGCCGTCGCAAGTTTCGCTGTATGGCCCCATTTTTCCCAAATCACTTTGAACTGGTGATTTTGACGGGCGAATTCACCGCGAAGGAAATTGATTGGGGGATTGCGGGGTTTCTTGAAGCCTTCAATCGCAAGACCAATTGCCACGCCCAATTTTGCGGAATTTGCTTGCGAACGTTCGAAAGCCACATTTGGAATAGTATCCAGAATAGCCAGGCGATTCGCCGGAATTTCCAGTGCTTGAGTCATAAAAGGACCCAAGTTTTGAATTTGCGAAGTGCCGCCGGTCAAACCGATGTTCATGATTTCAACGTTGAACTCGGATTTGATTTCTAGAATGGAAAGTTGCAGGTCGCGAGTCATCTCGCGAACACATTTGGCAATCGTCTCTGAGAACGTCACTTGGTCAAACGTAGCACCTTGTTTGTTCGTCAGAATAAAGGCTTTTGTTTGTAGTTCGCGCAAAGCCTCGACGTAAGGAATTTCATACTTCTTAGCGATGGCTTCAGCGATATTTTTTCCACCCCATAGCAAAGAGCGGATGCCAATCACAGAGCTTCCCTCGACGGCACATACCAACGTGCGCGTGTGGCCGATGTTCAATACCAGACGGATATGACGAAGAGGTTTATATTCCGAGATGTCATAGTTTTGCGGATTGCTGATTTGAGACGGTGGGGCTTCATTCCAGCGCTCAAAAATATTGCTGAAAGCGGCGCCCTCTGTGGAAATCAAATAGGGTTCAACGCCGATGTCTTTGGCACGATCTACCAGATTTTGTACGTGCACTTTGGGGGCTGCACAGGCCAAGACTTCAGCACCTCCGCCAACGGTGCGGATGATTTTTGCATCAAAGACCGCATTGTCAGAGGAGAAGGGAAGATCTTCCTCAAGTTCAAAAGCCAAGCTTTTAAAAATCTTAATACGATCACTGAAGGGGAAAAACTTGTTGCGAACGGCTACGCGATCCTGGCGAAGGCCAAGGATGAAGCGGGTTTGCGAGTGATCATAGCGGGGAAGTAGGTCACGAAGATATTCGATGATCTCCAACTCGGAATCACTCTGAGGATTTGTGCTGAGAACATGCTCAAAGAACTGAACGACTTGAAAGCCCTTCGTCGTTGATTGCATTTCGACAACTTTAATACTGCTTGACCCGATGTCGATACCAAGTGATTTCAAAGACCGTTCCTCCATGAACGAGATATTGGTCTAAGTATATGTTGCCTTTGGACTTAAGTAAAATCTTTCCTCAGTCGAGGGACTCGACTAAGGGCTATCTTTCTGACCAATAAACGATGCGGGGAGGACCCTTGGAGATGGCATCGGCTTTTTGTTGTTGGTTGCCACTTTGATTGCCAGGCTGCTGACCGATCTGTCCTTTATTTTGGTTGGCAGGATCATTCGGGTCATTGGCATTCGGGTTTTGGGCCTTTTTGTCTTTATCCACGTAGTCTTTGATTTTCGCGACAGTCTTGTTGAAGTCCATCGTAATAACCGTAATCTCGCTCGTTGAACGAGCGAACTCACCCGTGCTGCGGATGCGGAAGTTAAAGACGGAATCAAATACTAAAGGAATTTCGTCGGTTTTACCTTCCAGACGGGCATTTTTAGACTGCACGAAGTTCCAAAAGTCAGCGGCATCTTTGAACGGACCACCTTGGTTCTTGTCATCACGGCGTTTGATAATTTCCGTCACAACTTCTTCAGTCATGCCTGGATCCAAAGATTTCAAAACCTCTTTGCTTGCGATGTTGGGATTGATGCCCTTCATGCCGTAAATCGTGATACGGGGCTCAATGAGTTCAAACAGGTCATCCGTCATCTCGGGAACGAAATGCAGTTCTGAAAGAGTGCGGAAGGCGCGATTCGGTGGGAAATAGTCTGATTGCGCTTCGGAATTCAAATTCGCGTAGTTCGCGCGCTTATCGCCACCATTCGCAGACGTGGCTTTGTCACTCATATAGTCGGCGATGTTGTTGATGATTTTTTCAAAATTTGTATTTGAATGTTCGCGACCCCAGGCTTCATCTTCCTTCATTTTTTGTTGGAAGATATTTAGAAGCTGTTGCTTTGTTACCTTACGCAAAGTTTCAGAGGGGGAGGTCAGGTCATTGATGTCGATCTTGGAGCCTTCGTCTTCAATCGTCGTGATGTAACTTGCGTCCATCGCGGATTCTTTGGTCAATTTCTTAAAGGCGTCTTTATCGATGGCCGTGAGTTCATCAGGAACCGGCAATGGCCAGGCAAACGGGAATTGCCAGATCATATTTAATAAAGGACTGTTGCTGCCAAGCTGTGCGCCAAACTTGCTTTGGGCCTGCTGATAGATTTTCACACGCAAAAGTGCCAACTGCATTCCGGATTTCGCGGCATAATAAGCTTTGATACGATTTAAGCCCGCAGAGTTCACTTCGTACTCGATACGCGTTTCAGACACCAGTTCCGTCGCAAAGTACATAATGAACATTAAGCAGGCAGTGACCACGATCAAAGCCATGCCGCGTCTGTTGCGAAGGGGTTTAAAAATATTCATTATTGAAACCCTCCCGGTTGTTGCTGACCTTGTTGCTGTTGACCTTGCTGAGTTGCTTGACCCGTTGAAGAGTCATCAGGATTGTTTGTGAAGTGTATTGGAACGATCACTTGCATCGAGTACTTGCGATCTTTGCCGCCGGTTTTTTTAGTCACGGTGACAGAGAGCTCCACCGCTTGAGGAAATTTTCCTTTGGTCGCGCCGTCACCAGCTTGATCAGTTCTCCAGTCAGTGACCCAATCCTGTTTTCCCTTACCCATATAGCGGAATTTAAACTCGGTGACGTTTTCAAGCAGAACCGTTTCCGTTCCACCTTTCGTAACATCCAAATCCACCCAAGGGGAAGACCTGCGCCACACGCATTTGGAAGTGCCGCCATTTGGATCCAAGCTTTTGCATTCTTTTAGTTCGTAACCGACTTCGATAAAGTCTGCTTGCTGGGTGTTACGAACCGTGCGGGCATTATTCATAGTCACAAAATTCAAAGTTTCAGCATTGCCGATAAATTGAGTTTCTGGATCTTTGCGCGGAACTTCGCGATTTTGTTGTTGCTGTTGAAAAGCGCTGGGCTGCTGGCCCATATTTGGATTCACAAATCCGGGTTGACCCAAGCCTGGGTTTAATTGTCCTTGGTTCTGATTGCTTTTTTTGGCCAGAAGTTCCGCGATTTCTTTTTCGACATCGCGATAGTGATAGGCCATGTTGATGTCTTTTTGAATCAAACGAACGGCATCACGCAGGTGAGACACTTCGTCGATCTGAGTCGTCACCTTGGTTTTCATTTTAATACTTTGCTGAATGGATTGCGCCACCAGGATGATCATCACGCTCAAGATCGAGATCGTGATCATCATTTCAATCAAAGTAAAACCGCGGTTTAACTTTTTCATTATTGACCGGCCCCACCAGGAACTCCTGGCATTGGAATTTCACGGTCATAATCGACGAAGTATTGAGTGGCAGAAAAATTCATCGGTTTTTTGCCACCTTTATAAAACACAGTTACTTTGACTTCTTTGATGGATTTTGAAAGATGCTGAGTCAGTGTCTTCATGAGGGTCAGTGACATTTCATCAGCCCCACCATCACGGGCAGTTAAGGTTGAGGAGATATCAGGGACTTCAAATTCTTTGGATTCCATTTTCCACGAGTACTGGGGAAATTCGGAACCAAAATCGTCTTCTTTTTCTTCAGGAATAGAATCTAAGGATTTGCCGGTGTATTCGATTTCGATCTCCGCCATTTTACGCTCAAGGAGGGCGGTGACTTCGGTTGCGAACTGCGCTTTACGCACGAACATAAAGCTTCCGCCCCAGGAGTTCGCTAACAGAACCAAACCTGAAGAAAGGATGACCAGTGCAAGCACGGTCTCGATCAATGTGAAGCCTTTATTTTTCACCGCTGAATATCCTTTAACGATTGAGCTTTCTCTATGATATCAGCTTGACCCGTTAAAGGATTAAAAACAAGTGTCCAAACTAAATTATTTCCGCCGGAAATCTGCACAGCAGCGGCTTCAACAAAGCCTTCGGCGAAAAAGTGAATGTAAGCGGCACCCGTCGTAATGGGTTCCTTGGCAGAGGAAGTTTCAACTTGAGTGAAACGGAATCCATCGGGAAGGTGAGCTTCCTTTTTTAAGACAGAAGTATCTATCGCATACTTAGGCGGTGGAGCTTCATCGTCTTTAGATTTATTCTTTTGTCTTTCGCGCTCTTTTTCCGCGGCATCAGGATCGACGGGCAAAGGACCATTGGCTCTTTCGACCCAATAAGTGCCGGCGTTGTCGCCATCCAGATTTAAAACCAAGCGGTAAGTGGAATTATAGATCCGTGCTTTGTTGCGCACGGTTTTAGTCAGAGACATGAATTGACGAGTTGTCGCTCTGATATTGGTCTGTTTCTTAAACAGACGAGGGGCTCCGATAACAACCAATCCAGCGATAATTGCTAGAACGATCATCACCTCAATGAGGGTGAAGCCCCTGCGATTCACGATTAGTTCAAATCTTCCAACGTGATGTCAGTGTCGTAACCAGAGCCGCCTTCGCGACCATCTTTACCCAAAGACTTCAAGTGGTATTCGCCACCGTTGACTTCGTAAACATATTCGTGATCCCAACGATCTTTGATAACTTTGATGTAGGGTTCTGGGCCCCAGTTGCTGCAATTAGGATCAGCCTTCGTTAGACCTTCTAACGTTTGCGGATATTTGTTGCAATCTGTGTAGTACATTTGCAAAGCGTTGGAAAGCTGACCCATATGGATCTTAGTTTCTTTTACTTTTGCTTTATCTGTAGCACCTTGCATACGAGGAAGAAGAAGAGCTGAGATACCGGCGATGATAGCAAGTACGATCATGATCTCGATCAAAGTCATACCCTTGCGATTGCTAATGAACATTCGAAACTCCTTGTTAACAGTTAGAAATCATAACAGAAACCGGTATCACGGTAAAGCTTCGGTTCTGACTTGGCACATTCTTTTGTCTTGTTGTCTTACAGGGGTTCGGTCCTCCGTTTGGTGTTGGGGAGGAAGGCTCGCTTACCTCGGACACATCCTCGCTCGTTTTTTCTTTTTGGTTATTTGGATTTGGTGTGGCTCGATTTTTGTTTGGTGGCTTCGTGTGTTTCAGAATGGCCTGCGGAACTCGGACGCGAGCCTTCCTCCCCAACACCAAACGGAGAAGAAGTGCTGAGGCAACAAGACAAAAGAATGTGCCAATTCGGAATCGAAACAACAAGATACGACTTTTTGTTAAATTCCACTTTAACTCGTGTTCGAAGTCCGATGAGCTGAAGAAGGCAGGAGCTTGAAGTTTCTCTTTAACTTTTGTGATCAGCCCTGCGAACGAAAAAAGGGACCTTACGGTCCCTGTATTTCCAATTCCGAAACTTCTATTTTCGATTTTCGACTTATCGATTTTCGGGATAGGCGCCGTGCGCCTATCCTGCCATGTTGGTCATTTCGAACATTGGGATCATGACGGCGAATACGATCATGGCGATGGCCATACCCATTAGAACCGTAACGACCGGGCCCATAAGGGAGGTCATGGATTCTAGTTTGTTTTTTACCTGAAAGTCGAAGGCGTCGGAGACTTGCGTGAGCATGTTTTCCAGGTCGCCGGTTTTTTCACCGATGTTGACCATGTGGATCACGATCGGGGGGAATTGGCCGGATTTTTTTAATGGACCTGCAATGGATTCACCCTCTGCGATGTTGCTGCGAGCTTCATCGATCGCGACTGCTAAAACGTGGTTGTCGACGACGTTTTTAACGATGTCTAAGGCAGTTAGCATGGGGACACCACCAGTTAGTAGTGTCGCGAGAGTTCTGGTAAAGCGGGAAACTGCGACCATTCTGACTGCGGGACCGGCGATAGGAAGTTTCAAAGAGATAGCGTCCCATTGATTTCTTCCGGATGGAGTGGATTTCCAGTTTCTAAACATCACGATAGCCACAGCGAGGATACCAAAGATGATGTACCAATAGTTCACCATGAATTGTGACGAGTTGATCAAGGCGATCGTGTACCACGGTAATACCAGGTTGGGAGTGGACTCGAAAACTGTCACCATTTTTGGAATCAGGAATATGAAAAGGAATGAAAGCAAAGCGGTGGTTACGACCAACATGATCACCGGGTAGGTCATTGCGCTGGAAACTTTGGCGCGAAGATCGGCTTGGGCCTCAGTGAACTCTGCCAGACGCATTAAGATCACGTCCAAAGAACCCGACATTTCACCGGCTTCAACCATAGAAACATAGATCTTCGTAAAAATCGTGGGGTATTTTTGCAGGGCTTTTGCGAAGGGCGAACCTTCGTTAACCATGTTCTTACAGTCTGCAATTGCCTCTGATAAAGTTGGATTTTCAACTTGTTCAGCGATCGCGGCCAGGGCATCCACCAAAGGGATGTTGGCTTTTACCAGAGTCGCCAGCTGACGAGTCATCAAAGACAAGTCTTTTACGCCAACGGCTTTAGTGGCTTTTGGACCTTTTGATTTCTTGGTGTCGATTTTCTTTTTATCGCGAATATCGACAACGAAGATATTGTCCTTTTTCAGGCGAGCACGGGCTGCGCGCAGATTTTCTGCGTCGATGATACCCTTGGTGTTTTTTCCGTCGCGGGTAAGGCCCTTGTACTCAAAAATTGGCATATTATAGATCCAGTTGCGTATTCGTAGTTAGCTGTTCAATTGTAGTCACACCAGCTAGTACTTTGGCAATACCATGGTCACGGAAAGTTTTCATTCCGTTGGCCAAGGCTTGTTTCTTGAGCGTTGCGCCGTCTTTTCGCTGCATGATCAAAGAGCGAATATCATCGGTCACAACCATCAGTTCACTGATCGTCGTACGACCTGAATATCCTTTTTGCCCACACTCTGTGCAGCCCATGGCTTTACAGATGTGGCTGTTGCGAGCGACTTCGCGAGTCACTCCCAATAGCGACAATTCGAAATCAGACGGTTCGTGCGGAGCTTTACAATGTGGGCAAAGGACACGTACGAGACGTTGAGCGACGACACCCATAACGGAAGTGGCGATCAAGAATGGCTCAACCCCGAAGTCAATCAAACGCGGGAAGGCACCGGCAGAGTCATTTGTATGCAGAGTAGATAAAACCAAGTGACCTGTAAGGGAGGCTTGGATCGCAAGTTCGGCCGTTTCCAAGTCACGAATCTCACCGACCATGATGATGTCGGGGTCTTGACGAAGGAAAGATCTTAAACCAGCCGCGAAGGTCAAACCGATTTTAGCGTTGGTTTGTACCTGACCAATCCCATGGATACGTTGCTCCACCGGGTCTTCAACTGTCAGGATATTCACGTCAGGTTTATTTAGTTTCGTCAAAGCACCGTACAGAGTTGTGGACTTACCAGAACCCGTCGGACCCGTCACCAGCATGATGCCGTCATTACGTGAAAGCAAATCATCCAAGCGATCCAAGTTTTCTCTCGAAAAACCCAATTGTTCAAGTTCCAGGATGACTGTCGATCTATCTTGAATACGCATGACCAGACGCTCGCCATGGGCTGTTGGAACAGTGGAGAGACGAATGTCGATGTCTTTACCGCCGACTTTCAAAGGGATACGACCATCTTGAGGAAGACGTTTTTCCGCAATGTTTAAGTTCGCCATAACTTTGATACGGGAAGTAACGGCGTTTTGCAGTTTTTTAGGTGGCTTAAAGACGTCCATCAAAACACCGTCCGTACGGAAACGCACGACCATGTCTTTTTCATAGGGCTCGATATGGATATCTGACGCTTTTTCCTTCACCGCGCGGAACAAAAGGCTGTTCACCATTTTGATCACGGGCGCATCGTCTTCGCCAGCTTCCAAAAGATCCACGATCGGATCATCCAGATCGTAATCTTCTTCGTCGATTTCATCGAGGCCTGAAAGATTCGCCGTCGATTTCTCGTATACTTTATTGATTGCATCCTGGATGCGGATCACTGTTGTTACAAGTGGGCGAACTTTTTTACCAAACAAAACTTTCAAGTCATCCAGGGCTCTTAGGTTTACCGGATTGCTGGTCAATGCGATCAGCTGATCTGGTTCATCCTTGTAGGGGAGGACTTGGTGTTGTTTTGCATAGTTGATCGGAATATCACGGATCAAGTCAGCATTGATGTCTGCCACCGGGATGTCGCGGATAAAATCCAATCCCAACTCTTTGCAAAGATCACTGACGACTTCATCCGCTGTGGAGAATTCTTTCGAGTTTAAAGCTTCGCCGACTGTGACGGGTCTCACCACAGAGGGGTTTGCAAGCACAGAACGCAGTTGATCCTGTGATAACGAAGTTGCTTTTGAAAGAATTGTCAGAACATCCACAGTGGCCATTAAAGTTCCTTCTTGGTATCGAAAAGGCAGTTCCGGTTTAAAGGGAACTGCCGCAAAAAACTACTCTTGAACGTCTTCAGACGGAGCGGCGGCTCCCTGAGCTTTTCTGTAAATTGGATCTATCTTAGCACCATATGGGTCTTTTCCGCCCTGGCCTTTGATATATTCAATACGTTCTTCAAGACGTTTCGAGACAACCTCATTTACGTCGCCTGAGTTGCGAATAATTTTGGGAGTCAGGAATGAAACCATGTTCGTTTTTGTTTTATTCAAGCTGCGGGATTTGAACAACCAGCCCAAGATAGGGATGTCGCCCAAGAGAGGAACCTTCACAACTGTTTCAACATCGTCTTCCTTAATCAAACCACCCAGGATCGCTGTGTCGCCGTTTTTCACGTTGATCATTGTGTTGATGGAACGTTTTGCTAGCGGTTGCGTATTGTTCTGGAAGTCTTTAGGAGCTTGAACAGAAGAAAGCTGCGTCACACTTTGCTTGATTTCCATACGGATCGAATTTGAAGACGGGCTGATGAATGGTTTGATGTGAAGTTTGATCGTCGCATCTTCCATTGTTGGCGTCGTCGTCACCGTACCGCTCGTACCGGAAACGTTTTGCTGCATGCTGGTTACAACTTTATCACCCACTTCGATCTCAGCTTCATTGTTATCCAATGCGATGATCGTAGGAGTGGAAAGGATGTTGGCTTTTTTCGTTTGTTTCAAAAAGTTGATGAAACCCACAAGGCTTGGGATCGTGATTTCAGAGCCGCCCGGAGGAGTGACTTTGATCATTTTTCCAGAGCCGAAGCCCAAGATCGCACCCGTACCGCCGACTGGATTTAACATCTCTTGAAGATTGATACCACCGTTGAAGCCGACTTTACCATAACCGTTTTCGCCGTATTGGTAATAGCCGACACCCCAAGAATCAAGATCCGAAGCACTCATCTCCATGATGATCGCTTCTACGTAAACCTGATCGCGGGCGATATCGATTTTATTTAAGATATTCATCACAACTTCATAGTCTTGTTTGCTCGCTGTGATGACCAAGCTGTTCGTCGCTTTGTCGGCTGTGATTTTCACATCACCACCAAAGATTTCCTGAGGCGCTTGCATTTGACCACCAATAGGGGATAGCAAGCTTGGGCCTGTGCTTGGTTTTGGAGCGGCATCTTTTGTTACGCCAGACAATGTTTGTGCGATTTTCTCGGCATCACCATTTTTAACGTAATAAACGTACACTCCACCAGAATCTTCAGCGCGGATTTTAAAGTCCAACTGGGAGATCAATTTTTTAATACGAACGATACCAGATTTATTACCCACCACGATGATGGAGTTTGTTCTGTCATCTGGGATCGCCATAAAGAAGCTTGCGCCCTGTTGAGCAGAAGTTCCAGAAGAACGAGAGAATCTTGGAACGCCCGCGGTAAATGTTCCTGGAGCGGAGCCAGATGATTTACTGCCTTTGTTCACGATTTTATCTACCAGGTCTGCCAAGTCTTTAGCTTTCGCGAACTTAATAGGGATAACTTCAAGTTGTTCTTCAAATCCTGGAACGTCCAACTGGCTGATGATTCTCATCACACGGTCAATGTTTGAGCCGTAGTCAGAGATGATGATCGAGTTCGTGGGTTCGTAAATATTCATCTCGCCGTCTTTAGAAGGCAAGATACGCAGATCACGATTCACTTGTGCTGCAGAGATGTGCTTTAAGTGAATGATACGAGTGATCATTTGATCTGTATTCGGGTAGTAGGCACCAGAATAAACTTCGATATTGTCACGTTGGGCATTTCTTGCAGACTTAACTTTCAAGAAGCCACCAGACGGAACAACCGTGAAGCCATTGATCGCCAAAGCTGACAAGAATGCATTGTACGCTTCTGCCACTGTAATTTTGGATGGAGCGCTGATTGTGATTTTACCACGAACACCCGGGTCGACGATAAAGTTTTTACCGGTCAATTCACCCATCGCTTTAACCAGCTCAGAAATTTCCACGTTCGGATAATCGAAAGATTCGATTGTCTGAGGGAAGTTTGCGCTGTTGATGTCTTCAGTAGGGGCTTTGGCGAATTTTTGCTTTTGGTTCTTGTTCAGAACCTGACCTTCATCACCAGAAGAGTGTGAGCCACCGCGAGTGCCACCAGCTGCTGCTGGTGCATCCGGAGTTGCAAAGCCACTGTTATCCGAATTACCAAAATCCGGAGGTGGCGGTGGTGGAGGGAAATTTTCAAATTGAGCATGCGCAGTGGTTCCTACCAACTGAGATGCAGTCATCAATGAAGCAATTCCTATGCTGACGGGCTTGATGGGTTTTTTCATCTCTCTCCTCCTGAGGGAGTTTATTGAATATTATAAGTCATGTTTTCAGTTTTACCGTTGCGCTCAACTTGAAGAACAACTTTCGGGTTGTTTTTCAAAGTTTGGTACAACTCCATCGCCTTGGCAGGGCTGTCGACAGGATTTCCGTCGACGGATTTAATAACATCCATTCTTTGGATGCCAAGCTGTTCATAAATACTGCCAGGTTGCATATCTAAGATACGGAAGCCATTGATGTTGCCAGTGCCGGGTTCGCGATTTGGAACGGCGCGGGCTTGCATCAGGATGCTGGAAAGATCATTCGTGTACTTCAACAAGTCAGCACGTTTGATTGCGAAAGTGTTGTCGCCAGTCTTTTTAACTTCTTGGCCAGATGTTGTCGTAGAAGGTTTGCTGGCTGCAAAGCTAACTTTGGCACCTTCTTTTTTGATCTCGATGAACTCCAGGCGGTTGGTGTTCAGATTTCTGAAAACTACTTTTTGTCTTTCGATGCGAACGACATTGGCCATGTTTTCGATTTCTTTTCCTGGAGAGTAAGAAATCACCTGGTTTTTGCCGCGGATTTCAATCGAAGCGATGGATTTTTCAGGAATAGAATGCACCAGCGTGCCGATCAGATTCAGAGGCAATTGCGACGGAACCGGATCTGCTTCTTTTTCTTCGACGCCCTTGTTTTTGTCTACAAGCTGATCCGGGATGATGCCGTTGGAAGCGAAGATATTTCTGGAAGCGATATTGTTGTAGTAACCCGGATTCACGCTTGTCGTGACTGGCGGTGCTTTCGGGTGAGCGGGTGGTGCAGATTGTGGAAGCATGCGATCGCGATATGAAAGAATTGCCAGGTCAGCAAGGCAGTAACCGATAAAGATGAATAATATATACGCATACCATTTTTCGAATGGTGGACGCTGATTTTTCTGGTTACGTGAAATCACAGTTGCAAATCCTTTGTTTTTTCCAGCACCTAGTCCTTGGGCCTCAGACTATCGTACCAAAAAGGTAGGGCAGCTGCATCAAAAAATACATGCTGGACCATAGTCCTAACGCTCTGATTTTCATTTTAAAAACGGAAAGATAAGCCATGATAGAGTTATGAGAATTCTCTACTTCACGGATGGAGCAGGAATTGATCTATTAGGGATTCGCGAATCAGTTTTGCGTATTCCCGAAGTGCTTACCTCGCTACGTCGCGGCCAGGAGCAGGCTCGCTATGTAGACTTGATGCAGGTAATGTCACTGTCTGATGATGAATTTCGTCAGATACCGAGTGTGTTACGCACTCTTTTGATCAACCTTGTGCAAAGAGGCTTACACCAACGCTGGGTCAATCGAGATCAGCGTGCGGATTTGATTCTGAGAAGAATCAATCACCGTTCTTTAGATGAACTAAAGAACGTCGTGCACAATTTTATCAATGCCAAAGTGGCGGGTGCTTCCGTTGCTACCAAAGATCTTCATTTATTGCATTTTATGGACAAAGTCGAAATCACGGTGATCGGACCGGGTTACGATGAAGTTGAGTTCTGGTTGCGCAAGCAAGTGGCAACTCGCAAAGACATCGAAGTGCAAATCAAAGACGTTATCGCAGCTGATCCAAATCTGGAATGGTTCTGGCCCCAGGTGAAAGATAGCTTTATCGAATTCCAACAAGCAGTTATCTAACTATGAAAATTCTAAGTTTGTGCGGCAGCATCAGAGAGGGCTCTTCCAGTGGGCTCTTGTTGAATGCTTTTCGCTCACTGCTTCCCGCTGAAACCCAGTGGAATTCCGTCGAATTAAAAGCCCTGCCTTATTTCGATCCAAGTCATCAGTTTGAGAGTGTTCCTGAGCTGATTGCAGAAATTCGTGAAATCACTCAATCATCCGACTATATTGTTATTGCCACTCCAGAGTATGCCCACGGTATTCCCGGAATTCTCAAAAACGGGTTGGAGTGGTTGATCTGCGAAGAAACGATGAAGAAAAAGGTCGTTCTATTCATAGTTTCCCCAAGTGGCGGCGAATATGTTTTGCAATATCTAACCGAAACTTTGCGAACCATGGATTTGCTACCTTCTGATGAATTAACCATGGTCATCAATAACGCCCGAAGCCAATTATCAGCCGACGGCTCCATCGACTTAAATTTGAAAAACTCCCTCATCGAACTATCTCAACGCCTTCGCATATAATCTGACTAAAAACAGCCGATTTATGGTCGTTCATTTGTCTCACTTAGTTGATCCATTGAGTTGTCCGAGGTGAGTTTTCGAGATGAATTTCAGCCTGCATCACCGCATACATTTTAACCCCATTCTGTTGCCTTCAGCTATGTTATGAGTTCGGCATAAAACTCTTAGGTTGTGATCGCCATCACTTCCACCTAGAGCAACGGGTTGAATATGATCAAATTGAAGTTGAAACTTCGAACCACATTTAACTCCCGAGATGGGATGTTCATATTCGCAACAATATCCTGCCGAAATCAAAATCTCACGTTTCGACGTGACTTTAATATGCCCGCGTTTTCGCGCTACCAAGAAGCTTCGCGTTGATTTTTTAGTAGCAATTTGATTTGGCTTAGTACTCAAAGACTTTGTTTCAGTTGGTGGATTTCTATAAGTATTTTTTGCGCCTTGTTCTTTATTCAATGTGACTGGGCGGCTATTAGATTTCGAACAGGCCTCTTTACCCAAAATCTTTTGAATTTGCTTCTGTGCTAGTAAAGTCAAAAGTTCTGCCCAGTTTCCATCTGGAAGAACGTGTGACATAAGGTCGCGCGCAGTTTCCAATGTTTTTAGTTGTTCAGTGGTTAAGGTGATTTCCAGGCGAACAGAATCATCACGCTGAGGAATCATGTTTTCAATAGTGACGATAGGAAAATTAAATTCCTGTGCCAATGTTTTCTTAGTTTCGAATGAAGACTTGGATTCGATTTTCTTCAAAATCTGTGGAACGATCGCTGAAAGCGACTTAGAGTCTTCGCCAGACTTTTTAATTTCCTGACGAAGTGCTGACTGAACCTGCGTTAGTTGAGTCAAAGTCAAGCGACCATCTTCAAGTCGTTCTGCAATCTCAGGGGATTTCTTTAGTAAGCGAGCCGCGCTCAATCTGCGATAAGCGGCATCCTCGCTGTATTTCAAATGTGTCGTTAAATAGCGAAACATTGAATCAAACCCAAGTTCCGCATAAAGGCGACGAGATTCCATTTCGTTGATATGGCATAAAATAAGATGCGTCAGTTTACGTTCACTTTGCGCGAGTTTTTCAAGTCTTCCGATCAATTCAAGATTACAAATGCCAGTCAAATTCATACAAATCTCCTTTGTGAGATTCTTATAGCACGGGTTTTAAAACCTCAAATTCCCCATTTTTTAATTTTGAGGCTGCAAGTGGAATGTGTAGAAGAACGATACTTTATCGTCTTGAAAATCGTTTGTATGCGGAGTTTGTAGTCAGAATGAGTCCGGTCGCGAGTGAGAAAAAATCAATCGATAGAGACGCTTTTAAGAATGCAAAAAACCTGGCAAGAATAAAATCCTTAGAATTTTGCAAGTGAAGCGCTGCTTCTTGGTAGCGCAAAAATAGGAAGTTTTTCGCAGCATTCGTTTAGAAATCATAGCCAACAAACAGATAGATGCAGTTAGTCCGGTCTGGAATAAACGCGCATTCCGAATCTCTTATACAACCCATAAAAATTAATAAGCTGACTTTCCTCCTCAAATCCGAAATCCTAATCTGAGGGAGTTGCCATGAGAATTTCAAACGAGAACGTCATCACCAAGAAAAACAAAGCAGTTACTTTAAGATCACCGGATTTGGAAGACGCGGAATCCCTCATTCACACCATGATCGAAGTCGCGGCAACGTCTCCACATATCATTATGACCGGAGCGGACTTTCAGGCGAAAACCATCGAAGAAGAGCAAGCTTGGATTCGCAAGTATAACGAGGCAGAGCGTGGCCTCACTATACTTGCTGAATTTGAAAACAAAATTGTCGGCATCCTGGATTTCATGGGAGGTCAGCGGGCAAAAACCCGTCATCGCGGCACTCTGGGGATTTCTCTTCATTCCTCCATGCGTGGGGAGGGACTTGGGCAATTGTTATTCGAAAAACTCCTGACGGAAGTAAAAAACATTGAAGGCTTCATGCAAATTGAACTCAGTCTTATGAGCGAAAATCACACGGCCTTTCATTTATATAAAAAAGTGGGATTCCGAGAAATTGGCAGACGCCCCAATGCCTATCGAATGGCGGACGGTACCTTTAACGATGAAATCATGATGCTATTGCCGCTGACTTAGGAAGATAGAATGCAAATTTCCACCGACGTTGTTCAAACAAAAAAGAATAAAACTGTCATTCTGCGTTCTGCTCATGTCAGCGATGCGCCCGGTCTGCGCGCTGTTTTGACGGAAATTGCGGAAGCGTCTCCTTATATTCTGAGCACAGCAGACGACTTTCGTAGTCGTCCTGAAAATGCAGAATTGTTGTGGGTTGAAAAGTACGTTTCAAATCCACGGGATTTATTGATGTTCGTGGAGTACGAGAATCAAGTTGTTGGTTTCATGGATTTTAGTTGCGGAACTAGAAATAAAACCTTTCATCGAGGTCATTTGGGTATGTCCGTTCATCCAAATCTTCGAGGTGAAGGGATTGGTGAGCAGATGCTGAAGAAGTTATTCAAAGAAGCGTCCAGTATTCAAGGCCTGACTCAAATCGAACTCAGTGTTATGCACGTGAATACACCAGCCATCCAACTTTATAAAAAGATGGGGTTCGTGGAATGTGGTCGAACACCCAACGCATTCAAAATGCAGGACGGATCATTTGCCGATCAAATTGGGATGTATGCGACGGTTTGATCTCTGAGTGATCTGCAAGTGGAAAGACGGCGTGCTGATGCGACTCCACTTGTAACTCCATCAGTGTTCCGCAAATGCACCCGCGAACTTTCGCGCAACCAAGAAACATTGCGTTGAATTGTCAGGATTGTGTTAGGGGTATTGACCAAACTTTGTCAGAGTCGATAGCCTCGACAGCATTTCAAGGAACAAGTAAATGCTGATGGATAGACTCAAAAGAGTAAATTTCTCGTCGCGTTTCCGACTGAAGAAGTGGGAATCGGGGGACTCATACCCGTGCTGCCACCAAAATCTGGGCCGTACTCCCTTCGTGTCACCAAAAAATCTTCAATCAAAACTTAATATTTGTATCAATAAAGGCGTCCATGTAGGCGCCTTTTTTATTTTTAAAGTGGCATCATTGACGATGCCACAGCTTTAGGAGCCATCGATGTGTGGAGTTGTCGGGTTGATTGGAGAGGATAAGGCAGGGGAGAAATTGTTCCCGGCCTTATTCGCCCTTCAGCACCGTGGGCAAGATGCCGCGGGTATTTTAAGTTTCGATTTCTCCCGAGGAGAATTTCACCTCGAAAAAGATCTCGGCCTCGTATCGCAAGTTTTCCCGATGGAAAAGCTTGAGAAAATCAAAGGCAGCATGGCTTTGGGGCACACCCGTTATTCGACGATTGGAACCGTCGATAAGGCAGATCTTCAGCCGCTGATCGTAAGTTATCCCAATGGCATTGGTATGGCCCACAACGGGAACGTGACCAATTATAATGAGATTGTTGAATACGTTCGCAAGCGTCGCAGCCGTTGGACGTTCACCCGCAATGACCTGGAACTTCTATTACATATGATGTCGATCGGAGTTTCCGATCAGTTGGAAGCCGGTAAAACGCTTTCTGCCGAGGTCATGGCCAAAGCAGCACAACAGGTCGTTGAAAAAGTCCAGGGGGCCTACAGTGTTGTCGGCATGATGGCTGACGAGGGCATGTTTGCCTTCAATGACACGCAGGGAATTCGTCCGCTATTAATTGGACGAAAAATAAGTGATACCCCTGAAAACAGTCGTGCCGCTAGGACTGATAGTAATATTAAATACAGCTATTGTTTTGCCTCTGAAAAACAGGTGTTTTTCGCTCTGGGCTTCGAGTACTTCCGTGATCTGAAGCCCGGAGAATTTGTTTTTGTCGACAAAGACCAAAACTTTCATTCTTTCCCACTATCGGAAAAACAAGCTCGTCCTTGTATGTTTGAGTGGATCTATTTTGCGGGAGCAGAAACAGAATGGCACGGCAGACCGGTCTATGACGTGCGTTTGCGTTTGGGCGAAGTTCTGGCGACAGAAATTTTGCGCAAGATGCAAGAGCAAGACATAGCAATTGATGTCGTGGCGCCGGTCCCTGACACAGCCAGGGCTGCAGCACTTCGCTTGGCCGAAGTTTTAAAAACTCCCTACCGCGAAGTTCTAATCAAAAATCGCTATGTACAAAGAAGCTTCATCGTCAATGAACCCGCAGTTCGCAAAGCTATGGTGAATTTAAAGCTTTTACCCGTGGAAAGTGAAATTCGCGGCAAAAACATCCTCTTAGTAGATGACAGCATCGTGCGTGGAACAACTTCAGCTCGTATCATTCAATTATTAAGAGAATCCGGGGCTAATAAAGTGTATCTGGCCAGCACATGCCCACCAATTCGCAACCCGTGTTTCTACGGTATCGACTTCCCAGAAGGGGAAGCGTTGGTCGCCCACCAAAGAAGCGAAGATCAAGTGGCGGAACTTTTGGGAGTGGATGGATTGATTTATCTGCCACTTTCCGAACTTAAAGATGCTATCGGCATTCCAAGCATGTGTAGTGCCTGTTTGGATGGCGATTATCCCGTTTCAGTTTCAAAAGCAGATTTCATCAACACTCGCAGCCACAATATCGGTGGCGGTGGCAAAAATGAGGTGAACCCATGAGAATTCAAGTTCTTTTCGGAAGTCAAAGTGACGAGCGTGTCTACGCTCCTTTATGTCAATCCCTGGAAAACGTCGGTAACGTGAAAATGGAAGTGGCATCAGCCCATCGCCATCCGGAACGTGTGCGCGAAGTGGTCACAACTTGTGAAGCCAACGCATTCGTGGCGGGAGCAGGTTTGGCAGCTCATCTTCCGGGTGTGGTTGCGTCCCTGACCAAGAAACCTGTTTTTGGTGTGGCAATCAATGGTGCCTTCGGTGGAATGGATGCGTTTCTTTCGATCGCGCAAATGCCTAAAGATATTCCCGTGGCAGCAGTCATGGAAAACCAAATCGAAATTCTTCCGGAGATCCTGAGAAAGGCAAAATCCTTTAATCCAGGCAAAATCGAGATTTCCTGGAATCCGTATCGCAGTGAAGTCCCGGTGCTTGCTAAAACTTTGCAGGACCTTCGTGAGAAAGCGGGAATGGAAATTACTTGGGTTGATCCAAACAGCCCGCAATGCCAAGGCGAGATCGTGATGGTTGGCGAAAAACCCCAAGGAAAAAACGTCAGCATGTACATCTGTGAAAAAGAAGAACTAAAAAACACGGATCTGGCGAACGAATTCTTTGCAGTGGCTAAAACGGGCGGTGCCTGGGTTGGTGTTAACAATATCGTGAACTTCCTATTGCAAATCAAAAAGATGAAAGAGGCTTTGGCATGAACCTGCTTTACCGTGGATCCGTAAAAGACATTTATAAAACCAATGAAGGCTTGCTCTTTAAATACAGCAATCGCTATTCGGTTTTTGACTGGGGCGAAATGCCAAACGAAATTCCTCGCAAAGGGGCGGCTCTAGCTGCTATGGCAGGACTGTTCTTTGATCACTTAAAAGACAAAGGCATTTCTTCTCACTATATGAAACCTCACAGCGAAGATTCCATTTTGGTAAACGAAGTGGCTGTCATTCGTCCCGAGTGGGAAAATGGTGTCTACGATTATTCGGTTTATTCAGACAAACCTACGAACTGCCTGGTTCCGTTGGAAGTGATCTTTCGTATCTTACTTGGTAAAGGAAACTCTCTGGAAGATCGTTTGAAAAAGAACCCGGCGTATATGGCGGAGCTTGGCTTGACGCAAATTCCAGATTCTACAATGTCTTTTAGTCCACCGATTGTTGAGTTCTCGACGAAATTGGAAACCACGGATCGTTATCTGACTCGTCAGGAAATCAAAGACCTTAACGTGATCGAATCCTGGGAGCTAGAGCAAGTTAGAAAACTAACAGCGGACATCGCGGATCACTTACAGAAGCTGTTTGCTTCTTTCGGTGTGAAGTTGTGGGATGGTAAGTTTGAATATGCGTTCGGTTCACTAACTCCCAACGGTCGTTCTTTGTTCCTGGTGGACTCTATCGGTCCAGACGAGCTTCGTTTGACTTACGAAAATGCTCCGCTCTCCAAGGAATTCCTGCGCCAAATCTATGCGCCGACTTCCTGGTATCAAGCCGTAGGAAAAGCCAAAGATATCGCCAAAGAGCGCGGCACAAATAACTGGAAAGAGATTTGTGCAAATGAACTTGGTGAAAAGCCGCAGGTTTTGAATAACGAACAAGTTAAAGTTGCGACGATGCTTTATACGTCCTTGGCCAATGAAATGGCTTGGGCTTTGGGCAAAACCGCACCCTTTGAAAAGGAAGCAAGTCTTAAAAACTGGAGACAGCAATGCGCGTCCTGGTTGTAGGCAAGGGTGGTCGCGAACACGCGATCGCACAGAAAATTTCTGAATCCAAAATGCTTGATACCTTGTGGGTTGCTCCGGGCAATCCCGGTATGAGCAAGACCGGATTGAAATGTGCGAGCGTAGAAAAAACGCCTGACATTCTTGCATTCTGTAAAATCAATCGCGTGGACCTGGTGATCCTGGGTCCTGAAGCGGCAATTCTGTCTGATTTAAAGGAAGTCCTTGAAAAAAACGACATCGCCTGTCTGGCACCGTCACGTGAGGCAGGACATTTAGAAGCCTCCAAATATTTCTGTAAAGAGATCCTGCAAGATGCAGGTCTTTTAACGGCGGCTTTTAAATTGGCAAACTCAGTGAGTGAGGCTGAAGCGTTTATCGCACAACATGACTTTAAAAATCCGATCGTCGTGAAAGCAGATGGCTTGGCGCAAGGAAAAGGCGTGGCGGTCTGTGAAAACGCGGAAACGGCACTGGCAGCGATCAAAGATTTGTCGGCGGTCTATGGATTCCCGATTCTTGTCGAGGAATGTCTCATCGGTCGAGAGCTTTCCGCTTTCGCTTTGTGCGATGGTGAAGACTTTGTCGTTCTAGGCACGGCTTGTGACTATAAACGAATCACTCCAGATCCCTTCAGCGCCAACACAGGTGGCATGGGGGCTTTCAGTCCTTGTGACTTTATTTCTAAGGAAGATGAAGCCGAAATCGATAATATCTTTAAGAAATCTTTGAAATCTTTAAAGCAAAAAGGAAAGCCCTTTGTCGGATTCCTTTTTGCGGGTTTGATGAAGACGGAAAGCGGCCTGTATGTTTTAGAGTTCAACGTGCGTCTGGGCGATCCAGAAACGCAAGCCTTGCTTCCAAGAATCAAAAGCGATCTTTTGGATTTGTCGGTAAAAGCCGTTCAGGGGCGTTTGCAAAAGCAAAAAACGGAGTTCCACGATTTTCGTTCCGTTCACGTGGTGGCGGTGAGTGCCGGTTACCCTGGAAATTCGATGGATTTGGGTCATACAATCCAAGTTCCTGCTAAAACGGCAGATGGCACTCGTATTTACTTTGCTGGTGTGTCAGCGAAAAATGAATCCTTGGTAAATACAGGCGGCAGAGTCTTGGGAGTGACGGCACTGGCTAAAACTCGCGACGAAGCTCGGTCGCTTGCTTACCAGGAAATGCGCAAGGTGCAATTCCAAGGCTTGTATTTCCGCGAGGACATTGCTCAATGATGAAATCGGTTCGTGTTGCCATTTTCGCCTCGGGGACGGGATCCAATGCCGAAGCATTGATAAAAAAAATGCAGTCTTTGGGGGGCTCCATTGAGTTTGTCTTGAGTGACAAACCCACAGCCGGTGTATTGGCAAAAGCCCATGCTTTAGACACGAAAACTTACGTGATTGAAAAATTTCAGGACCGTGCTCATCACGAACAAGAAGTCTTAAAGCTTTTAGTTCAACACCGGATCGATTGGGTTTTGCTCGCGGGATACATGCGTTTGTTGTCTGCTGACTTCCTTCAATCTTTGGCGGATCGTCACAACGGTCATCCGCAAGTGGTGAACATTCATCCAAGTCTGTTGCCAGCTTATCCAGGCAAAGACTCTTTGGAGCGGGCTTTTGCTGACAAAGTCGAACAAAGTGGCGTGACCTTGCATCTGGTTGACGAGGGCATGGACACGGGCGCGGTTTTGAAACAAGTCGCTCAGTCCCTTAAAGGCTTTAATGCCTTTAATGATTTCAAAGCCAGCATCCATCGGCTGGAGCATCAAATTTATACTGAATTTTTAGAACAAATTGTGACGGGGCAGATTGCCACTCAATTTTTTAAGGAAACTATAGAATGTTAAAGCAACGAGTTGCCATTCGCAGTCGCATTGAAAATTCTCAGGAAGAACATCTTAAAAAGCTGTTCAATCCATCGGCTCCCACTCAAGACCTGAAGCTTTCCCGAGTTTTTTGGTTGATGGAGAAAACACCGGGGGCTTTTAAGCAGTGGGATCTAAAAAAAGATCTGCACAAGGTGTTTTGTGATGCGATTACTGAAGACATGGATTTTGGCTTTCCGGAATACCATGACGACAAAATTTATGTCGAAGTTCGCTATTTGGCAGGTGTCACGGATAACTGGGCTCGTTCGGCGACAGAGGCTCTTTCTTTGGTTTCCGGCGGGGCGACCAAGTCCTGGCAGGATTTTGATTTCGAAGTTCACAGTGGCTGGCAAATCGAAATGGGACAGGATCTTTCGCAATCGCAAGTTGAAAAAGTCCTGTTCCAATCCCTGGCAAATCCTTTGCTTCAAAAAGTTCAGGTAAAACGCGGGGGAGAACTTAAAGGAACTAATTCTTTCGCAGACTTCCACGAGTATTGGAAAGTGGAAGCTGAACACAAGCCGGAATTAAAGTTATTCCCTCTGACAGCAGATGTTCTTGAAAATTTGAATCAAGAGCGTGGCTTGGCGCTTTCCGCTGTGGAAATCCAAACGATCATCGAGCACTTTTCCTCTCCAAAGCAAATGAAGGCTCGTGCCCCCCTGGGCTGGGCTGGTTTTGTCACAGAAGTAGAAGTCGAGTGTTTGGCGCAAACGTGGAGTGAGCACTGCAAGCATAAAATCTTTGCTGCTAATGTTGAATATTCCGAAGCGGAAGTTAAAGGCGTTCCGATGCTAGGGGCGCAAACTATTAAAAGTCTTTATAAGTCCTATATTCAAGCGGCGACCAACAAGCTGCAAGATTGTGGATACCTGGTTTCTGTCTTTAAAGATAATGCTGGAATTGTTGATTTCGACAAAAACGTCAATGTCTGCGTGAAAGTGGAAACTCATAACAGTCCTTCTGCTCTCGATCCCTTTGGTGGCGCAATCACGGGGATTTTGGGTGTAAATCGCGATATTTTAGGTTGCGGTGTGGGTGCAAAGCCCATCGCGAACATGGATGTGTTCTGTCTTTCAAAATCTGACCTGTTCCCAAAAGCCGATGATCCAAAACGTCCTGATCTATTAAAAGATCCCGGCGTTATTTTCCGCGGAGTCCATCAAGGTGTCGAAGAAGGCGGCAATCAAAGTGGCATTCCCACTGTGAATGGTTCTTTTTGCTTTGCGAGTGAATTCGCAGCGAAGCCTTTGATCTTTGTAGGATCTTTGGGTGTGATGCCGAAACTGGTTCACGGTAAAAACAGTGAACTTAAAGAAATCCGTCCGGGTGACCTAATCGTCGTGGCGGGTGGTCGTTTGGGTAAAGACGGTGTGCATGGAGCGACATTTAGTTCTTTAGAGCTCAATGATAAAGTCGCATCAAATGTTGTGCAAATTGGTGACAGTATCACGCAAAAACGTCTTTTAGATTTCACGATCATGGCTCGCGATAAGAATCTGATTCAAGCCATCACGGATAATGGTGCGGGCGGAGTCAGTTCCTCGATCGGCGAGATGGCGTCACTTTCCGGTGGCGCACGTATGGATCTTTCAAAACATCCGGTAAAATACCACGGATTGGAATTCTGGGAGATGCTGGTCAGTGAATCCCAGGAGCGTATGTCCTTTGCGGTGGCTCCTGAAAATCTTCAAGGCTTTTTGGATCTGGCAACTAAAATGGGAGTAGAAGCTTCCTGCCTGGGTGAGTTCACGAATTCAGGAACTTTTGAAGTTTATTACGCTGATAAAGCCCTGGCCAAACTGGAACTTGAGTTCCTGCATGACGGCCTTAGTAAAATGGAATTGAAAGCCCGTTTTGAAGGACCTAAAGAATACACGGAGTACTTCCGTGCGACTCCTAAAAAGAAAGTTTCTCCGACTTCTGCAAATATCGCTGAAGTTTTAAAAACCGTCTTAGCAAACCCCAATGTAGCTTCTCGTGAACCATTGGTTCGTTATTACGACCACGAAGTTCAAGGAGCCACCCGTGTTAAACCCTATGGGGGAAAAACTCAGCAGGGCGCAAATAATTCTGGCGTCATTGATTTATCGGTTCACGGTGGCACAGAGAATAATGCCGTCGCGGTATCGAACGGTCTATGCCCGCAACTTTCTTATTACGACACCTACCTGATGGCCCAACGTGCAGTGGATGAATCCGTTCGTAACTTGGTTGCGACAGGTGCTGACCCCGACAAGATGGCCTTGGTGGATAATTTCTGCTGGCCGGATCCTACTCCGAAAAAATCAAATCCAGATGCGGAACACAAGATGGCGCAATTGGTTCGTGCATGTGCGGGAATCTATGATGCCGCCTTGGCATACCGAGCACCTTTGGTAAGTGGTAAAGACAGCATGAAGAATGATTTCATCGGGAAAGTAAAATCCGGAGAGACTGTTAAGATTTCTGTGCCTCCAACATTATTGATGACAGCGATTGGACAAGTGCCAGATGCGCGTAAGACGGTGAATGGCTTCTTTGCGAACAGCGGGGATCAAGTTTACCTGTTGGGTCAGCCAACGCAGTCTTTGATTGGTTCAGTTTTCTCGCAAGAGTATGAAACCATATCTGCTTACCCGGAATATCCAAATCTTGCAAAGAATCGCGATTTGTACCGCTTAGTCTTTGGAGCGATTCAACACGATCTTTTAAATTCCTGCCACGATATTTCCGAGGGGGGCTTGATGTCAGCTTTGGCTGAAGGCTGCTTTGGAAATCAATTGGGCTTGGAAGTAAATCTGCGTGATCTTTCATGGGAAAATATTTGGTCTGAAATGGGCTCTCAGTTCGTTGTGAGTGTTCCTGCAGCTAAGATTCCACTGTTTGAAAGATACTTTGATCGTTGTTCGATCAAGCTTGGGCAAGTCACGGACAAAGACGAATTCAAATGGACTTTCAACAGCGAAACGAATTCGGTCAAAGTCACGGAACTTCAATCCCTTTGGTCTAAAGGAGTTTTAAATGTCTACAACGCCTAATTTTATGATTTTATGGGGTGATGGCATTAACTGTGAAAACGAAACGGCACGGGCGGTGGAGTTAGCAGGTGGTAAGGCTGAAAAAGTGCACATCAATGATCTGGTTCAAAAACCAGAGATGCTGCGCGATTTTCAAGGCCTGGTGATTCCCGGTGGGTTTTCTTTCGGAGACCACTTGGGCAGCGGCCAGATCCTGGCGTTAAAACTGGAGCGTTTCGTAAAAAAAGAATTAGAAACATTTGTTAAAAAGTTTCCGGTGATGGGGATTTGTAATGGATTTCAAACTCTGGTGCGTTTGGGGCTTTTGCCGGATGCAAACTTTCGAAAGTCTTGCTCGTTAGTGAAAAACGAACAAGGTCACTTTCAAAACCAGTGGGTGGAGCTTGAGCGCAACGCCAAGTCGCCTTGTGTATGGACCAAAAATCTTCCTGAGAATTTTACTTTGCCGGCTCGCCATGGTGAAGGTCGCTTTCTTTGCGAAAGCGACGAAGTTCTAAAGAACTTGCAAAAAAATCAGCAGATCGTTCTTCGTTATAAGGAAAACTTTAACGGCGCCG
The DNA here is from genome assembly GCF_013752535.1 of Bdellovibrio sp. KM01. Taxonomy (NCBI): domain Bacteria; kingdom Pseudomonadati; phylum Bdellovibrionota; class Bdellovibrionia; order Bdellovibrionales; family Pseudobdellovibrionaceae; genus Bdellovibrio; species Bdellovibrio sp. KM01. The sequence goes on from NZ_CP058348.1 coordinate 1,604,533, forward strand.
TCGATCGAATCGCAGGGGTTTGTGATTCTTCGGGATTGGTCTTCGCGTTGATGCCCCATCCGGAAGCAGCGATCCACGATTGGCATCTGCCTTTCGCGGGACAAGCGTGGGGTTTGGAATTTTTTAAAAGTGCTTTGCAATATTTGAAAGGTCGTCATGAAAATTAAAAGAGCTCTACTGAGTGTTTCAGATAAAACGGGTTTGATAGAACTTGCGCAAACTTTGCATAAACACAATGTAGAATTAATCGCAAGCGGTGGTACGGCCAAAGCCCTTGAACAAGTTGGTTTGCCCGTGACAGCGGTGGAGGAAATCAGCGGTAACCCGGAAGCCTTCCAAGGTCGCATGAAGACTTTAAGCTTTGAGATTTCGTCGTCTCTTTTGTTCCGTCGTAACGACGAAGCAGATGTGGCGAAAGCTCAAGAATTAAAAATCAAACCGATCGATTTGGTGGTGGTGAATCTTTATCCTTTCCACCAAACAGTGGAAAAAGGCAGTGAGTTCACAGAGTGTGTTGAAAACATCGATATCGGCGGTCCTACAATGCTAAGAGCGGGGGCAAAGAATCACGAGTCTGTTACTGTACTTTGTGAGCCTTCTCAGTATCAGGGGTTCGTGGCAAATATGCTTGAGAATGGTGGCAATACTTCATTGGATTACCGCAAACAGTGTGCTGCCAAAGTTTACACCATGACTGCGTTTTATGATATGGCCATTGCGAGCTATTTAACTCAAAGTACAGGTCAGCAGCTTCGCTACGGAGAAAATCCTCATCAAAAAGCTGTGCTGTTGAAAGATCCATTTTCTGAGGGATTGGCGCACAAAGTGTCTCTGCAGGGCAAAGAGATGTCCTACAATAACTTCCTGGATGCTGACTTTGCCGCTCAGTCTTTGAAAGATCTTTGGGCATGGCAAGGGAAGTATGCTCATCCCTCCGCTGTCGTTGTGAAACATAACACTCCTTGTGGGCTCGCGATTGCGGAAACGCCGATGCGTGCTTTGGAGCTTGCATGGAAGGGTGACGAGAAAAGTTCCTTTGGTGGCGTGCTGGCCTTGAGTTTCTCGGTGGATGCTGAAGTGGCGTCTTTCTTTACCGACAAATTCGTAGAAGTGATTATGGCACCCTCTTTTACTAAGGAGGCTCAAGCCATTCTTAAGAAAAACTGCCGTCTGGTTCCGTTAACTTTAGAGCAAAAATCCAGCTGGCAGATCCGAACGATCGAAGGCGGAGCTTTGGTGCAAGAAAAAGACCATTTCTCGACTGAAAATTTCAAAAGTGTGACGACGAATACCTTTCCAGCTGAAAAGCAAAAGCTCGCTGCCTTTGCTTTCCTGTGCGTGAAAAACTTAAAAAGCAATGCCATCGCAGTCTGTGCCCAGCGCGGACCTGAATTTGAAATGGTGACTTTGGGTTCGGGGCAAACCAATCGTGTGGACTGTATTGAAAAACTGGTGATTCCTCGACTGCAGGAAAAAGGTGTCAGGAATGCTTCGGACATGGTTCTTGCTTCCGATGCGTTCTTTCCTTTCCCAGATTCTATCGAGGTGGCCGCCAAGGTCGGTGTGAAGTACATCGTCCAACCAGGTGGTTCCATCAAGGACAATGACGTGATCGCAGAAGCGAACAATCGCGGTATCTCCATGATCTTCACAGGCCGTCGCCATTTTTTACACTAGGAGTTTAAAATGTCAGAAGTAATTGATTACGCAAAATCCGGTGTAGATATTCAAAAAGGTGACGCCTTCGTCGAGCGCATCAAGATGCTGGTCCCAACAACTCACAACGATCAGGTCCTGCAAGGAATCGGGGGGTTCGCGGCGCTTTACAAAGTCAGCGAAGATCGTATTATCGCCAGCAGTACGGATGGAGTGGGTACAAAGCTTAAGCTCGCTCAACAAATGAACAGACATCACGGCGTCGGAATTGACCTGGTCGCGATGTGTGTGAATGACTTATTATGTGTGGGTGCAAAACCATTGTTCTTTCTGGATTACATGGCCTTCGGTAAACTTGATACGCGCGTGAGTGAAGAATTAATCGCAGGCATGGTCGATGGTTGCAAACAATCCGGCATGGCTTTGATCGGTGGTGAAACGGCGGAAATGCCTGGCATGTATCAAAACGATGAATACGATGTGGCAGGTTTCAGCGTCGGTGATGTTCATCCCAAAGACATGTTCCAAGAGGAAAACATGGAAGAGGGTGACGTGCTACTGGGAATCGCTTCCAGCGGTTTTCATTCCAACGGTTATTCTTTGCTTAGAAAGCTAGTGAAAGATGATGAGACAGAATTGATCAATCAGTTGTTGGTTCCTACAAAAATCTACGTAAAAACCGTGAATTCCATTCGTAACAATGCTCCTTCGGCATTGCTCGCGATGGCGCATATCACGGGTGGGGGAATTCACAATATCCCACGCATGAGTGAAAAGTTTGATTACGTCTTGAACGGCTGGCCTTCATTGGATGAAACTGCACCGGTGATCAAAACAATTGCGACAAGATCGGGACTTTCGAATGAAAAGCTTTATGAGACTTTCAATATGGGAATCGGCTTGGTTTTATTGGTTAAAAAGGCCTTTGTTGAGACCATCAAAGACCATCTAAAATCCCAGGACGAAAAGTTCTGGGAAATCGGTTATATCAAAAAAGGCACCGGCCAAATCAACGTTCCAAAATAAAAAAAGGCTCCTCGCGGAGCCTTTTTTATTTAGTGTCTGTTTTTATTTTTCGGAAGAGACTTTGCTCTTTCGTTTTTCGGTGAACTGGGTTCCCGATCACCAGCGCCTGAAAACTTCACGTCCTGGCTGCGATAAAAGCTTCCAGACGGGGATGCGGTGAAGCTGCGGATATCCAGGTTCAACTTATAACCATCGCCTTGAGCCAGCTTTTTTATGACATAGGAAAGTTTCTCAAAAGAGTCCGGATCTGATTTTGGAATTTGCACAAAGAACATTGTGTCTTTGCCTTCAAAATTAGCACCAAGTTTCAACTCATACTTGTCTTGAGAGTATTTGATATCCAAAAGACTCACGTTGTTCACTTGAGCTGCAGAAGCTGTCGCGCCGGACATAAAAAACAAAGCTAAAATTAGGTTTTTCATTTTTAATACTTTCATTACTGAGTCCCTTTTCTTAAGCGAGTCGGTCCTGCGCCACTTTGTACTGTTATCATACTATCTTCTAATCTATCAATTGAAGCGGTTTCTTTAAAAGAGCAGTTGGAGCAGTGATAACGCATGTCTTTGTAATAGCCCGCGTAGGGGTAGATGAAGTCTTCGAAATTGAAATCTGCAATCCCTTTGTTATAGGCCACGACATTGCAGTTCCCATTCAGAGCGCCCTTAATACTTTGGTAGACGCAAGCGCCTCCATTTGCACCCGTAATCAAAAGAGTTCCAATGTTATTTTTCTGAACATAAGCGATAAGCTGATCGCGGTACTTATTGTTCCGGTCAAACATGCCATCTGTGTCTTTCAAAAACGTATGAGTTTTTTCATAAGAAAAGGCGGCTTGCTTTAGATTTGGATTTGTTGGACTGGATTCGGGATCAAGATCATATTCGATAAATATAATGGGTATTCCACTTTGCCTAGCTTTGGTGATGGCATCCATTTGCTGCTGCTGAAGATCTTTGATTTTCTTTTTGTTTTCTGGTGTTTCATATGCGCCATTTCGTTCAGCAAAGTAGGCCTGCATATCAATGACCACTAAGGCCGCATTGCCGCTATTTTGTTTGCATATTTCTTCTGCCCAACCGGGCATCGATATAACGGTAGAAAAAAGAAGTGTGATAAATAATTTCATTGCTATCTAATCGGTATTCTATTTGCGAGTCTTAAGTCGACATATGTCGGGGCGGTTGCATTTGGTTGCATGGATGCGTCAGGTCCAGGTGTTTGACAGTGCTGGTGATTGGATGCAAGTCTTCAAATTCATTCAGGAGGATATGGTGCTTAAAAAAATCTTAATGTTGGTAACTTTGGTGTTAACGTTTTCTGGTTGCCAGACAGTGAAACCAATCGTCGGACCCGACGGATCAACACACCAGTTGATCGGTTGTTACTATGTTGAATCCTGCTATGAAAAAGCGCGTGAAGTGTGCGGTGGGAATTATAAGATCATCAACACTTCGACGGAAACTTCTGGCGATGCAAACTCCACAAACAGCTCGATCAGTCTTTTAGTTAAGTGCGAAAACCAAAAATAACCGACCATGATCGAGTTTAAAAAAGCCCAATTAACCAATTTGAAAGAGATCAACGAATTGATCGTGGAATCACGTTCCGTTTGGAATTATCCAGCGTAATACGCGAAAGCCTCTTTACCTCTAGTCGTCGCTAATGAAGCCGTTTTAAACACTGAAATTTGTTACGAGATTCATAATCCTGAACTAGTGGGTTTTTTTGCCTTTGAGAATAGCGAAGACGGCATTTACTTGGAATCTTTGTGGATTAAAAAGTCCGCTTTGAAACAAGGGATTGGCGCAGCCACATCCAAATTTATTGATCAACTTGCTATCGAAAACGGCTGGTCCAAAATCAAAGTCTTCCCAGATCCACCCGTCGAAGGATTCTATCTAAAATGTGGTTACACCAACACGGGTGAAAAATTTCCGTCCCGTATCGCCGGTGGACCGACATTCAGCCTTTTTGAAAAAGTTTATTAGATTTTCGCGTTACCAAGAAAAGCTGCGTTATTAGCGCAGCTTACTTGTAGTCCTTCATGTTAAAATTAAAAGGGTAAGCTTCGACAATTGTCACTTTGCCAGAGGGGCTTGCTGGGAACTTCCACTGCTTAACTGTTTCCGCAACACAGGTTTTCACGCCTTCATTTTTCAAGGTCGTAGATTTCTCGACGATCCAGGATTTTGAAACGTTTCCGTCTTTATCGATTTCAAAGCCCGCGACAACTTTGCCTTCAATCTTTTCGTCGGCAGCTTTGTTTTTCAAAGCAGTTTTGTAGCAATCTGTGACCCCGTGTAGTTGAGTACGAATCACCCTGCGGATATCAGACTTATTAGAATTGGATTCCGCATTCGCGATAAAGGGAGTTGTTATCAATAGTGCTGCAATAAGTTTCAACATATAAGTTCCAATCCAAAGATCAATCATTCAGCAATAGTAAATTACTGGAGAAAGTGTGTCCGTACCTTTTAAAAAGTAAAAAATGGCTCCATCTCAATCGGACGTTCATTCGATGGATGCATAAACTCAGGCGGCTCCGTATCCGGCGGCATCATCAAATAAACGCCGAATGGAATTTTCGCTGAAACCCAATTCATAGGGCGGCGGTAAACGTATTCAGAACGCATTTGATTATAAACCAGGAATTCATTCTCTTGAGCATCGTCAAAGGCTTTCCAAAGCAAAGCCTCGAAGATATCGCCATTATCTGCATGCAAGAAGTTCAAATATTTGAAATTTAAACTCGCTTCGATTTTCAGACGAGAAAAAGGCTTCGTCATCGTGCGAGTCCAGCCCAGCATTTTTCCGAACTTTAGAAACTGACGGAAATTGTGGGCCTTCAAGTTGTAAGTCATCGGAATAAAGTCTTGCATGCCCTCGGCAGACCAAGGTGCACAGCAACCTACGATATTATCGTTCTTATCAATCGCGATAATAAAGTTTTCTAATTTTAAACCTTCCCAGCGATCCAATTTGTCGTGGAAACTTTGCGCATCCCAAACAGTCGCCAAATCCTTAGAACGAGATTTTTGTGAGATATAATAAATCAAAGCATCCACATTGGCAGGGCTTCCGTGGCGCATACGCAAGTGTGGCAATGGATTTTTCGCCCAGGGAAAACGTCCATGGACCGAAACCATGTTTAAACGACGGAACAAGTAATAACGAGGCAAGGGACGTTTCAAAGTTCTTTGGCGAACGAAAGCATTCATCGACTTCGCTTCGTTTAAGCTCATCACCGTAAAGAAATACTTCGCATCCAACACTGAGGAGACTTCATTCATTACCGGCAAAAAGTGCTGACCCCATTCCAAGATCGCTTTACGATTCGAAGAAATACGTAAGTCACGGCCAAAGGCCACCGTGCGAACTTTATTGTCCAGCAAAACATCACGAACCACAAAGCTCGCCATGCCTTCCAGTTTCCCTTCGTCTTTCAACATATAAGTTAAAGACTTTTCCCCGTGGATTTCATAGGGCTGAAAAAAATTACCATCACGATCAATTTTGATCTGCAAGGGACCATCTAGGGGAAAGCTTTTATAATATTCAACTAACGCAGCCGAATCATCAGGCGAGGCAATCTCAAGTTTCATTAAGTCTTTTTCCAAAGGACTTCAGATTGTCCCATTTTAAGGTTGGCCCAACGAGCAGCAACGAACAAGAAATCGCTCAAGCGATTTAAATACTGCAAACACATGGAATAGCGTTCATCTTTCACGGCGATTTCAGCAGATCTGCGCTCGCTGCGACGGCAACAAGTGCGTGCCACATGTAAGTGTGATGCGGCAATGTGACCCGCTGGCAAAATGAAATTGCGCAGTTCAGGTAGCTCCGCCGTCAATTCATCAATTTTTATTTCCACCACGCGGATTTGCTCTGCCGTGATCGGTGGCAGCATCTGAAAAACTTCGTCTTTTTCAGTCGCAAGCAAGCTTCCGATATTGAACAGCTCGTTTTGTATTTTCTCAAGAATTTCATCCAAAGCGAGCAGGGTGGGATAGGCATACAAAGTAGAACGACAAACACCGATATAACTATTTAATTCATCCACGGTGCCATAGGCCTCAACGCGCGGGTTGAATTTTTCAACGCAAGAACCATCCACCAATCGTGTGGTCCCCTTGTCGCCAGTGCGAGTGTAGATCTTTGCTTTGGGAGGTGTCGTCATAACTTTTGCCCTTTTCAATTTAAGTGTCGCGTTTTACTCTGATGGGGTCAAGAGAGGTTCCTATGGAAATCACAGCTCCGTTAATGGTCACAATTCCACATTCCGGTGAGAAAATCCCACCCCAAACTCCGTGGTTAAACACGTTGCCTGAAGAAATCGTCATGTGCGATGTGGACCGTTATGTAGACTTCCTGTACGAACCGACACTTCACAAACTGCAAATCCCATTTGTTAAGACCGAGTGGCATCGTTATGCCGCCGACATGAACCGTGTTCCAGAAGATGTGGATTCCAGCTCCGTGATCGGTAATAAAAATCCAGCAGGGATGCACAACCGTGGGTTTCATTGGGTGATCACGACTTACAAACATCAGTTGATGAAAGAACCGATGACTGCACAAGCTCATGACGAATTGGTGAAATTGATTTATGAGCCTTTCCATAATAATATCCGCGACCTTTACGCGAAACTTCACGAGAAAGGTTATAAAAAAACCTTTCACATTGACGCCCATAGCATGCCGTCGGTGGGAACAAGCGAACATCGCGATCCGGGAGAGCGCCGAGCTGATATCGTGGTCAGCGACAGCAAGGGTAAAAGCTGTGATCCGCGCTTCAAAGACTTGGTCATCGCTGCTTATGTGACCGCAGGATTTAAAGTTGGATACAATTGGCCGTATTTTGGCGGTCGCGTCACAGAGCAGTACGGAGATCCTTCTCGCGAAATGCATACTTTGCAGGTTGAAATGAACCGCGAGCTTTACATGGACGAGAAAACAAAGAAGTTGAAACCGGAAGAAGCGAAGAAGGTTCAGGAGAAAATCGCCTTCGCTTTAAGCTATATCCGCAACAATTTACAGCAGCTAGCCTAGGGCGTCGAAGACCGAAAAGCATAGTCATAGGGCGGGGTTTCATCTAATGATATTCGCTCTATGGCAGAATCTTCGAAAAAATCTTTCCTGAAACGCATCAATAAACCTCTCGCAAGTTTGAAGCTTGCGGTTTTCATTATTCTTGCAATTGCAACTTTGACCGCTGTCGGAACTTTCGTTGAAGCAAAGTACGACGCGTACGCCGCTAAAAAACTCGTTTACGACACTTGGTACATGTACACAATCATGGGCATGCTCGTGTTGAACTTGGTCGCGGTGATGGTGGATCGTCTCCCGTGGAAAAGACGTCATGCCTCTTTTGTACTGGCACATATCGGTATCATCATTTTGCTTTTCGGTGGATTGCTGACCATGAAATACGGCTTGGATGGATCCATGCGTATCGAAATTGGGCAGAAAAACAATCTGGTGCAAACTCCAGAAACAGATCTGGTGGTTTACAGCTCTTTTGACGGCGACCGGTATTCAAAAACTTTCGAGCAGGAAGTAGATTTTTTCAAATATCCACCCTCAAAAGAAAAACCGACAGATGTGCCGGTTTATGTGGGCGAGATCAAAGTTGTCGACTACAAAAAATACGTCCTGCCTTCTCGTAAGGTCGTAGCGGATGAGAGCGGTAAAGCGGGATCAGCTTTGCGTTTCCAAATCCAAAATCCCAACGTGAATGTGATCGAATGGTTGGTGCAAAAGAAAGCCAATTCCATTCAGACGCATGATTTTGGCCCGGCCCAGGTTCACATCGGTCCTATTCCTGAAAAGGGACAAGGTCGCAACGAGATCTATTTACAGCCCGATAAAGATAAAGGCGGACTTCGTTACGCCGTTTTTTATAAGGAATCCGAAAAACCTGGCAAAACAGGTTTCGTAAAAGAAGGCGATGTCTTTAATCCCGGCTTTAAAATGGCTATGGATTTCCGTATCCTTAGGTTCATTCCGGCAGCTTTGGAAGATTGGGATCTGCAAGACATGCCAGCACCCACTCCACTGACGACATCTGCGATTCAAATTCTGTTTGAGGGCAAGCTTCACTGGGTTTTGTTGAACGATATGGTGAAACTTTTCACCAAAGACGCCGTTTACCTTTTCACGTACGGCAATCGCCGTATCGATATCGGTTTTCCGATTCAGCTTAAATCCTTTGCGGTGGATCGCTATCAAGGAACAATGAGGGCGGCCGCTTACAAAAGTGTCGTGGAAGTTCCAGAATTGGGCGAGCGTGAGATTTCCATGAATGAACCGATGAAACACAAGGGCCTTACGGTTTATCAGGCAAGTTTCCAGGAAGAAAACGGTCACCCCGTGGCTTCAATTTTCTCGGTGAATGCGGACCCAGGGCGTATGTGGAAATACATGGGCTCACTGATTTTATCAATCGGCGTGGTTTTATTGATGTGGTTTAAACATTTGGATTTCAAAATAGCTAAAAAGAAAGATGACGGGAAAGAATAGATGAAAAAGCTTTTGCTAGTTTTGACAACAGTTTTGCTTTCATTCTCCACAGTGGTGGCGTTCGCAAAGCCCGGTGACCAGCTAAAATATCTGCCGGTGCAAGATGGCGGTCGTATTAAACCTTACGACAGTTTCTCTAAAGAGATGCTGGAGATCGTTTACGGAAAAAGCACTTATGAAGGCCGTAAAGCGACGGAAATCATTCTAACTTGGATGCTTTCACCGCAAGCTTGGGCTGACAAGAAAATCTTTGAAGTGCGCAATCACCAGGTTTTGGAGGCTTTGAAGCTTCCTAAAGACCAAAGATATTTCAACGGCCAGGAACTTTTCGGCAGTGAGCGTTTCACGCTGCTTCGTCAAGAGCTTCAAGCCAAGCGTGAAACCAAAGAAAAATTGAATCCTTACTTTCAGGCTTTGCAACGTCTGGAAAATCAATTCTTCGTGTTTCAAGAGGTTGCCGCGGGACGCATGATGAAAGTACTTCCTCCCAAAGAGGGCAGCAACTGGATTGCAGTGGCGGATCTTCCCGAGGCGTTTCAACAAAAATTCGTAGGTATCACGACGGCATTTGTGACTTATATCGGTCAGGTGGCGAGTGGAGCGAATGCGGCAGACATAGAATCTTCAGCGGCTAAACTTGATGAATCTGTTGTCGCATTTGAAACGGCGGCGCGTGCGGAAAATCCAACGGCTTACGATCATGACACAAAAATCAAAGCAGAAGTGCACTACAACGACTTCCATCCCTTCCGGTGGGCTTACGTATTCTATATCCTGGCGGCAATTGTTTTGTTGTTGGTATGGGCTCTTTCCAAAGAGTCTATGATGAAGGCTTCGTGGGTCTTGTTGGGCTTGGGTTTTATTCTGCACACGTATGGTTTTGGTCTGCGCATGTATATTATGGAGAGAGCGCCTGTCTCTAATATGTATGAGACGGTGATTTGGGTATCTTGGGGCGTGATCTTGTTCGCGTCGATTTTGGAACTTATCTATAAATTCCGTATGATCTTGTTTGCAGGAACATTGGTTTCGGCATTTGCGCTTGTTATTGCTGACTTCGCGCCCGCTGTTTTGGATCCGACTTTGCAGCCATTGGAGCCAGTGCTGCGCAGCAATTATTGGTTAACGATCCATGTGATGACAATCACTATCAGTTACGCCGCATTTTTCTTGGCGTTCGGTTTGGGCGACCTTGGTTTGTTTTACTATTTAAAAGGAGAAGAAAAGAATCACGAAAAAATTCGCGCGATCGTGACAGCCATTTACAGATCGATGCAAATTGGCGTGGCATTCTTGGCTCCCGGAATTATTTTGGGTGGTATCTGGGCGGACTATTCTTGGGGTCGTTTCTGGGGCTGGGATCCAAAAGAAACTTGGGCTTTGATTGCGCTTCTTGGTTATTTGGCAGTCCTCCACGCAAGATACGCGGGGATGATTAAAAATTTCGGCATGGTAGTGACAGCGATTATCACTTTCTCTTTAGTGATCATGGCTTGGTACGGGGTGAACTTCGTTCTTGGTGCGGGGCTTCATTCTTACGGTTTCGGTGCTGGTGGTATTGAGTATGTGTCTGCTTTTGTGGCTGCACATATGTTGATGGTGCTCTACGTATGGGTTATCCGTCAGGGCCGCACAAAAAAATCTGCAAAATCGTAGCAGACTCTTCGCGTAGGAAGTGGCGTCGCTATGCTCCGATGCGAAAAGCTTTTGCACAAAAAGTAAGCGAAAGGGTTAAAACTCTTTCGCTTTTTCAATATGCTTGCAAAAAGAATATGGACAACTGGACTTTTAAGTCATTAAATAAGGGCAAAATAAATATAGGACAGCGTTGTTGGCCTCAATCCTCAATGTCATTAAGAGGATACGAGTTTGGCAAAAGGATGATTATGCATCGGGTATTTAGAAGTACGACGGCGGGCGTGTTAGCTTGTTTGAGCGCGCTCATGATTTTTTCAACACTTCTCACGGGTTGTAAATTCCAAACCGGTTGGGGATACAACAAAGGCTACGCTCCAGAGCAACCAATTGCCTTTGATCACCAATTGCATGCGGGAACCAACAAAATTCAGTGTCAATACTGCCACAATCAAGTGGAAAGAACGAAACACTCGAATATTCCGGCTCTCTCAACTTGCATGAATTGTCACTTGCAAGTAGCGACAGATAAACCAGATATTCAAAAACTGCGTGATGCATACGACAGCGGCGGCTCTATTGAGTGGGTTCGCGTTCACATGCTTCCAGATTTTGTTCACTTCAACCACAACGCTCACATTGCGAAAGGCGTGAACTGTCAAACGTGTCACGGTCCTATCGAAACGATGAAGCGTGTGGAGCAATTCTCTGACCTTTCCATGGGCTGGTGTGTGAACTGTCACCGCCAACCAGAGAACAAAGCTCCTCTTAACTGCTCAACTTGTCACTACTAAGGGTTTCGGAAGGTATTATGTCTGAAATGCATACTGATAATGAATTAGAGATGAAAAAAGCGTTGCGCCCGAAGATCGTGCGCGACACGAAATTCTGGGAAACGATCGAAGAAAAGATCGGTGACTCTGAATTTCAAAAAATGGCAGAGACTGAGTTTAAATCCTCTCCACTTCGTGAAAGCGACGGGGAAGACGGTTGGGCACGTCGTGAGTTCTTGAAACTTATGGGTGCATCTTTGGCTATGGCGACAGCGTCTTGCGTGCGTCGTCCTGTGCAAAAGATCGTTCCGTACAACAAAATGCCTGAAGAGGTTACTCTTGGTCAGGCGAACTACTATTCTTCTGCATTCTTCGACGGTAACGATGCGATGGGCTTGCTTATTAAGACTCGCGAAGGCCGTCCTATTCACATTGAATCAAATCCTTCTCATCCGTTCAGTGCGGGTGGTTTGAGCGCTCGTTCTCAAGCGATTTTGATGTCCCTGTACGATCCAGAAAGATTGCAAGGACCAAAACGCAACTTGTTCAATGAGAAAAAATCAAACTCTCAATTGATCGATGTTAAATGGGAAGAGCTGGATAAAAAAGTTTCTGAGCAATTGGTAAAAGGCGGCGTTGTTGTTCTTTCTGCGCCAATTTCTTCTCCTTCAACTCGCGCTGTAATCTCTGACTTCGCACAAGGCTTCAAAGCTAAGACAGTGGTTTGGGATGCTTTCGCTCACGAAGAAATCCGTGACGGTCAAAAAGCTTCTTACGGTGAAGATGTTGTACCTCAGTACTGGTTCGATAAAGCGAAAATGATCGTTTCTATCGATGCAGACTTCTTGGGTACATGGTTGAATCCGACTGCTTACACGCATCAGTTCACTCAAGGTCGCAAAGACATCAAAAACATGAGCCGTATGGTTTCCTTCGATTCCAACTACTCATTGACGGGTGCAAACGCGGATATCCGTTTCAAAATCAAACCTTCCCAGCAACTTGATGTGGTGATGGGTCTTCTTCACGAAATCATCGTGAAAAAAGGTCAATCTTCATACGCAGGTAACAGTGCTGTGAAATCTGCTCTTGAGCCATTCGCAAATACAGCTGCGAAATTGGGTCTTGATGCTGAAATGTTCGCAAAAGTAGCTTCTGATCTTTGGTCAAACAAAGGGACTTCACTGGTAGTTGCTGGTGGTATCACGACTTTGACAAACAAAGCGACGGAACTGCAAATTGCTGTGAACATGTTGAACTCTGTTTTAGATAACGACGGTAAAACTGTTGATGCTAAAGCGGGTAACGTTGCATTGTCTGCTTCATACGCTGAAATGGCGCAATTGATTCAAGATATGAAAGACGGCAAAGTTCAAACTCTTATCATGCACAAAGTGAACCCTGGTTACTCTTTGCCTGCAGCGATGGGTTTTGCTGAAGCTGTTAAAAAAGTTAAAATGGTAATCTACACAGGTGACCGTATTGACGAAACAGGTGTGTTCGCAGACTTCATCACTCCGGACAACCACGTGTTGGAATCTTGGAATGATTTGGAAATTGGTAAAGGCGTTATCTCTATCTGCCAACCAGCGATCCGCCCTATGTATGACACTCGCTCGTTCCAGTTGTCTTTGATGACTTGGGCATTCATGGCGAAACAAGGTCCAGCACGTCTTCGTGATTACGAAACATTCTATGACTACTTAAGAGTTTACTGGAAATCAGACATCCACCCGAAATACGGTAAAGGCGCGGCCTTTGAAGATTTCTGGTTGGAAGGTCTGCAAAAAGGTTATGTTGGTGAATTGAGCCGCGGTTCTTCTGCGCGCTCATTTAAAACGGACGCCTTCGCGAATATCAAACCTGCGGCAGCCCAAGAAGGTATGGAACTTGTTCTTTACCCTAAAGTGGCGATCATGGATGGGTCTTTGGCGAATGTGGCTTGGTTGCAGGAACTTCCAGATCCAGTTACCAAATTGACTTGGGATAACTACGCGATGATTTCTATCGGCACAGCCGAGAAAAATCATTTGAAAACGGGTTCTATGATCACTCTTAAAGTGGGTGACAAATCTGTTGAGCTTCCAGTTTACATCCAACCAGGTCTTCATGACGATGTTGTGGCAGTAGCTGTTGGTTACGGTCGCACTCGCGCTGGTAAAGTGGCGAACGGCGTTGGTAAAAACATGACTGAGTTCGTGTCAGTTGATAAAGCGGGCAAAGCTATCTTTGCTGGCCAAACAGCGACATTCACTAAGCTTGGCAAACACTATGACCTAGCTGGTACGTCTGGTAACTTCTCGATGGAAGGCCGTCAAATCGCTGCGGAAGCGAATTTGAAAGACTACGTAAAAAATAAATCTGCTGGTATCCATAGACACGAAACTTGGTCTATCTGGTCAGGTCACGAATACTCTGGTCACAAATGGGGTATGGCTGTTGATCTTCACACTTGCACAGGCTGTTCGGCTTGTGTGATTGCGTGCCAATCTGAAAACAATATTACAGTTGTTGGTAAGAAGTACGTTCTTGAAGGTCGTATCATGCACTGGTTGCGTATTGACCGTTACTATCAAGGCGATATCGCAAATGCGGAAGCGGTTTTCCAACCGGTTATGTGTCAACACTGTGACAACGCTCCTTGTGAAACTGTTTGTCCGGTATTGGCGACAACTCACTCAGATGAAGGTCTGAATGACATGGTTTACAACCGTTGCGTGGGTACTCGTTACTGCGCGAATAACTGCCCGTACAAAGTGCGCCGCTTTAACTGGTTCAACTACGCGAAGTTGATTGAAAAACCAATGCACATGGCTTTGAACCCATCTGTTGGTGTTCGTACCCGTGGGGTAATGGAAAAATGTACGTTCTGCGTGCAAAGAATCCAGGACGCGAAAACTGTGGCTCGTAACGAAAAACGCCAGTTGAAAGACGGCGACGTTAAAGTAGCTTGCCAAACATCGTGCCCAGCCGGCGGTATCGTGTTCGGTGATCTAAATGATCCAAACAGTGAAGTAGCTAAAATTTGGAAAGCGGAAGAGAAAGAGCGTGGTTATGCATTGCTTGAAGAATGGCATGCTAAACCATCTGTTCGCTACCTTTCTAAAATCCGTAACAATGATAAAGAATCAACTGGTGGCCACGATGGTCACGGTACTGCAAAACAAGGTGAGCACTCATGATTAAGCGTAGCCCATTAGTCCTTGGTAACAAGACTTTGAAAGATGTCAGCGATGACATCTGTGCTCCAGTGGAAAGATTCCCATCCAAAGGTTGGATCGGGATGTTCCTTGGCGCCAAAACATTGCTTCTATTTTACATCGTTATTCTTGCGTGCGTAGTCGGTATCGGTATCGGTTTGCTGGGTGTTACTCATCCGGTTTTCTGGGGTACGATGATCGTTACGTTCGTATTCTGGATCGGTATCGGTCACGCCGGTACGCTGATCTCTGCGGTTCTTTTCTTGTTCCGCCAAAAATGGAGAACATCAGTTGCTCGTACAGCTGAGGCGATGACGGTTTTCGCCGTTATGACTGCGGGTCTTTTCCCGTTGCTGCATACAGGTCGTCCTTGGTTGGATTACTGGTTGTTCCCGTATCCGAATCAACGTGGTCCATTGTGGGTGAACTTCCGTTCGCCACTTCTTTGGGACGTTTTCGCCGTATCTACATACGCGACTGTTTCCATGGTATTCTGGTACATCGGCTTGGTTCCTGACTTTGCAACTATCAAAGACCGTGCGAAGAATAAACTTCGTCGCGCAGTTTACGGTGCGTTGTCTCTAGGTTGGAGAGGTACTGCGAAAAACTGGTCACACTACGAAATGTTGTACTTGTTGCTAGCGGGGCTTTCGACGCCACTGGTTCTTTCCGTACATACGATCGTATCCTTCGACTTCGCGGTTTCCAACTTGCCAGGTTGGCATACAACGATCTTCCCTCCATACTTCGTTGCCGGTGCGATCTTCTCCGGTTTCGCGATGGTTGTGACGTTGATGACTTTGGTTCGTATCGGTTTCCCTGAATTCAAAAACTACGTAACTCTAGATCATATGGAAGTGATGAATAAAATCATTATGACGACAGGTATGCTGGTTGGTTACGCGTACGCTTCAGAGTTCTTCATTGCTTGGTACTCTGGTAACCCGTATGAGCGTTTTGCCTTCGTAAACCGTGCATTCGGTCCTTACGCTTGGTCCTACTGGATCATGGTTTCTTGTAACGTATTGTCTCCGCAAGTTTTCTGGTTCAAGAAACTTCGTCGTTCGATTCCTGTGATGTTCGTGGTTTCTATCTTCGTTAACATCGGTATGTGGTTCGAGCGTTTCGTGATCACTGTGACATCTCTTCACCGTGACTTCTTGCCAGCCAACTGGGGTATGTACCAATGGTCATGGTTCGATACGGGCGTTTTGGTAGGCTCGTTCGGTATGTTCCTGACATTGTTCTTGTTGTACTTACGCTTGTTCCCTGCGGTTTCTATCGCGGAAGTTAAGCCGGTTCTGCACGTTGGTTATGACACTGAAGGAGGGCACCACTAATGGCTGCTCAATATACTAAAGGTATTGCTGGTATCTGGCTTGAGGAATCAAAAATTCTTAAAGCCGCTACAAAAATGCGTGAATCTGGTTCTGATAAATTTGAAGCCATCTCTGCATACCCAATTCACGGTATGGAAGAAGCTTGCGGTATCAAACGCTCTTGGATTCCATACGTAACTTTCGTTGCGGGACTTGTTGGTTTATCCGGCGGCTTGGCGCTAACTTATTGGACTTCAGCAGTAGACTGGGCAGTGAACGTGGGTGGTAAACCCTTCTTCTCACTTCCTGCATTCGTACCTATCATGTTCGAATTGACGGTTTTGTTTGCAGCTCTTTCTTCCGTGGGCGCTTTGTTCTATGCGTGCAAAATGCCTCGTATCGATCCGCCGGTGATCGATCCAGACTTGAGCTGTCACAAGTTCGCGATTTTTGTTCCACACAACGACGTTACATATGACGAGACAAAGCTTACGAACATGTTCAAAGAGCTTGGCGCCGTTGAAGTGAAGAAGACGGAGTACTAGAAATGAAAAGTCTTGTTAATATGACTCTAGGTGTAGCAGCAGCAGGCTTGGTGGCGATGGCGCTAACAAGCTGTGGTCCTCGCGGCAACAAACCTAACGTTGAAATCATTCAAGATATGATGGAGTCTCCGGCGATCAAAGCTCAGGAGTACGACGAAAATTCTCCTCACCACAGTGGTATGCGCGTACCTCCGGAACACACAGTTCCTCAAGGTTTCGAGCCGTACCGCTACGCAACGGATGTTGAAGGGGCTTCTAAGAACCTTAAAAATCCTCTTGCTGGTAAAATGGATGACGAGACTCTTTTGACGGGTCAAAAATACTACGAAACAAACTGCGCAGTTTGCCATGGTTATAAAGGTGAAGGCGGAGATAAATCTGGTTCAGTAGTGTCTGCCAAAATGGCTTTGAAACCACCTGCACTTTTGACTGACAAAGTTAAAGGTTGGACAGATGGTCACTTGTACCACGTGATTACGATGGGACAAGGTGTGATGGGCCCTTATGCTTCTCACATTCCGCAAAAATACCGTTGGCAGGTTGTTAACTACATTCGTTTCCTTGAGAAGCGGGATGGTAAATAGATATGGGCGAACATAAACACGTAGATCTACATTTGGGTAAATTCGAAGCTCCGCAGTGGATGAAAACATTAAGCTTCGTTTTGATGGCGATCGGTTTGATCACATTCGCAGTGGGCTTGATTAAAAATCAAGACCGCTTGTGGACTTCCTACCTGGTTTCTTTCTTTTTCTTCTCTTGCTTGGGCTTGAGCGGTCTTTTCTGGGTAGCTTTGAACAATGTTGCGAAAGCAGGCTGGTCAGTTTCTATCCGCCGTTTTGCTGAAGCGACGACAGCATTCATTCCATTCATCCTGGTGTTTGGTTTGATCTTGTTATTCGGTTTCAAAAAACTTTTCATCTGGGCGGATCCAAAAATCATCGCTGAAAATCCAGTGATCGCGGCAAAAACAGCTTACTTGAACCCGACATTCTTCGTGGTTCGTTTGTTGGTCTTCGTTGTCGGTTGCATGATCTTCAAATGGGTGATGGTTGGTAACTCTTTGAAACAAGATAAATCAGGTGATGACAACTTGACTCACAAAAACGTGGGTCCGGCAGTAGGCTTCATCGCATTCTTCGCGTTGTTGTTCTCGTTCTTCTCTGTAGATTTGATCATGTCATTGCTTCCAACTTGGTACTCTACAATCTTCGGGATCTATTGCTTCTCTGGATTGTTCCAAGCGGGTCTTGCGTTCTTGGCGATCACGATCGTGTTCATGAGACGTTCTGGCTTGGTAAAAGGTTACGTAACTGTTGAGCACCAACATGACGTGGTAAAATACCTTAAAGGTTTCTCGATCTTCTGGGCTTACATCGCTTTCTCTCAATTTATGTTGATGTGGTACGCGAATTTGCCAGAGGAAACTGAGTACTACATCATGAGATCTTTGGGCGGCTGGATGCAAATCTCCGTAGCTCTTTTGGTCTTCCGTTTCGTAGTTCCTTTCTTGGCTTTGCTTCCGCGTGATGCAAAAAGAAACGATGCGAACGTGTTGTTGATCTCTACAATCGTATTGATCATGCAATATGTAGATATCTACTGGATGGTATATCCAAACTTCAACGATGGAGCGATCGTATTCGGTTTCTGGGAAATCGGTATCTTCGCGGGCTTTGCTGGTTTGTTCCTTCTTTGCATCATGAACTTCTGGAGCAAAAACAACTTGGTTCCAGTTAAAGATCCACGTATGCACGAGGCTTTAAACCACCACGTTGCGTACTAATTCCGAACGGAATTTAGAATTTAGCGAGTGACATTGCGTCAATAACGCTGGACTCTTCACAAAAGCCACCCCAAAGGTGGCTTTTGTCGTTTAGACTATGATTAGATTTTTCATCCATTCCAGTAATGGGTGAGCTGGGGAGTCTTATGAGATTTCTATTGGGAACATTGATGGCGGCAACTTTTCTTGTTGGCTGCGATTTTAAATTTGATTCTTTGGAGGCAACCAAAGAAGTGAAAGCCGTCAAAGCAGAGATGGCCTTTCTAAACAATCTTCAAGAGCCGCAAACGGCGACAGTCTATTCCTTGGATCCGGCTCAAAAGGGTGAGGGTGCTACAGACTTTCACGGCTTTAAAGTTTTGGGTGAGATTAAGCTCAACCCTGAAGACGTGACCGAAGCGGCCTTGGAATTTAAAGACGCGGCAGAATCTTTTAAGGATGGATTGGCGCTGCCGGGTTGTTTCAACCCACGTTACGGTATTCGTGTCACTAAGGGCGGAAAAACTTACGACTATGCTTTAAGTTATGAGTGCAATCACTTACGTGGTTACGATGGTGGCAAAGTGTATGATTTTGATGCCGCAGGAAATCCTCGTGTGCTTAAAGACTTGTTCACGAATGCAAATATTCCTCAAGCTACGCCGCCTGTGATGACTCCAGCACCAACGTCCAGCGTAACTGAGGCAAAATAACTCCCAAGTCATTCGATAGACTGACTTTTCCTCTCAAATGGAGACTCATTGTGACCGATGAGTTTCCAGATGAGCCTGTCTAAATTTCTGATTTCATTTTATATTTTCGTTCACGCCGCACTTGTGAGTGCAGGTCCGCTGGAAGCTTTGTCAGAGAAAGCCTTTAAGATCACGGGCCATACTTGCGAGCCCACGGCGGCGCAGATCGGATCCGTAAATGACTGCGATTCAAAGGATTCTGAACTTCAGCGCAACAGTAAAGATGTTAAGAAAATTACGGAGATAGCGGGACAATCTGAAGAAGATCGTTACTTTGCTTTATTGGCGCAGCAGCAAGTGCGTGAACTTCAATGTGCCGGCGATTTTGCGCGAAATATTGTCGCAGAAAATACCCACGATTTTGCCAATTCAGATCTCAAGCAGAAGTTAACTCTTGCGCGACAAGTGCGCGCAAAGACTTCGGAACTGGCGAAAAAAATCGTTTCCGATCCGATGCTGGCGACACCTGTTTGCCCTTTGAATTTTGAAGCACTTGAGCAACAAGTAAAAGGCTTTAAAAAGAAAGCTCGATATAATGCCTGTAAGGAGCTGATCTCTCTTCAGAATTCTTACAAGGTGATCGTCAGTGCGATTCCCTTGTCGGGTGCACCAGAAGTTAATGGCTTGATCGAAAAGTATTCCAGTTCTTCCGGCGAAATTTCTGATCAGGACATGATCGAAAATTTGAACGAGGCTTATTCCAAAACTCAAAAAGCGTTGGATGAGAATCGCAGCAATCTGAACCAAGTACTTGTGGGTCAGGGGGGAGCGGGCCTTGATCGCACGGCTCGCCACGATTTGTTGGCTGATCCGGGTTTGAGTGCTTCGGTCGTTAAAAGCGATCCAAAACTCAGTGGGGTATCTTGCCTGGCAAACGCTCGTTATGGTCTGGGTGCTGACAATTTAAATAACGGGGTGATGATTGGTTCTTTGTTTTTAGGGGCGGGAGTTTCGGTTGTCGGTAAGGTCGGAGCTTTCACGGCCAAGGCCTTTTCGACGGCTCAATCTGCCAGAACTTTGGGAATGGTTTCTTACAATGCTATGAACATGATGAAGTATGCGGTGATGGCCACAGACTTTACAAGTATGGCAGCCGTGACTGATCAAGCTTGTTTTAAAACAAAAATCGCAGATCTAAAAACCAGTGGTGCCTGTGTCAGTGCTCCCACTGCGGAACGAATCGAGCAGGATAACTGTATCATGGCGGCCGCTTTGACTGCCCTGGGGGTGGTTCCGCAAAAAGCCATCTCGGCGGTGACGGCAAAGGTTAAGAAAGCGATCAAAGAGGAAAACGCCAGCCAAGCCCGTCGTATCGCGGATGCTGACGCCTTCATGGATACGCGAGCTTCTGTTAAAAGAAATAACGCGACTTCGACGGCTGCGGCATCCAGTGCTTCGACAGAATTAAGACCTGGCGCCACGGCGTCTTCGGCTGCGGTTGAAAAGAAGTTGGTCGAGGGAAATATCGTTTCTGACAAACGAGTCGGGCAAGGGGTTTATGGCGCCAGATTCGTTCGCTATGAGGATGGTTCTGAAGGGGTGTGGAAACCGCGCACAACAGTTGATGAGATCGACACTGCAAAAAGTGAAGTGGCTGCTTATAATATCGATAAATACCTGGGGCTTAACTCCGTTCCGATCACTGTCATGAAAGAATACAAGGGCGAAATTGGAACAGTTCAATACCGAGTGAAAAACTTAAAAGATCAAGCCCCGAACGAAGTTTTCGCAGATGATCCGGATCAACTTGGATTCTTTGATTATCTGGTCGCAAACGGGGACCGTCATGGTTTCAATTACCTGCAAAAAGAAGACGGAAAACTGGTGGCTATCGATCACGGATTGTCATTTGGCGGCGGCAAAGGCAAAGACCCTTTTGTCACATTTCAGGGAAACGTGGGTGCTTTGGATAAGAACTTACGAGCCCAAGAAAAAATGACTAAATCCATCGAAACCGGCGGTCGCAATAGCGCTTCAATGAAAGAGCAACTGGCAGAACTCAAACGGCAGGAATCAGCATTGCAATCGGCTATCAAGGCCTTTGCTCCGCAAAAAGAAGTTGTCGAGAAATTGAAATCTACGGCGTTCGAAGACTGGAAAAAAGTGACTGACGGCAAATTAACAGATTATCAAATACAAGACATGCAAAAGCGTCAGCAAACACTTTTACGCGCGATTGAAATGGCCGAGAAAAAAATCGGTGCTGAAAGACTTTACCCAAGTGGTGATTCTTCGCCACTCATCAAGAAAAACCGTCTGCAGTTTTATTCTGAGTAATTGGTTTTTGCCAAATTCTTAAGCCCCCGTTTGTGAGTCATAGCCCCCTCTGTTGAAATAGAATCCTAGGGGGAAGCGATGACTTTGATCAAGGCAGCAGCACTTGTTCTCGTTTTTGTTTTTGGTAGAGGTCCACAATTCGCACAGGCCTCAGACGCTGGCAGCAGACCTATTCAGGCGAATTATCAAAAATTCCAACTTTATGAGCAGATCATGCGCGGGGAACTTCCCCCGCCGTTGCCATTGCCCGATGAGCCGGGTGATGGGCCAGAGGAGCCCCCCAAGCCTACTCCGCAACCACCAAGCCATCCGCCGCGACCACCGAAGCCGCCATCGAGTTGCGACCCTCGTCAAAATGTCGGGTGTGTTCGTGCCGTCTGTGATCAGCTGCCAAACATGAATTGCAGCAGCGATCAAAAAGTGAAAGATATTGCCTGTCAATGCGACGGCGTGAATGGCGAATGTGTTACTGCCGTCTGTAATCAGCTGGATCGTTTTGATTGCGATGAAAAGCGCGAGCTTTTTGCCATCACGAACATGTGTCGTGGTGTTTACGATGCCAGATGTATTGATCGCATCTGTGGCCAACTGGGAAGATTTGAATGTGATGACATGAACGACATGAGAAGAGTGACTGAATTGTGCCGATAAAAGCCTTCGTCCTCTTTAGGTGCCAGGTCCTACTTGCGTATGCGCTGCGTCATCGCCTGCGGGATCTTGTTCCGCGACCGAGAATACTTGACCCCCTTAAGCCACAGGATTAGTAATAATGTGATGCAAAATTTCCCGTTTTATTCATCACTTATCTCTCTTAAAAATGGCTCGTTCACGAGCACGCAATCATAATGTCACAAATTACAATTATTCTGCCGGATAACTCGACGAAGGTTTTTGACCATGAACCGACAGCGCTAGAAGTGGCGCAGTCTATTGGCCCTCGCTTGGCTAAAGAAACTCTTGGTGCGAAACTAAATGGTTCAACTGAAATTTCTGATCTTCGCACTGTGTTGAAAGATCAAACAAAAGTGGCGCTTGTCACCACCAAATCTCCGGAGTCAGTTGAAGTGGTTCGTCACTCGTGTGCGCATATCATGGCGCAAGCGATTCAAGATATCTGGCCGGAAGTTAAAGTGACGATCGGTCCTGTGATCGACAATGGTTTTTACTACGACTTCGATTCTCCGTTTGCTTTCACTGAAGAGCACTTCGAAAAAATCGAAAAGAAAATGACGGAGATCGTCTCTAAAGATCTTGCGATTCACCGTGAAGACTGGCCGATTGCCAAAGCAATTGAAACATTCAAAGGAATGGGCGAGCGCTTTAAAGTTGAATTGATCGAAGACCTTGCGAAAAAAGGCGAGATAACAGTTGGTATCTACTTCAATGGAACTAACTGGTTTGACCTTTGCCGTGGTCCACACATTCAGTCCACAGGTCAAATCAAAGCCTTCAAATTATTGTCGGTCGCTGGTGCATACTGGAGAGGTGACGAGAAAAACGCCATGCTTCAACGTGTGTACGCGACGGCGTTCAACGACAAGAAAGACCTGGATCTTTACCTACACAATATCGAGGAAGCGAAAAAACGCGACCACCGTAAATTGGGTAAAGAACTTGGCATGTTCTATTTTAACGAGCTAGCTCCAGGTTCACCGTTCTTCACGGGTAAGGGCGCAACGGTTTACAACTCTTTGCAAACATACCTTCGTGAATTGTATTTCGAAACGGGTTACCAGGAAGTGATCACGCCGCAAATCTTCGACGTGAACTTGTTCCATACTTCTGGTCACTATCAGAACTACAAAGAAAACATGTTCTTCACGAAAGTGGACGAGCGTGATTTCGCGTCTAAACCAATGAACTGTCCTTCTCACTGTTTGCTTTATAACTCTGAGAAGTATTCTTACCGTGATCTTCCGATCAAAATGGCAGACTTCGGTCGCCTGCATCGCTATGAAAAATCAGGGGCGATGCACGGTTTGACTCGTGTTCGTACATTCTGTCAGGACGATGCACACATTTTCTGCCGTATGGATCAGTTACAGGAAGAGATCGCAAAATTCATGGGCTTGCTGAATCGCGTTTACGACAAGCTTGGTATGAGCAACTACAAGATCTTCCTTTCCACACGTCCAGACAACAGAATGGGCAGTGAAGAGTATTGGGATATGGCCGAAGGTGCTTTGGCTGAAGCCTTGAAATCTTTGAATTTGCCATTTGAATTGAACCCTGGCGACGGTGCCTTCTATGGACCAAAGTTAGATATCATGTTTGTTGATGCCTTGAATCGTCCATGGCAATTGGGAACACTTCAGGTGGATCCGAACCTGCCAACAGCGTTCGATTTGAAGTACACAGGTGAAGACAATAAGGAGCATCGCCCAGTGATGCTACATCGTGCGATCTTGGGCTCATTAGAGCGTTTCATCGGTGTTTATTTGGAGCACACTGCGGGCCATTTGCCGCCGTGGATGATGCCGGTCCAGGTAGCGATCCTGAACGTTACGGATCGTGTAAACACGTTCTGCGAGGAATTGATGAAATCCCTCAAAGATCAAAAGGTGCGCGTGGAGTTTGACCGCCGCAACGAAAAATTGAATTATAAAATCCGTGAGGCTCAACTTCAAAAAATCCCATACATGATTATTGTGGGGGATAAAGAGGCGGAAAGCCGTACGGTTTCATTGCGATTGAGAGACGGTTCAGAACATAAAGGGATGACCGTAGATCAGGTGATGAATTTGATTAATACAGATATTAGTACAAGAAGTTTGCAGAGCTCTCTTGCGAAGTCTGCAACAGTAAACTAGTCGTCGCATTTTCGTGACGCTGGTATTTAACGAAACCCCGGAGGTTTACCATTAGCAAGTTTTCAGGAAATTTTGGAGGCGGTGGCGGTCGCTTTGATCGCAACAAGAAGGACTCTAAAGACTCATTGAGAGTGAATCGTGAGATTCGCGCCCAGCAAATTCGCGTTATCGATGATGAAGGTAACATGTTGGGTGTTATGACTGTACCTGAGGCAGTTCGTATCGCTGAAGAACGTGGATTGGATCTACTTGAGATTGCTCCAACAGCAACTCCTCCTACTTGTAAAATCATGGATTACGGCAAGTGGAAGTACGAGAAAAAGAAACAAGCAACAGCAGCTCGTAAAAAGCAAACTGTTGTGACGATCAAAGAGGTGCAAATGCGCCCTCGTACAGATCAACATGACTTTGAAACTAAGATGAATCACGCTCGTCGTTTCTTGCTAGATGGCGATAAAGTGAAAGTATCTTTGCGCTTTATGGGTCGTGAATTGGCCCATCAAGAAATCGGTATGGATGTTATCAAGAAAGCCATCGCTTTTGTTGACGATTTGGCCATGGTCGAATCTCAACCGAAAATGGAAGGTAAGCAAATGTTCTTGATGCTGGCTCCAGATCCTTTGAAAATCAAAGAGTATCAAAAAGCTCATCCGAACAAGTCTAAACAAGACTCTAAAGAGCTCGACGAACTTAAAGAAGTCGAAACAGACGACGAAGACTAGTCCCAAAAGGTACGCCGTACCTTTTGGGGGTGCGGCGCAACAAGTACGGAAACAGGTATGGACTTACTTCGATCCATTTTAAAAAAGGCAGCGCACCAGCTGCCTTTTTTAATTTCGCCAAGCATTCCCAAAAGGTGCCTGGCAATTTTGGGGCTTGGTGTGCGTTAATCAGCGAAGAGAAAACAATGACCTCAATTTCGTTTAGCTCAGTTAAAAATTCTTGGGATGTCTTTATGCTATTCGCAGTCCCGATTGGCGGAGGCATTCCCGCAGGCGTGATCTTGGCAAAGAGTCGTGGTATTGGGTGGCTTGCGATGTCTGCGCTCTACCTTATTTCTGATTTGCTGCTGGCAATCGTATTTGAACCGATGATGTTCGTGATTTTGTGGCTCGCGCGGCATCTGCCTTTTCTGCAAAGAACGATCGATATATCTCGGGATATCACGGCTAAAACGATTGCGCGTTACGGAGCGAAGCCGGGGCCCATCGTTTTGATCATGATTGCCTTTGGCGTGGATCCTATGACGGGGAGGGCGGCGGCTTTGTCTCAAGGTCATGGTTTTTTTGGAGGTTGGGCCATTGCTATTGCGGGTGATATGCTTTTCTTTTGGGTGGTGATGTCGTCGACGTTGTTCTTGAATAACTTATTGGGCGATGGCACCTGGGCTGCCGTCATCATCATGGTCTTGATGATTTTAATACCCACGCTTGTTCGGAAGTGGAAAGACAGGAATCAACCAGTTTAAAAGGTGAAAAGGCAGCTGAAGGGCTGCCTTTTTTGTTTTTGGACAACTTAGTCAGCGATGCAAGGGCCTTCGCGATCCGGTCCTGTCACATCACGGTGAGTGATGATCGCAGAATACACCGATTGAGAGCTGTTGTTTAAGATATCCATTTGAATAGTATAGTTTGTGGCATTCATAGTGCTTTTCACAGTTCTGTGGCCAGGTCTTGTGGTCGTGATCACTTCGCAGCGTTCACGATTGTAGTCGTCATGGCGTTCGCGATCGCCGTTGTGATCGTGAGGACCTCTGTCATCATGACGATCATAATCGTATTCGGGGCGACGGCATTCACGGGTCGTGTATTCAACTGTGCAGGATTGGCTGTGTTCATAGTTATAGGAAGGTTCTGATTTCACTTCCATGACACGGAACTTGATTCCCAAGTTTTGACCAGAAGAATTTTGCAGAATTTGAACCTGTGGAAAATCTTTGGCATCACGGATCTGTTCGACGGAGCTCGCAATTTTAAATGCTGCTTGTTTTCCTTGAGTCGTGTGAGCTATCAGGTAGTTGCCTTTTTTCTTATCCAGTGAAAAAGACAGATGATCGATTTCGGCACTGACGGTTTTTGAAGGTTTTTGGCCTACCAATGCCATGCCCAGGACTTGCAAAGACTCCATAAAAACTTCGCAGCGTGGAGTTTTGCGGATCAGAGCGATTTCGCGACTCGTAAGCTCACGTCGTTCAAGTTGAATTTGGCTTGCGATGATCAGAATGTCGGATTGGCGCATCAATGAAGGTCGTCCCGATCGGCAAAGGCTTTGATCAGCGCCAGAAGCGGGTGGCAAGTATTTTAAATAATTGATCACAACAGGTGAGTTGAATTGAATGCGACTGCCATCAGTCGCTGTCAACGCAAAGGATGCGTGAACTTGCGCTTCTTCAATAATTTCGTCCTGAATAAAAGGAATGCGTTTTCCCATTGCGTGGGATTGTTGTGCGCAACACAAAGCGATCAAAGACAGAGAAAATAAAATAACAGATTTCATGGTTTGGCCCCTCCCCAGTGGCGAGATGGGCCTATTGCAATTGCTTTGCCAAACTTAAAAGGTCAACTTGGCACCGTGAAAAAAGAGGATGTTGCATAGTTTAGCAACGCTTGTATTTACCGTCGTGCAGAGTAATCAATCCCGCCGCGTTCATTTCCGTAATCAACAAACCGGGATCAGGAAAAATCTCCTGCAGAAGTTCTTTAAGATCCCCGTGAGTGTAGGATTTATTCCCACAAGCTGTCTTGTGGTCTCTGGCCTTTTAAGGACTGTTCGATATTTTCCAAAGCACGAAAGCCCATGGCATCCCGAGTTTCCCGAGTGGCACTACCCATATGCGGAGTCAAAAAGACATTGTGGAACTCTTTAAGGCGCAAATCATAAGCCGGTTCGTTTTCAAAAACATCCAAACCTGCGGCAAAAAGTTTTCCTGATTGCAGTGCGCGCATCAAAGCATCTTCCTGAACCAGGCTTCCACGAGCAACATTCACCAAGACCGCATCGTCGGGCAAAAGCGCCAAGGTCTGGTCATTGATGATATGTCTGGTGTCAGCATTTCCGGGCGCATTTAAGGAAAGAATCTGGCAATGCGGAAGCATGTCTTCCAGTTTTGCAAAGTACGTCGCACCTTTTTCCAACTCTGGGGAAAGACGACGGCGATTGCAATACACGATCTTCATTCCGAAACCGCGGGCTCGATCAGCCACCGCTTGACCGATGCGTCCCATACCATAAATTCCCAAAGTTTTGCCGCTGACTTTCACTCCCAGCATTTCAGATTGGCTGAAAGGTTTTCTCCAGCCAGCTTCCATGATCTCCAGATACTCGCGCCCACGGCGGCAGGCATTCAAAAGTAAAAGCATGGCAATGTCGGCTGTGCATTCAGTTAAAACGTCCGGGGTGTTTGTCAGTTGAATACCGCGTTCTTTCGCTGCAGCAATATCCAGATGATCAAAGCCCACACTCGAGGTGGCGATGATCCTCAAACTGTCAGGAAGTTTTGCAATGATATCTTTTGTGAACTTTTGTTTTGGTACAATAATCATTCCCTGAGGCTTTTTCTCGTTCGCCAGCTGCACGATTTCCTCTGTCGTCAATTCACGATCTGAGACGAAAGCATCAAATTTTTCTTTTGCGAGGGCGGCCACATTTTTGGGAGCAATGTAGGGAAGAAGGATCGTATTTTTCATAAAGACAGTTTTATCCTTTGTGTTTTGAGTCGCAAGAAATTTTAGGCTTTTCTCACGTGACAGATTGTGAGATGCTAACCTCATCTAAAGCATCCTCTCTGGGTGCGACTTGGGATATAAAAGTCTCCCTCCAGTAACGACTTAATATAAAATTGAATAGGTTTTTCCTAGAAAAGGAGCTGAGTTATGACAACTACAACAGCTTGGATTTTATTAGTTATTGCAGGAGTTCTGGAGTTTATCTGGGCGACAGGTCTTAAATATTCTGAAGGCTTTACAAAACTAGTGCCGTCTGTTTTTACTTTGGTCACCATGGGGATCAGTTTTTACTTACTTTCCTTAAGCATGCGCGTTTTACCCGTAGGTGTATCGTACACGGTGTGGACGGGGATTGGTGCCGTGGGTGCCGTCATCGTTGGTACTTTGGTATTCAAAGAGCCCCTGTCGTTGATGAAGCTTTTGTTTTTGGGAATGATCATTGCGGGCATACTTGGCCTAAAGTTCGTAGAATAGTCCTCTCTCGGGAAATCATTGGATAATAGTCCCAAGGCACGTCATCCTTAAAGCATGCGTTTCAGTGCGATTTTCCTTTCCACACTGTTCTTAAGTGCTTCCAATGCGTTTGCGGTTATACCGTTAAAAATTCCGCGTGGTATCGCCAGTATCGGTGCCAGCGCCGTTCAATGCTTAACCGCAAAAAAAATGGAAGTCCACGGTCACCGTGGAATGAATGGTTATCCCGATAATACGCTGGCTTCATTCAAAGCGGCATTCGAGGCGGGAGTGGATGTTGTCGAGCTCGATTTGCAAGTGACTGACGATAACCACCTGTTGGTTGCTCATGATGCTATTCCGAACGTGGGAACGGAGAAATGTGGCATTGATCGCAAATCATTGCTAAAGACTGCGTTGCGAGATCTTGATTTCAAAACTGCACAAAAAGTACGTTGTGGGATTAAAAAGTTTGATGAAGAAAAATTAGAACCTATCC
Organism: Bdellovibrio sp. KM01; assembly: GCF_013752535.1. NCBI lineage: Bacteria > Pseudomonadati > Bdellovibrionota > Bdellovibrionia > Bdellovibrionales > Pseudobdellovibrionaceae > Bdellovibrio > Bdellovibrio sp. KM01. Next base: position 1,633,487 of record NZ_CP058348.1, read on the forward strand.
CTGAACTGAAACAAGTCTTCGCTGAATTCAAAGATCGTAAAAGTGCCGCGGGGAAGCCCGCTCGTCTGAACATCGAAGTGAAATACTTCATGGATCAAATCCAGTTTTATCCACCTGAAAATGAATACGTGGATCTTATCTTAAAGGTCCTTCGGGAGAGTGGCTGGACGAAGGATCGTTTCTTTGTTCAGTCTTTCAATGTCGAGTTCTTAAAGAAATTCAAAGCCAAGGCCCCGGATATCGAAGTCGTTCCACTGGTGGGTGATGCGCGTGCTGCGGAAAAGATCGCCATTGAATTAGGATCGAAAAAGGTGACTCCCGGTTTTTGGCACGTGAACCCCGAATTAGTGTTTAACATGCAAAAACAGGGAATTAAGGTCATCGTGTGGACACCGAATCTTGAGGGCGAGATTCGCCAAGTCATTGAATCCGGTGCCGATGGCATCATCACTGATTATCCTGAATTGTTTTACAAAATTCGTGACGAGCTTTGCGGGATTTAATCCTTTGGATAAATTACTTTCTCCAATAAGTCGTAAGCCACTTCCAAACTTCAGGGCGGCGCTCTCCTATGTCAAAATGATTTCCATCAAATTCGACATAGTCATGAGCAATACCCATTCCAGTTAAGACTGCCGAGATCTGACGGGCTCCGTACTGCAAATGGAAGTTGTCTTTGGTGCCTACGTCTAAATACAACGCGTGGAGCTTGCGTAAGGCATCGCGACGTTTTGGCAAAAAGTGGACAGGATCTTTTTCTAACCAGTGTTCCCAAATTTCAACAATCTTATTCCCAGTGCGCGGATCCAATGGGAAATGAAAATCACCGGAGGAGCCTTTTGGTGAATAGCAAGCTGACATTCCAAAGGCATTTAATAATGAATGCCAATTGCGAAATTTGGTAAGCTTGCCATTGCGAAGTTCTTCTAAAACGCGCAATCCCGATTGGCCGTATTTTTCCCAAACAGGAAGTGCCTGGTATAGATCGTTGATGATGCTCGCATCGAAAAATGAATCCGGTGCAATCGCGGCACATAAACCAAAGGTCTCAGGGAAAAGACTTGCCAGTTGCAATGCTCCGTAACCGCCACTGGATCCGCCCATCACACACCATTCTTTGGGATCTTTCGAAACGGGATAGTGTGAAAGTGCGGGCACGATCTCTGTCATAATATAATCTTGATAATTTCCCACCGCAGAAGAGTTTAAAAACTGCGCTCCTCCCCATGTGGTGAGTGCATCCACAAATACATACAAAGCTTCCGGAGCCTCACCGCGGGAGCACGCTTGATCAATCACTTGAATCGTATTTTGTTCGTTGAATTTCGCATTGAAATAAAAAGGCGCATTCCCACTGAAACCGCCCAAGACCAAAACCACAGGCCAAGGTCCTTTGTTCTTCGGCAAAAGCAGGGGGTTAAAGCGAGTGGCAGAGTCATTCAATGGATTGTCTTTTAAACACTGACTGCGGATTTGCAGTGTCTCGATTTGAAAGTTATGAACTTCATAAGCGCGATAATTAGTGAGTGTGTCGAAGTGTTTCATATTGAGAATGCTATCAGGCCTTTTAGATTAAAAGCAATAATCTCGATTTAAGAAAGCAGCGTCATGATGTGGGACTTAAGTGTTAAATCTTCATCTCGCCCTTACAAAACCCTCTGAAAAATCCGAAAATAGTAAGAGCACTATTGCAGTGGAGCCTCAATGAAACATCAATTCTGTGGCCTTCTTATGGGGGCGTTTATTCCGTTGTTTGCAATGACTGCTGAGGCAGCTTTGGGCGACCAACTTGTGACGACATCTTCAACTTCTTCAGCTCGCAAAGCCACATCATCAGGCTCCAGTTATTCCGTTTCGGAAGCAACAACAGATGACGGTGTGAAGGTTCGTCAGTACGTCGACTCCCAAGGTCGCGTCTTTGCAATTTCCTGGAAGGGTGCAACGCTTCCGCCATTGAGTGAGCTTTTGGGGGCATATCTGCCTGAATATAAAAAAGAAGTGAAATCCCGAGGTCGTCAATTTGGCCGCCGCTCTTTAAAAGTTTCCACCGACAATATCGTGGTCGAAGGTTCCAGTCGTCAGACGGATCAACGCGGTCGCGCCTATATTCCTGCAAGTTTACCGCAGGGCTTTGACCTAAAGGAAATTAACTTCAATGAATAACATCAAAGCAGCTCTTATTCTGATCGGTGGACTCATTGTCAGTTTCAACCAAGTGGCCTGCACAGCCAGCGGCACCAGTTCGCGCTCTTTGGCAGCAGCCGTTTATTTTCCAACGACCTTAACCGGAGACAATGTTGTTCCAATGTCTGTGGGAGCTTGTGGTGTGAATGGCTATGAAAATGAGCCCTGTATTAGCATCACTCTGTGTGCGCCAGGTACGACAACTTGCCAGACGATTGATAACATCCTGGTCGATACGGGCAGTTATGGTCTGAAAGTATTTAAATCTTTAATCACGATTCCATTGACGCAAATTTCTGTTAGCGGAGGAGGCTCCCTGGCAAGTTGTACCGGATACCTTGATGGTTCAGGTCACTGGGGCGAAGTTGTGCGTGCGGATGTGAAGCTGGGTGGCCTTAGCACTCAAGCGACAGTGACTGCGGGTATTCCGATTGTGACTTTGAATGCGAGTTATGCAAATGCTTCGGGTTGCAGTGATGAGCCTGATACGACTCCTGCAGTGGCCGGGTTTAACGGGATCATTGGTGTGGGTCCCTTCGTTGAAGACTGCAGTGTTAATGACACGGGCACAAATCCTTGCGTAGTGGCTGCTAAATCACTTTATTGGAAATGTACCGGTAACAACTGTCAGAAAACGGCGGTGCCAGCTTCTGATCAGGTGGCCAATCCCGTGGCTAAACTCGCGGCTCCATATAATACTGGAGTCGTCTTAAAGCTTCCTTCGGTCAGTTCGACAGGGGCGGGCGCAGCTTATGGCTATATGGTCCTGGGTATTGGCTCTGATTCCAATAATACTGCGACGGGTACAACGATCTTTCCTGTGGAAAATGATGCGACCTTCGTGACGACGTATAACGGAACTTCGAATCCAAGTGGTGGATCCGACTATGATTATGCCTTTATTGATAGCGGAACGAACTTCAATGGTTTCCCTCGTCTGGGGGGCTCACCCACATTGTGTTCCGGTGGTTCAGGGTTTTATTGCCCAGCCTCTGAAATCAATGTTTATGCAATTATGAAATCCGGATCCGTAACCCAACAGGTTACTTTCAAAGTGGGGAACATGTTCACCCTGGCTTCGGCAGACCCACAAAGTAAGGTCTTTAATAATATCGCCTTCGATACCTCTGATATGGGTAGTACCGTGGCTGATATCCCTTTTGACTGGGGATTGCCGTTTTTCTTAGGGAGATCGGTCTATGTGGGAATCAAAGGAACCTCGCCAACGATCAATGGATCTGCGACGGCGGGACCGTTTTGGGCATTCTAAGTTGCTGAAATCATAAGATTATTAAAAGGACGCCGGGGCGTCCTTTTTTCGTTTGAAAGTGCCCTTAAAGTGCTTGCTTTTCCCCCGTATTCGACCTAAAACCATGAGTCCGTATTTATGACTGACTAGGGCACTACTAAGAGTCTTCCCCATCGGGAGGAACGCCTTATCGGAGACAAGGGAATACCTATGAAAATGCGTACTCACTCAGGCGCTAAAAAACGCATGAAAGTTACAGCGAGCGGCAAAGTTAAGAAAAAAAGCACTCGCATGCGTCACTTGAACTCTCACATGAGCTCAAAAACAAAAAGACAACTTGGTAAAACATCTTACGTAGAAGACGCGAACATGCTTCAAGCACGTCGCTGCCTAGTATTCTAATTCGGTTTTTAAGTTTAAATAAATTTTCTCTCTTAAGCCGTAACAATTAGGCAGTAGAGATTGCTACTCCGACGAAGTCGGAGTGAATAAAACATAGAGGTTCAAAATGGCTCGTGTAAAATCTGGTAAAACAAATCGTGCTCGTCACAAAAAAGTTCTTAAAAGAGCAAAAGGTTACTACAGCGCTGGTTCTCGTGCATACATCCACGCGGTAGAAAAAAATGACCGTGGTATGGCTTTCGCTTACCGCGATCGTAAAGCTAAAAAACGCAACTTCCGCACTTTGTGGAATCAACGTATCAATGCAGCTGCTCGTGCAAACGGCACTACATACTCTCGTTTGATTGGTGGCTTGATTAAAGCTGGCATCCAAGTTGACCGTAAAGTTTTGGCGAACTTGGCTATCACAGACGCAGCAGGCTTCACAGCACTTTGCAAACACGCTTTGGCATAGCGCCAACTGGCGCTTGAGGCGAACCGCCCCGGCGCTCATAGGGAGCAACGGCGATGAGCGAATCCAATACGCAGTTTGAAAACAGAAAGCGCGATCACATAAGAATCGCGCTGGACCCAAGGTCTCAGACCGAGGGACAAACCGGATTGGATTCGATCGAATTAATTCATGAGGCTCTGCCTGATTTGAATTTTAAAGAGGTCGATATTTCGACCTCTTTTTCTTTTTCTAAAGGGATGTCTTCTCAGACACTCTCACTTTCTTCTCCGATTTTTATCTCATCGATGACTGCAGGCCATGAACATGGTCGTGAAATCAATATGGCTTTGGCTCGCTTAAGCGATCGTCGTCAGATTTTGATGGGTGTCGGATCACAACGTCGTGAATTGAATGATACCAATGCTGCCGAGGAATGGACTCAGGTGCGCAAAGTCGCACCGAAAGCCCGTTTGCTGGGAAATATTGGTATTGCACAATTGATCAAAACACCTCTGGATGGCATCCGTCGTCTGGTAGATGCCACAGAAGCTGTGGCGTTGTTTGTCCATGTAAACCCTCTGCAAGAAGTTTTGCAGCCAGAGGGCACGACAGACTTTAAGAACTCCTTACAAGCCATTGAAAACCTCGTGAAATTCGCAGAGGTTCCTGTGATAGTGAAGGAAGTTGGCTGTGGGTTTTCGACAAGTACTTTGAAGCGCTTAGAAGGCACGGGCATAGCTGCTGTCGACGTCGCTGGCAAAGGTGGAACTCACTGGGGCCGTGTAGAAGGCTATCGTTCTGAAGAGACCGAAATGCTTTATCACGCAGCTCAAACTTACGCGAACTGGGGAATCAGCACGGTAGAGTCTTTACTTAATGCTGAGGAAGCCAGAGTAAGCTTTGAGATTTGGGCATCGGGCGGCGTGCGTACGGGCCTTGATGTCGCTAAACTGTGTGCGTTGGGAGCAAAAAAGGTCGGCATCGCAAAGCCATTTTTGGAAGCGGCCTTATCAGAGGCTCAAGATGCTGACATGGCACTTGAGAATTTACTCAACCGTTTAGAAACTGAACTTAAGATCGCGCTATTTTGTACAGGCAGCAAAACAATCGCTGAACTGGCAACGAAGAAGGTGATTCGATGAAAAAACAACTGCAAGAAATCTTCAAAGGTTTCTCAAAACTTACTCGCCAGGAACGTCTGGATTCATTGGTGGAAGTTGGTGCTTTACAACAAGCAGACGTGGACTACATCTCTAAGGGTGGTTTGCGTGACACGACTCTGGGTGAGAAGTTCATTGAAAACGTGATTGGTTATTTCCAGATGCCATTGGGAGTTGCAACGAACTTCCGTATCGATGGCAAAGACTTTGTTATTCCTATGGCGGTGGAGGAAACTTCTATCGTAGCGGCTGTATGTAAATCCGCTAAATGGATCCGTGAATCCGGTTCTATCACAACGGAAGTTGTGGGAGCTGAGATCATCGGTCAAATTCAAATCGCGAAAGTGAAAGACTTTGCGACTTTCGAAAAACAATTATTAGCACAAAAAAACTACATGATCGAAATCTCTAACCGCGAAGTGGCTTTCGGCCTGGTTCGACGCGGTGGTGGTGTTCGTGATATTCAAGTTCGCCGTGTCCCTCGTGGTGACGGCACGGATATGGCTGTGGTTCACGTCCTGATGGATCCTTGTGATGCCATGGGTGCGAACATCATGAATCAAGTGTGCGAATACTTAAAAGAGCCGATCGAACAATTCACAGGTGAAAAAGTGACGATGTGTATCCTATCAAACTTGGTAGACACTAAAATCACTCGCGCTGTGGTTCATATCAAAGACATTGATCCTGCTTTGGCCGAAAAAATTGAAGAAGCATCTTTGTTTGCGCAAATGGATCCGTACCGTGCGGCGACGAACAACAAGGGTGTACTTAACGGTATCGACCCCGTGTTAGTGGCGACAGGTAACGACTGGCGCGCAGTGGAAGCTGGCATTCATGCTTACGCTTGCCGTGACGGTCAGTACCGTTCGATCACAAAATGGTACCGTGATAACGGCGGCCTGACAGGGGTGTTTGAGGCTCCCTTGGTTGTGGGCACTGTGGGTGGGGTTACCACTCTTCATCCAACAGCGATGATGTGTATGAAGATGCTGGGCACTCAGTCTGCAAATGAACTTTCTCGTGTGATTGCAGCTGTGGGCTTGGTGCAGAACCTGGGTGCTTTGAAGGCTCTAACGACTGTTGGAATCATCGAAGGTCACATGAAACTTCATACAAAAAATCTGGCCTTGGGTGCGGGCGCTGAAGAGCGCGAAATCCCAGCTGTTCAGAAAAAACTTGAAGAGATTTTGACGATTCGTAAGCGTATTTCCCTTAGCAATGCGATTGAAGTTCTTAAGGAACTTCGTGCGGGTCAGGCGACAAGCTCGACTCAGCACCCTCATTAGAGGAGGCCTTTTGGCATTGTCGTGCACGATTCCTGGTAAGACTTTTTTGGTGGGCGAGTATTTAGCCCTCCATGGTGGACCGACCTTGTCGGCTCTGACAAAGCCATGCTTTGAATTGATCGCACGCAAAGCCAACTACTCCGTCGAAGCCGGAGGGCAGGCAGGATCTTTGGGGAGCATTCATCCTGAATCTCCCGCTGGGAAATTCATTCTAGATCATTCCGATTATTTCAATAAATTCGACCTCCAATTCTCTGATCCTTATCAAGGCATGGGTGGCTTTGGTGCATCAACAGCTCAGTTTTTGGGAGCCTATGCTCTTTGGATGTATCAGGAATCTCATCAGATCGGGATGGAAGCTCCTTTTGATTTTAAGCATCTGCTTTCCGTATATCAAAAATATGCTTGGAACGGTCAGGGGACTCCACCAAGTGGAGCGGATCTGATTGCGCAAATGAAGGGGAGCATGTGCTTCTTTGAAAAGCGCAAAGGCTTGGTGTCGATCGCGGGTTGGCCGTTTGAGGATATGGAATTCCATTTGATCCATACGGGCAATAAAGTGGCGACGCATGAGCATTTGAAGAATTTAAAAGAATTTGATTCCAGTGCTCTGGAAAAAGCCGCGTATCAAGTTCAGGATGCCTTTGGCACGGCAAATTCGACTGAATTGCTTGTAGGGGTGAATGCCTATGCGAAAGCTTTGCAGGCTTTGGGATTCACTTGTGAACCGACGTTAAGGCTTTTGGCGGGCATTCGTGCTGTGCCAGGAGTTTTGGCGGCTAAAGGTTGCGGCGCTTTAGGTGCTGACGTTTTGTTTGTCTTTACTGAAAAAAATAAATCTGCTGCCTTGGAACAGTATTGTCATTCGGTGAATGTAAAGCTGGTGGCTTCGCACCGAAGTATTTCCCTGGGTCTTCAAGTTGCAGAACGCGCTGATGCTGTCGGTGTGGTTTAAGGAAAATTAGTCATGAATCAAGTTTTAGTCTCTGCTCCCTCAAATATCGCGCTGATCAAGTACATGGGTAAAATCGAAGGCACTGGTAATCAGCCGACGAATGCCTCTTTGTCTTATACCTTGGAAAACTTGCGCACGTTTGTGCGTTTGACCGAGATCGACGGTGGCGCGGATTTGTGGAAGCCTTTGATTCGTGAAGATCTTGAAAAAATCGATCTTTCAGAAAAAGGTCAGCAGCGCTTTCTAAAACATTTTGCGAATTTGAAATCAAGATGGGGAGTTCAAAAAAACTTCCTGGTGGAATCTGCGAATAACTTTCCCTCGGACTGTGGTCTGGCGAGTTCTGCTTCGAGCTTTGCCGCTTTGACTTTGGCGGCGGCAGAGATGTTTCAAAAACTAAATCCACAACCGTGGGGAGCTGATCTGAAAACTTTGTCAGAGCTTTCCCGTCAGGGGTCTGGTTCTTCTTGTCGTTCTTTGTTTTCTCCGTGGGCATTGTGGAAGCATGAATATGCTCAACCGATGAATTTGCCTGTTAAAAACATGCATCACATTTGTGTGGTGGTGGAGGCTTCTAAAAAAGAGGTGTCTTCGTCTGAGGCTCACAAGCTTGTTACCACAAGTCCTCGTTTTGCAGGCCGTGTGGAGCGTGCAGAACTTCGTTTGGCTGATTTAAGTCAGGCTTTGCAATCGACGGATTGGCACATGGCCCGTCAAATCGTGTGGGATGAATTCATCGATATGCACCGCTTATTTGAAACAAGTCAGCCGTCATTTAGCTATATGACGGATGCTTCGAAGCAAGTTTTGGAAGAATGCCAAAAGCTTTGGAATCGCTGGCAGGATGGACCGCTCGTGACAATGGATGCCGGTGCCAATGTGCACATGCTTTTCCGTCACGATCAGATCAAACGCTATTCTGAATACCGCGAACATTTCGGCAAACAGTTTAAGATTTTAGCTTTTGAAGGTGTGATTCCAGATGTCCACTAACTTTCAGTGTACTGCTTATGGAAAATGGATTTTGGCTGGCGAACACTCGGTGATTCGCGGCTATCCTTCATTGGTATTTCCAATTCCGTCACGAACTTTGGAATTGGAGTACAAAGCGGGTGATCATGCTTTGCAATTGGAGCTTCGTGGCGATCACGGGCAGGAGTTGCAATTATTGATTTGGGGAGTGCTGGAAAGAGCTTTCCAGTTAAAAGGTATTTCTCGTCAAAATTTGACAGGCACTTTGTATATGGATTCTTCGTTGCCTGTGGGCGCGGGCATGGGGGCTTCGGCCGCTTTGTGCGTGGCTTTGACTCGTTGGTTGGGGCACCTGGGGTATGTCCAGGAAGCTGAATATTTTGATTTCGCACGCAATCTGGAAGATCTTTTCCACGGTGAAAGCAGTGGGATTGATATCGCTGTCGCTTTGTCGGGGGAGGGTTTGCGTTTTGTTCGTAACGGTGAACGTAAGCAAATCACGCCGAAATGGAAACCTCGTTGGTATATTTCCTATTCCGGTAAGCGTGGTGTGACGGTGGATGCCGTCAATAAGGTGAAAGAACTTTTGGCGAAGCAACCTCCGAAAGGTCAGCAAATTGATTTGCATATGGCGAAAGCAGTCGAGACGGCTCAGGAGGCGCTGATGATGGATGAAGAGCAAGGACGTAAGGTCTTGGTTCAAGCCATTGAAATGGGTGCAGACTGCTTTGAGCAATGGGGTCTTAATGATGGGGCTCCGGCAAATCATATTCAGTGGTTGCGCAATCAAGGTGCGATTGCGGTGAAGCCTACGGGTTCAGGTGGCGGAGGCTATGTGATTTCTTTGTGGGACAAAGAGCCAACAGCGGAAACTCTTAAAGAGCTTATTCCCTGTTAGTAGTTTAAATTTATATTCTCAATAAAAAAAAGCCTCTCGTTTTGCGAGAGGCTTTTTAGTTTTAACGGGAATGAGTTGTTGGTTATTTGCAGATCGAAATGGCTTTCGTCGCTGCAACTATTTTTGCGTAAGGTGCATTTGTGGAACGTAGCACTGCCCAATAGCGTGCGCCACCTTTCCAGCTGCCGCTGACTTGCCCAGCGATGCGAGCATCTTTGCCCATCCAGCGATTCAAGATGCGAATACCGCAGCTCAAATTTTTGTAAGGGTCGTGCAAGTCAGAAGTCGACTTCAATCCGCAGCCGTAGGCATTGCCACTTTCAACCGAAAGTTGTAAAAGGCCGGCGCTGATCACGTTGTTGCCTGAGCTGTCGTTAAAGTTTTCAGTGTAGTTCAGGTTCGTATTGAAACTGCTTTCGTACTTAGTCATCTGCGACAACAAGTAAACCCAGAAGTTTTTACGCTGATCGCGAGTCAAAGTATTGTATTTCGGGCAGAATGTCGTGCCATCTGCTGGAATAACATCCAGAAGATCGTCGCCCAAAACTTCAAGCTGAGTCATCACGTGAGCTGTCCAAAGCTTGCCATCTGTTTTTGCAGCTTCCCAAATAGGAGCTACCGCTAATGCACCCGGAGTCGGACTTGTCGTCGGCGTCGGCGTTACCGTTGGTGACGGTGACGGTGAAGGGGTTGGTGTTGGATCAGGGGTCGAAATTCCGGAAGATGAATTATCATCGCCGGTCGTGCTAGAAAGTTGACTGGAGCTGAGGGAACCATTGTTTCCGCAGGCAACCAGAAATCCCGAGATCAAAATAAAAATTGTTGTTTTTAGTTTCAATCTTGCCATGGCAAACAGATCGGTCGCGGCCCGAAAAACCTTTACAGTTGCGGAAACTGTAAAAAATGTGAACGGCAATGAGTGGATTTTGAGACTAAAAATTAGACGCTAGTCGCGTGAAAAGCACGACTGGAGCGGGCTTCAGAGTGTTGACTCAGAGTGAATGCTCTAGTGAATATTCCGCAACGTCGAGTGAATATCCTGACGGAAAAGTCTCCAGACGGGAGGAAGGCTTGCAATCATCACGGCGAAAATTGCGAAGGCTCCTGTCACTAAAATCATCCACCACGGCCAATTGCTCGCAGTCGGAGCTGGCAGATTGCCTCCTGCTGTCGAGAGAATAATCGGATTCAGTATGAATTCTAACAGGGCTGCCAGTATGATGGCAGAAAAGCCCATCATCAGTCCTTCTGTTATTAATAGACCGGTTAGTTCTGCGCGAGAACGGCCCAGGGCGCGCAGGACTGCGAGCTCTACGGTACGACCTTCCATGCGCGTGTAAAACACCGCCAGCACCGTGAGAGTGCTTGTTAAAAGTAAAATGCCCACAATCAAAAGCTGCAGAGTTTGATTTGAGCCTGACAGTTCTTGAAGACGAGTTTTTTCTTGTTCGACAAAGGCTATTTGCGAGACGGTTCGTTGATTGATCAGGCTCGCTAACGAATCCTGTCCATCAGGCGAGATGTTTAATATGAAATAACTAAGAACTCGGGGTCCCCAGATGGTTTGATACCCCGGGGTGGCAGCAACAGCTGCCTGCGCTGTTGTCAAATTCGTAAAGATTCCTTTGTCCCAGGATTTACCCGTAGGTTTTAGGATGCCGGTGATTTTTAAAGGAAACGCGGCACTGGCAATATTCGATCCATAGATTTCGGCGTGAGTGTAAATATTCTGCCCAACCGTGAGTGACTGAGAGTGCGCGACTTGCGAGCCGATCAATGCTTCTCCGGGATTTTGTGGAAACTGACCATCCTGAAGCTGAGGAGCGGAATCAGAAGGCGTCATCGAAAGTAAAGATTCATCAGTCCCGACCAATTTAAAATCTTTGTATTTCCCAAAAAACAACAGGGGCGTGATGTGAGATACGGTGAATCCATTTTGAAACTTTGATTGGTCTTCGAAAGAAATATCTTTCTTCGCCTTCAAAGTTTCGTAAAGATTTTGGGGAATATAATTTGGAACCTCGCCCTCAAAATTAAGAGCTCCCAAAAGAATATCAATTCCCCCGGATTTCGCACCCACGATGGCATCGCCTTGTGGTGCCAAAGTATCAAAACGCGAGTGAGAGAGAACTTCGAGTTTCAGCAGGACCGTAACCGCTGCAATGGCAATGGCCAAGGATAAGACTGTGATCGCCGAAGTTAGAAGGTGCCGTTTGAGATAAAGATAGGAAAGTCGCAATAAACTCATTTCACGATCTCCCTCATATCTAGAATGCGGGTGAAGTATTTTTCGACGCGGTGATCATGGCTGACCATAATCACGGACGGATGGTGCGAGCCCTCGATTAAAAGCTTCATTACTTGTTCAGCGTTTTTATCATCCAGACTGGAAGTGGGTTCGTCGGCCAAGATATTCGCGGGTTTTAAACCCAAGGCACGGGCGACGGCGATTCTTTGTTGTTCACCCAGGCTCATGCTTTGTGTGCGGCTAAAGGATTTGTCTTTCAAGCCTACGGCGCTGAGCATTTCCAAAGCGGCGTTTTTATTTAAGCCTACCAGTTCCAAATTTTCTGTCGCAGTTAAATAGGGCAGGAGATTTAGATTCTGAAAAATTAGCGACATGTTCTCTTTGCGAAGTTGGCTGATTTTACTTTCTGAAAGTTTCGCCAGGGATTCTCCATCCCAAAAAATCTCACCGAAGTGGGGAGTGTAAAGTCCCGCCAGCAGATGCAAAAGTGTTGTCTTGCCAGTACCACTGGGACCTTTGATCAAAACTCTCTCGTGACTCGCGATGGTCAGTTCAGGCAGTTTGAAAAATGGCGTGATGATATTCTGCAGACGAATTTCCATAGCCCTATGCTATGCGTGGGTTACTTCAAGTTCAAATAATACTTACGCTCTTTCTCGGGGAATTTTTCAATAGCATAACGAAGCATCGTGCGCGGCATTTGGGTCGCGTATTTATCCAAGAATTTTCTCTCGGCTTTGGCGTCACGATTTCCCACTTCACGTAGCATCCAGCCGACTGCTTTGTGAATCAGATCGTGTTCATCGTGTAAAAGGACTTCCGCGATTTTGAAAGTGTCGGCAAAGTCTTTTTGGCGCAGGAAATAGAACGTCGACATGATCGCAATTCTTCGCTCCCACAGATTTTTTGATTTCGCGTATTTGAACAGAATCGCGCGGTCTCTTTCAAACAAGTAAGGCCCCAAAACAGCCGGGGCAATGGTGTCCACCAAGTCCCAGTTATTGATGCCTTTCCTATGTTTAATTAAGAACTTAAAAATGCGGGTTTGGCCGGTGGCATTTTCCTTAGGAAACCTCTGTGACAGAACTAGTAAGGAAATGAGTCGCTCCTCATGAATCGGGGATTGGAGTAGCGTTGCAAGCTCTGAGAAAGGTAAGTCCTTGAAAGTCTTGGCAAGATTGCGGCTTTGGCCCACAGTAAGCCCCAAAAAGACGTCGCCTTCAGCATATTGTCCCGGGCCGGTTTTAAAGAATCTCTGTAATACAGGCACCCGTGTTTTGCTTTGCAGGCGCCGAATTTCTTTTTGTATTGTCATGATTTGATCATAATCCATTTTAATCACCCGCGTCGATGGCGTTTTGATAAACAACAACGCTTGATTGGAGTCATGGTCTTCATTAGGATGCGCCTCTATTCTTTAACAAATTTGAATACTAAAAAACAGGAGAACAAAATGAAAAAGTTTATGATGATGCTTTTGTCTTTGAGCTTTGTTGGTACGACAGCAATGGCGTTCGAAGGTGCATTCGTTCCTAATGAAGATGGCGCAACAGTTCAACCATTGAGAGGCATTTGCCCGGCTAAACCAGTTAAAAATGGTAACTACTGTAAACCAGTTGGCAACTCTTGCCCATCTGGCTACGACCAATTTGCAAAACTTTGCTGGGGTGGTTGGAAAAAAGGATTCTACAAATGTGGTATCTCTTGTAAACCTAAAGAACAATGCGGTTGGAACCCACACGGTGACTACCGTTGCGGTAACCCAGGTTACGGTCCAAACCCTGGTCATCACTTCTCTGCGATCTCTGGCGTTTTGAAATTGAATGAAGAAGGCGCAGTTGAATTGAAAGCTGCTAAAAACATCTGTGAAGTTCAAGGTTCTGTTCATGGTGACAACGATCATTGGACAGTTTGCCGTCCCGCTGACGGTGTGAACTGTGCTCCGGGTTACAAACGTATGAATAAATACTGCATTGGTAACTGGAAAAAACCTTTGTACCGTTGTGGTTATGTTTGCGAAAAATCTCGCAATGCTAACGACGATGGCAACGGTGGCGGCATTAACTAGTTAGTTGAATTTTTAAGGCTCCCATTCTGGGGGCCTTTTTGTTTTTTCGGAGAAGATATGAAAAAAATGATGATGATGATTTTGTCTTTGGGATTTGTCGGTACAACAGCAATGGCTTTTGAAGGTGCTTTTGTTCCAGCTCTTGATGGCAACGCGAGCGTTCAACCTTTGAAAGGTACTTGCTCTGCGGAACCAACTCCAGGTGGCAACTATTGTAAACCAGTTGGCAACTCTTGCCCTGCAGGTTACGACCAGTTCGCAAAACTTTGCTGGGGTGGTTTGAAGAAGGGTTTCCACAAATGTGGTATCTCTTGTAAGCCAACATCCCAATGTTCATGGAACCACACTGGTGACTACAGATGTTCTCGCAGTCTAGAACATGCTGGCGATCGCGCTCACAACTTGTCTGCCGTTTCAGGTGCTTTGCAATTGAATGCAGAAGGTGGCGTGGATCTTTTGAAAGCTAAAAGAACTTGTGAAGACATGGATCCAAGCGAAGCCTACGAAGGTCAAACTTGTACTCCAGCTGATGGCAACACTTGCTACGCTCCCTACAAGCGCATGGCTAAATACTGCTTTGGTGGTTGGAAACGCCCGTTGTACAAATGCGGTATCGTTTGCTCGGTTCCTCGTAAACCAACTCAAAACTAAGATCGTTTGATCTTTAGTTTAAAGGCTCCGTTCCCGGAGTCCATGAAGCCTGTTCAGAAATGAATGGGCTTTTTAAATTTCGCAAGGGCACGGAGTGTGGCCCTTTGAACAAACTCACCTAATAGAACGAATCTAATGACTGCGTCTATTTACAAAAAACTTCTTTTGGATCCACGCCGTCTTAATAACGGCCATCGTGTTCTCTCGGCGGTGGACGTGGAGCAGGATTTGCATCTTTTGCTTTGTGCGCTGGAGAGCGCTTACCCCGCAAAATGGATTATGCGTCCTGAGCAGTGGGCGGAGGTTCTTCAAAAAATAAAAGCGGTTCAGTTAGGGGCGAGCGTATACAATGATGTATTCGGTTCTGTTCTTGCGGATATTCTTTGGCAGATTCCCGATGGCCATTTGGCCGTAAAACTTGACGGTCAAATCCTGGGCAAAGAGTTTCACCGACAAACAAGGCAGCCCACGACGGGTCGCAATCTTAACGATTCCACTTCATGCACAGCGTGGAAAATTGAACAGAGAAGGACCGCGAAGGGCACTGTTTCAATTCTTGCAATTTCCCATTTTCCGCCCGCCTCGGATTCTCAGTGGTTGGGATTTTCTGAAGCTGTTTGTAGGACCTTGGATTCATCTGCTGTTATCGTCGACTTGCGCGGAAATAGGGGTGGCGATGATGCCAAAGGCTTCGAGCTCGCTTCGATTCTTCTGGGGCGAGAGCTGGAGATGGATTGGGTCCGTGAAGTTGCGTGCGAGACGGCGGAGTCTTTAGCTCTTCAGATAAATACTTACGAGCTGATTATTTGGAACAACTATGATTCTAAAGATAGAGTTGCTCCTGTCGAGCTAACGAAACATCTTGAATCATTAAAAAGTAAAGCGAGTGTGCTGGCGATCAATCCATTGGGTGACGGAAAAGTTGTTGTTGAGCAGATAGTGGGAGATGCATCTGAAACTTCATTGGCATTCAATAAAAAGATTTTCGTTTTGGTCGACGCCGTGACGGCTTCAAGTGGCGAGTGGACGGCGCTTTATTTAAAACGGCATCCGAATACAGTGATTGTTGGCGAGAATACTCATGGTATGATTCACTTCGGGAACTCGGGTTCGCTTTATTTGCCACAGAGTGGTCTGAGCATAACGTTGTGTATGAAAATCAATGAGCTGATGGATGGGCGCTTTTTTGAAAAAACGGGGATTAGTCCCGATATTCATGTCTCGAATAAAGATTCTCTCGGCCATGTTTTGGATTTGGGTGTGGAATGACTATTAAAAACTTTATTTACGGTTTTTGGCTTATTGCCTATACCGCACTCTCTTATTTCTTCTTTGTAGAGGGCGATTATAAAGTATCGTTATACGGTTGGCTGGGGCTGATGGTTTTGGTTACAACAGTAAAGCCTTTGCGGGAACATGCAGTTTTTTTGTTTGTGGTGGGCGCTTGTTTTGCAGTGGTGAATCTGATTCACCGCTTTGTTCCTTGGCTGGGTTGGCCTCTTGATTTTTATTTGGCTGCCATTGTTGGTTTTTTGATTTTGCGCTTTGGTTTCCGTAAGCCCACGGAAAAGCTGAAATGGTCGTTTTCATTTTCAAAGGCGGAGTTGCTTTCGATTTTACTAATCAATATTCCCTCCGTGGCTATTTTGATTTGGTATTATCAAGCTCACCCGGAAGTGGCTGAGATGTGGCCGAAACTTTATCTGCCATGGTGGTCTTTGCCGTTTGTGGTTTTGTTGATTGCGGCAATGAATGGTTTGCGCGAAGAGATTTTCTATCGCGGGTTATTACAGCCAGCATCCTCGAAAAATTCACCCATCTGGTATGTCATTGGCCTGCAAGCAGTACTGTTTGGATTCTTGCACTTTGCGGGATCATTTCCTCAGGGCTGGCTGGGGGTTGGAATGACCGCGGTCTGGGGCGCGGCCATCGCTATTCAGTACCAAATTTTTAAGTCGATTTCGCTTTCTTGGGTTACACATGCGATAGCCGATGCAATCATGTTCAGTATTATCCTTTACGTGCGGACGTGACGCAAAAAATGAAGGATTACAGAATAAATGAGTGACAAGAACGGCGTGTCAGATCTTATTCTCTGTGAACTCAAAAAATATTTAGGAGGTCATTGTGAAGTTTTTGTCGACACTCGTGTTGATGGTCGCATTCCTTGGGTCTGCAGCCCATGCCTATGAAGGAACTATGCATTTTGCTGCGGATGGTTCCGTAGTTATCAAGCCTTTGGCTGTGAAATGTACGCCAGATATCGCAGATCAGGACAATGCGCCTAGTTCTTGTGTGCCTACTTCAAAAGACTGTCCAGAGCATTACACATACTCAAGAAAATACTGCTGGGGCGGTTGGAAACGTGGATTCTATCACTGTGGATACGCTTGCAATCGTAAAGCTGAGTGTGAGTGGGGCCCCCATGGCGACTACAAGTGTGGTAACCCAGGCAGCGGCCACAATCATGGCAGCAACGCAGGTCGCGGTTAGTTTTAAGAATGTTTCTGAGCGTAGCTAAATAGCGCGATGGACGCCGCCACAGTGGCGTTGAGAGATTCAACGCCGTCTGTGGGTACCGACAGACGATTAAGGCCTTTGATGCCGCTAAAGCCGGGGCCTTCTTCGCCAATCACCAGGCGCAAGTTTTTTGGCCAGTTGAACTTCGCAACATTTTCGCCCTTCATATCCAGAGCATAAAGATCGCTGTTCGTTTGGATGAGTTCCAAAAATTTACCAGCTTTGAATAAAGGAAGTTTCAATAGAGCTCCCGCTGAAGCTTTGATGGCTTTCGGATGATACGGGGAAGAGCTTTCTTCAGTCAGAATAATCTTACTAACTTTAAAAGCCACTGCGGAACGCGCTAAAGCGCCCAGATTGGAAGGATCTCCGAGGGGAGCGATAACTTCCAAGCCTTCTACTTTTGCGGCAGCATTCAAAGGCTCAATTACTTTTGGCTCCAAGACCAAAAGATTGAAGTGAGTACCCACGACGTCCACTTCGTTAAACATTGCTTTCGGAAGTTTATAAACAGGGATGCGCTGAGTTTTTGAAACGGCGTGAGTTAACGTCACGGATTTCAAATCTTCATGCACGATTTCGGCTTTGATTTTATAATTTGGATTGACTAAGAATTCTTGAATCAGCTTTTCGCCCATCAAGATAAATTCACCGTGTTTTTTGATTCCACGTGACGAAGCTAAATCCGTCCAGCGACGAAAGTGTTCGTTGGTTTTAGAAGAAATCTCGATCATTTGTAAACCGCCCAACGTTTTTTCTCTTCAGGGGAAAGTTCTTCAAATAACATTTCTTCGCCTTCGTCGTATTCCGGCAAAGCCATGTGTTTGATTTTTTCATAAACTACCATACGGCGTTCATGGGGAGTGTGAGGTAAAGAGTACGCTGTGTCTTCAACCAGTTTGAAATATTCAGACCAGTTTTCTTTCGCCATTTTGATTTCAGGGTCCACACCAGGGCCCTTCATGAAATACACGCGGCCACCGATATTCAGGCAGTTGATAACATTGCCCAAGGTGTTGCCGATATCTTCCACAGCGCGAGTGATCGCACCATTCACAGGGTACACGCAATGCTTGTTGATATTACGACCCAGGATATCCAGTTTTGGAAGTTTCATTTCTGTGCGCACATGCTTCAGGAATTCCACACGGCGTTGCACGCCTTCGCCCAAAAGAATTTGTTCGTTCGGGTACATGATTTTAAGAGGAATGCCAGGGAAGCCCGGGCCCGTGCCGACATCCAAAAGCGGAAACTGAAGTTTAGTGTGCTTCATGATGATGATGGAGTCGATAAAGTGCTTAATCGCAATGTCTTTTAGTTTTAACAAACGCGTGAAGTTTTCTTTTTCTTGGTTGAGCATCAACAGGCGATAGAATTGTGCCAGCTGCATGCGCTGCTGATGGTTGACCAAATCGAAATCATGATTGCGAAAGATATCAGCCAAGCGATCGTTGGCTTCATTCACTTCAAAAATAGATTCTGGTTTTTTATGGCGTCCCTTTTGTTCAGAAGGAGCGGCGGCCGCAAACTTTGCGCCGATCGCTTGGGCGCGGGCTTCTTGGCGGGCTTTATAGGGACTGTAATTGGTTTTATTTTTATGTGCCATGCAGGGTCGCAGTTATACCCCTTTTTCCCATAAGATAGAAGGACTTAGCTGGTTTTATGGGGAATTCATAGGGGAGAGGAAAACTCCCCTGTAAAAAGCCCCTGGCGGCTCGGCGATTTGTCGTCAAATTAGACACTATTGAGGGGTGGCAATGCTTTTTCCGGCTTAATAATAAATGCTACCCCGTCGTCAATATGAGGTTCATGATGAACCTATATTTTGAGGGGATTCATCTATGGCAAAAGCAAACGACATCTCTAAAACCAGTCATCTGGAAAAAATGGCCTCTGGGGTAACGAATTGGGCAGAAAAGTGGTTTCCAGATTCTTATATTTTCGCGGTCCTTGCCATTGTCGTCGTAAGCCTGGGGGCTTTTGTGGCTGGGGTTTCCCCTAAAGCCGTGGCCACTTCCTTTGGGGATGGCTATTGGAGTTTGATCCCTTTCACGATGCAAATGGCGATCGTAACTATTTCTGGATACATCGTGGCGTCATCGCCTCCCGCGGGAAAACTGATCAATAGGCTGGCAAAACTTCCTAAGACGGAACGGCAGGCGGTGGCTTATGTGGCCTTCTTTACGATCTTAGCCTCTCTTTTAAATTGGGCGTTCAGTTTAGTATTTGGTGGCCTTTATGTCAGAGCGATCGCTCGTCGCAAGGATTTACGTGTCGATTATCGTGCGGCAGGGGCCGCGGGATATTTGGGCTTGGGAGCGACTTGGGCCTTGGGGCTTAGTTCTTCGGCAGCACAGTTGCAGGCCAATGTTGATAGTATTCCGAAATCATTGCTGCCAATTACCGGTGTGATTCCTTTTGCGGAAACGATCTTTTTGCCGCAGTCCCTGATTATGTTGGCAGTGCTCTTGATCGTATCGGTCGTAATTGCATACTTGTCAGCGCCAACTCGCGAGCGCGCGGTGACGGCGCAGGATCTGGGGATCGATGTGCAAGATGACGTCGAGAAATCCATCGCTCCACCGAAACAGCCCGGTGAATGGTTGGAGTATTCTCCGATTCTTACAATCTTAGTTGTGGCTTTGGGCTTTTGGTGGCTCGCGCAGGAATTTGCAAATAAAGATGTGATCCTCGCGATCTCAAATCTGAATACGTACAACTTTTTATTCCTGATGCTGGGCATGCTGTTGACCTGGAGACCGAAACGCTTTTTGCATTCGGTGGCAAAGTCAGTTCCTTCGGTGGCGGGTATTTTGATTCAGTTCCCGCTGTACGGAAGTATCGCTTATATTCTGACCAAGGCACCGGGTGCTGATGGTCAGACGTTGTCACATCATATTTCTAATTTCTTTGTTTCCATTTCTACCAAAGATACTTTTTCGGCGTTGATGGGTGTGTACTCGGCAATCCTGGGATTCTTTGTGCCCTCAGGTGGCGGTAAGTGGATCATTGAAGCACCTTACCTGATGCAGGCTGCGAATGAGCTTAAAGTGCATTTGGGTTGGACGGTGATGGTTTACAATGCGGCCGAGGCTTTGCCGAATCTGATCAATCCGTTCTTTATGATGGCGCTACTTGGAGTGTTGGGGTTAAAAGCGCGCGATATCGTGGGTTACACTGTGACACAGTTGGTGGTGCATGCCCCATTGGTGATATTCATGTTGTGGGCGCTCGGGGAGACATTGACCTATCATCCGCCGATGATTCCTTAAAAAGAAAAAGGCAGCTCAGAGGCTGCCTTTTTTTATTTTCCGTAAGGAGAGGATCCGCCTTCGGAGCTGACACCGCGGTAAACACGGCTGCCATCGGCGCGAGCTCTTTCATTATAGGATTCTTTTTGTTTTGCCTTGGCTGCTGCGTAAGCAGCGTCACGTTGAGCTTTCAAGGCTTGCTCTTTCGCTTCACGAGTCCACTTGGCAATGTTGTTGCCGTCTTCGTTTAAACGATCCAGCTCTTTCAATGAGGCATCTCTTTTAGCTCTGTATTCGCCAGCCACTTTTTTATAGTGTTCAGCTTCGGCCTTAGAGAACTCCATTTGTTTTTGAGCTTTGGCTTTGCGCTCTTCGTTCATTTTGATTTGGCGTTGGTATTCTTTTACTTGCACAGTCAGCTGTTCTTTTTCAACACGTGTGCGTTGCGCTTCACGAGCCGCAGCGGCTTCCATGTTTTTTGCTTCTTGAGCAGACTTTAGCGCCTGCTGCTTCATTTGCTCTTTGCGAATCTTCTCACGAGCCAAGAAGTTCTTTTGTTCTTGGGCGTCGATCTTAGCTTCTTCTGATTGGCCCATGGACATTTCGGCTTCGATGTCGGCATCGAGTTGAGCAAAACTTTGGTGTGAATATGTCATCATCGCAAGAGCGATCAACAAGTACTTCATAAAAACTCCCATAGGAATTATATCGGCGTCGAGGGTACTCGACTGAACGTCCTGAAGTCTGTTTCTCATGGTACAAATGCTCTTTTCCGAGGGGAAATCTCACTTCGATACAGGCCTCGACTCGTGGATTTTTCGGTGAATTTTGGGTGATTTGCTTAATTCCTTAGCAAGGCGCCATTGCTGCCATGAGCTAATTAGGGCCAAATCCTTGAATTTAGTGGGTTTTGGCGGGATATTTGGTGCCTATGAGCACAAGCAAACTCGACTCCATCAAAGAAGCAGCGCTGGCGGCCTTCAAGGCAGCACCAGGCTCGAAGGAACTTTACGATCTCAAGGTTCAATACCTTGGGAAAAGTGGTTCATTGACTGAAATCATGAAAGAAATGGCTTCGTTGCCTAAAGAGGAAAAACCTCTTTTTGGTAAGAAGGTCAATGAAGTGAAAGCGGTTCTTGAAGCTGCTTACACAGAAGCAGAAGAAGCACTTAAAAAATCTGAGATCGGTGCAAAGATGGCAGCGGAAGAGCTGGATCTGACTTTGCCAAGTGCTTCTCGCGCCAAAGGCTCGCAACATCCTGTGAACATGGTGATCGAAGAGATCTTTACGATCATGTCGCGCTTGGGGTACTCCGTGCGCACAGGCCCGGTGATCGAAAAAGATTACTATAACTTTGAAGCCTTGAATATTCCTGCAGATCATCCTGCTCGTGATATGCAAGATACTTTCTTTATCGATAAAACTCACGTGCTGAGAACTCACACCAGTCCTATCCAGATCCACACAATGGAAACTGAAAAACTTCCGTTGCGTGTGATCGGTACGGGCCCCGTGTTCCGTTGCGATAGCGACATCTCTCACTTGCCGAACTTCCATCAGATTGAAGCATTGTGCGTGGATGAGAAAGTTTCTATGGCGGACCTTAAAGGCACGATCAGTTTCTTCGTTCGTGAATACTTTGGTCCGGGCTTGAAAACTCGTTTCCGTCCCAGCTTTTTTCCCTTCACAGAACCTTCTGCCGAAGTGGATTGCTCGTGCCCAATTTGTAAGGGCAAAGGTTGCAGCTTGTGTAAGCAAACTGGTTGGATCGAAATCGGTGGCTGTGGATTGGTAAATCCAAAAGTTTTCCAAATGGCGAAAATTGAATATCCAAAATATCAAGGTTTCGCTTTCGGCTTTGGTGTTGAGCGTATGGCCATCATCAAGTACGGCATCGAAGACATCCGTTTGTTCCCTGAAAATGACGTTCGTTTCTTAAGGCAGTTTGTAAAATGAAGATCAGTTTAAAATGGCTCCAAGAATATGTGGATGTGAAAGAGTTTTTCTCTAAACCAGAGGAACTTGCTGAAACGTTGACTCGCGCAGGTCTTGAGGTTGAAGAGATCACAAACCTGGCGAAAGATTTCAATCACGTGGTGATTGGTCACATCCTTGAAAAAGACAAACATCCGAATGCTGACAAGCTTTCTTTGTGCCGTGTTTCTACGGGCGATGTGGTTCACCAGATCGTTTGCGGAGCGCAAAATCACAAAGCGGGTGACCGTGTGATCGTGGCTTTGCCAGGGGCTGTTTTGCCAGGCAATTTCGCAATCAAAAAATCTGCGGTTCGCGGTGTGGATTCTGCCGGCATGCTTTGCTCTTTAAAAGAGCTGGGCTTGGCGAAAGAATCAGACGGCATTGAAATTCTTCCTAGCGACGCGCCAATTGGTAAATCCTATGCTGAGTACGGCGGTTATGACGACATCACGTTCGAATTGAAGGTGACTCCCAACCGTGCGGACTGCTTGAGTCACTTTGGTTTGGCTCGTGAAGTGGCTTGTTTGCTGTCGAAAGAATTGAAAGCACCCAAAGCAGAACCTAAATTGGGAACTAAATCTTCTAAGAGCGAAATCGCTTTGGAAGTGAAAGCCTTTGATCTTTGCCCTCGTTACACGGCACGTGTGATCAAAGGGGTTAAAGTAGGTCCATCTCCAGCCTGGTTGAAACACCGTTTGGAATCCGTGGGTATGAACTCGATCAATAACATCGTCGACGTAACAAACTTCGTGATGATGGAGTTGGGTCAGCCGCTTCATGCTTTCGATGCTAAATTCATCGGTGGCAAAAAAGTGATTGTAGATCGTGCAACAGCGGGTGAGAAATTCACAACACTGGATGGCACTGAAAAAACTTTGACGGGTGATGAATTGACGATCCGTGATGGCTCCCATCCAATGTGTTTGGCGGGTGTTATCGGTGGCAAGAACTCTGGCGTATCTGAAGTGACGACGGAAGTATTCTTGGAATCGGCATACTTTGTTCCCATGAGTGCGCGTAAAACATCTCGTACTCACGGCGTGGATACAGATTCTGCTTACCGCTTTTCTCGCGGTGTGGATCCAGACGGGGCTTTGCGTGGTTTGAACCGAGCGACAGCTTTGATCTTGGAAGTCGCTGGTGGCGAAGCTTACGCTGATCACCATGATTTCTATCCAAATCCAGTTAAGAAGAATCCAATTTCTATCACAGTGAAAACTGTTTCGGATCGCTTGGGGTACACAGCTATTGAGGCGCAATTCGTGGATTACATGAAGCGCCTGGGCTGCGGAATTGAAAAAAATGGCGAGACTTTCAAAGTTTTGCCTCCCACATTCCGTTTCGACCTAGAGCAGGACATGGACTTGGTTGAAGAGTACGCGCGCTTGAATGGTTACGACCATATTCCTGAAGCATTGCCAGTCTTCACAAATCCACCGGCACACCACGATAAAGGTTTCTTGCTAAATAAATCAGTCAGCGAACTGGTGCGTGCGGATGGTTTCCAACAAGCGTTCAATTTTGCTTTTGTTGGTTCCAAAGCTGAAAAAGCTTTCTTGGGCGATGTTTCGACAATGAAAGCTGCTGGCCTAAATGCCACGGCGAAAGAAATTCGCATCATGAATCCACTCAATGAAGAGATGGATGTGATGAGATCTTCTTTGAGTTTTGGTTTGTTCAGAAATCTTACGACGAACTTCCATTATGGCAACATGATGGGTCGTTTGTTTGAAATCGGTAGCACGTTCTTTACCGGTGATGATGGTTCTTACGGTGAAAACCCCCGTTTGGGTTTTGCTTTGTGGGGCCGCAATGAAAACCTTTGGAATAAATCTTTGGATTATCCAATCGTGTTTGAATTGAAAGCGACGGTTGAGACTCTTTTGAAATCTTTGAATATTTCTTCTTATACTTGGGTGACTCCGGCTAACAAAGCCGAGGTTCCAGCTTTCATGCACTCTGGTCAATTTGCTCAGTTGTTGGTGGAAGGTAAGAAGGTGGGCTTTATCGGAACTCTTCATCCAGTTTTGCTTGATGATGCTAAGATCCGTGTGCCAGCAGCGGTAGGCGAATTCGACCTGGATCAATTGTACAAAGGTCAGCCTCGTCCATTCCGTATTCAAAGTGTTTCTAAGTTCCAGGTTGTTGAACGTGACTTTGCTTTCGTCATGCCAAAAGCATTGAAAGTGGGTGATGTTCTGAAAGATATCCGCAAAGCTGCGGGTGCGCTTCTTGTGAATGTAGACGTGTTTGATTTGTATGAAGGCGATAAAATGGAGGCGGGTAAGAAGTCCGTGGCCATTCGATTGTGGCTTCAAGACAAAAATGGCACACTGCAGGAGGAGCAGATCTCCGGAGTGACTTTGAGGGTTCTAGAGTCTTTGAAAAAGAATTTTGATCTTTCCGTGAGATAAATTCTTGATTGTTTTCAGATGCTTGTTACGCTTTAGTTAATTAAGCCCGCGAAGATATTCGCGGCAGGAAAAGTGAAGGATCACAATGGCTGGCCAAAACTTGGGTAAATCAACTGTGACGAAGGCCGATATCGTCGAAAACGTCTACCAGAAGATCGGTTTCTCTAAAAAGGAAGCTTCTGAACTGGTTGAACTGTGCTTCGATACCTTGAAGCATGTTTTGCAAAATGGCGATAAAGTTAAGATTTCTGGATTTGGAAATTTCGTCGTGCGTGGGAAAAACGAACGTATCGGTCGTAATCCGCAAACGGGCGAACAAATCAAAATCTCTGCTCGTCGCGTTCTAACATTCCGTCCTTCACAAGTGTTGAAGGCAATGTTGAATGGTGAAGAGTACGAACATCTCAAGGATGATGAAGATGACGATGACGACTACGGCGACGATGAATAGTCCTGAAGCTGATACGACAACGGCATCACACAGTGAGCGTATGGAGTATCCGATGACTCCGATCGTGGATCAGTCCGACGAACAACAAATGAGCTTTGATAGTTCTGAGTTGTCTTTGGGTGATCAACATCTAGAGTTCGTCGAAGCGGAATCTACAGCGGTTTCTGCGGAGACTGCACAAACTCAGCAAATCTCAATCCCTGCGATGCTTTGTGATGATAAGCTGATGGATGAGATCAAAGCGATTCCCAATAAAATGGCTTTTAAAATCGGCGATGTGGCCGAGATTTTAGGAATTAAACAGTATGTTCTTCGGTACTGGGAAACTGAGTTTGATGTTCTAAAACCCAAAAAAGCTTCCAACAACCAACGCATGTACACGCGTAAAGATGTTGAGAATGCTCTTCTGATTCGTAAACTTTTGCACCGTGATCGTTTCTCGATCGAAGGCGCAAGAAATGCGATGAAGGAATTGAAAGCTCATGTTCGTAAAGAAAAAGACATGAGTCAGGTCTATCACAAGCTCGACAATGTAAATGAAATGGTCGAGGGATTGTTGATGGATATCCGCAAACTCCGCGGAATGTTTATGTAAATCAAAAAAAGGGCTTCGGAAACGAAGCCCTTTTTCTTTTCTGAATTCGCACTTAAATCACACCCGGAGAGTTTGTGAATAACTGGCTTATATATGCAATAGGCTCTGCTGTGTTTGCGGCACTAACGGCGATCTTGGGTAAGATCGGCGTCGAGGGCGTAAATTCAAATCTGGCGACTTTCATTCGTACAATTGTGATCTTGTTGGTTGCGGCTGCTTTGATCAGTTTTCGTGGAGAATGGCAGCGGGCGGATTCTATTTCTACTAAGACTTATGTGTTCTTGATCTTATCTGGAATCGCAACCGGGCTTTCTTGGCTTTGTTATTATCGTGCTTTGCAATTGGGGCCAGCCTCGAAGGTTGCTCCGATAGATAAGCTCAGTGTGGTGTTTGTGATTATCCTGGCTTTGATTTTCTTGGGTGAAAAACTGACGTTGAAAACAGCCGTAGGTGCCGGGATGATTGCTATAGGCTCTTTGGTTTTAGCTTTTTAAAACTGCCCCCTTATGATGTGCCGGGATGAGCAGATCATCCTGGCTTATAGCTTGCTCACCATATAGGGCATGAAATTCAAATGCCCTTATTGCCATCAACAAAGAGACCCTAAAAACGCCGCTCGGACTATTCGTAAGATCGGAACTTACTATCGCAAATCAGACGGCCAATATCTTTCCAGACTCTGGTGCTTTCGTTGCGGAAAAAGTTTTTCTGCCGCCACCAGCAGTCGTGCGAAGGGACAAAAGAAACGACACCTCAACACACTTATCAAAGATCTTCTTACCGGGGAAATGAGTCAGCGCGAGATCGCTCGCGTCCTGAAAATCAATCGTAAGACAGTTGTGCGAAAGTTTCGCTTTGCTGCGGCGACAGCTAAACAAGAACTCCGTGCTTGGAATAAGAAATTTCCTAAAAGCGCTGAAGTTGAGTTCGATGACCTAGAAACCTTTGAACACACCAAATGCAAACCTCTTTCGGTGACATTAATGGTGGAGTACAAAACCAGGAGGATTCTGGGATTTGAGGTGGCCCAAATGCCTGCGAAAGGCCTCATTGCAGCTTATTCGAGGAAGAAATATGGTCACCGATCCGATCATCGACCTGATTCACGGAAGAAGTTGCTGTCAGAAATGACAGAGTTCGTTCAGTCTTGTGCGGTGATTCGCTCCGACTCAAACCCGTCTTATCCGGCTGATGTGAAAAGATATTTTCCAAATGCGCGACATGATACCGTGTTGGGAGGTCGAGGTGCGGTTGTCGGTCAGGGTGAGCTTAAGAAATTAAAATGGGATCCGATTTTTTCATTGAACCATACTTGTGCGATGTTGCGGGCAAATATAAATCGATTGATTCGAAAGACTTGGTGTACAACGAAAAAGCCCGGCGAGCTTGCCGGGCATATTGCTCTGTATGCTTTGAGGCATAATAAAAGGTTAGCCGCCACACAGTGAGGGGCCAGTTTCTGACTCTTACAGGTCGTGATCTTTGTATTTTAGGTTTATTTTTTGATAGTCGGTTGAAGCCTTCACTTTGTCGAGGGCCTTTTGCCATCGCTGTATTTCCTGATCGGGAATGTCCAAACTTGCAGCGATATAAAGCGGAGAACTACTGATTTTTACGGAAGTTTTTTGCAAGGCGTCCGGCGGGAGATTGGATTTTTTAAGCCAGTAAGCCACACCCCAAGAATCTTCGCCAATCGATAGGTCGCAGCGGCCGTGGATTGTTTTCAGATAGATCCCTTCAGGATTTACTCCCACATCGAGATTTTTAAAGCCGGAACTTTTTAGAAAATTAAATACAAATCCTTGGTCACGGCAGCAAATTCGGCGGACTTTTTTTGCGTCTTCCAAGGTTTCAATTATTATTGGATTGCCTTTCTTTTTGAAAAAATAAATGGATTGTTCTCCAAAGGGCCCGATCCATTTAAACTTGTGTTTACGGTCCGGAGTTTGGATGAAAGAAAAAAACATCACGTTGCTTCGATTTTCGAAGGTATTCATTCCACGGGCTGAAGGATATAGCTCGACGACGTAATTGGTGTTGAGTTCTTTCTGAATCAGTTTTACGACTTCCGTAGCAAAGCCTTTAAGTTCACCTTTTTCGGTGTAGTTAAAGGGTGGCCATTCTTCAGTTAAAAGTGTTAAAGGTGGAGTCGCTACGGCACCAGCTGTTGTTTCATGAATCAGAGACACAGCAAATAAAATCAGCAGAAACGAAAAGTTGTTGAGCCGCACTTTATATCCTTCTTAGGGGGCGTTATAACACGAATCATTCGATCTTTGCAGGAACTGAATGTCAATGCCGAGAGCAATGATTAATTGTGTCCCTGAGTTTGTACAATAAAAGCAGCTTTTGTTTCAGTATAAGACGTCTAATTTGAGTGCACTGCATATCCTCTTGCTCAGATCAGTCAGTTCAATTAACTCAAGGAACGAAACACAACATGCAGGTTCGCTATTTTCAAGGACCTCGTATCTTTATTGCTTTGCAGGTTTTTTGGCGACCCGCCTCTATGCATTATGAGCCTTGTGATTCCACAGGTGGCTGGTCGATTGTTCCTGCGGAACTCCTATCCCATTAAATCCCCATCCAGTTGATTAACAATTGGATTGGACATCCAGCGTCTCTAGGCGAATAATCTAGAGGTGCTTTACGGTAATGAATCGATTTCCCATTATACTCGCAGTAATATCCTGACTTGGATGCTGATGGCATTTCAAGCAGGCGTGTTGAATATGGGCGGCTTTATGGCCTGCCATCGCTTTGTGTCCCATGTGACGGGCTTTGCGACTTTCTTTGGTTATGAATACAGTCAGAAAGATCGTGGTCACGCGTGGGGGATGTTAATCGTTCCTCTGTTCTTTCTGTTCGGCGCCATGGTGAGTGGATATCTGGTCGACATTCGCCTAAAGCTTCATAAAAAACCTAAATATTATATCGCCTATGCCGTGATGCTGGTATTGATTTTGATCGCCACATTGGGTGGTTGGTTGGGGTGGTTTGGCCCCTTTGGCGCTTCCCTCGAGGAATCGCGTAACGGTTATTTGCTTTTGATTTTGTTGTGCTTTACCTGCGGCGTTCAGAACGGCACGATCACCAGTGTATCACGCTCGGTGGTGCGCACGACTCACTTAACCGGTATCACCACTGATCTTGGAATCGGTTTGGTTCGAATTTTCAATAAAAGTACTCTGGGTTCTGAACATACCGAATTCGTTGAAAATGAATACAAAGCGACTTCTATGCGCTTGGGAATCATCACGATGTTCGTGTTGGGCTCGGTTTTGGCAGGATTCGTTTATCCAGTCGCAGGCTTTTGGGGGTTCTTGATTCCTGCATTCACGACAGGGATTTTGCTTGTTTCCATGATCTATTTTCAGATCATCACTCCACGAAAACGACAGGCTGCCGCTTAGACAACCTGTTTCTGTTATAAACTACTCAATCACGCATTTCATCGCGATATTTGTTGAAGACCCATTTTCACAAGTTCTGTTTACAAAACCTGTAAAGACAGTTCCTTCCGGAAGTGTTGCCAGCTGTTTTGGAAGAAACGGTGAGTACCAGCACCAAGCGTCCTCTAAGGCACTAAAGCGTGTGTAGTCTTGATAGCGAGGGCTTTTAGAGGTGAAGCCCGTGTCTGGAGTCGACGTACCTGCAGAGGTCAAAACAGCGCCGGAAAGTTTTGCAGAGGCCAATTCGTTATTTGCAGAGACCGTCGCTGTCAAAAGAGCGAAATCATGAGTGGCAGTGCCTTTCCATCCGTCAATTGCCTGGAAAGACTGACAAGTTAAAGATTTGGCTTCGCTGATCGATGCGAAAGACAAAGTAAAGATAATAGCAGAAATAAATATTTTCATGAGGGCACCTTTAAGTTGAATGTGTGTTTCGAATTCGTGGTCTTATAGAAAAATGAGACGGCGACGTCCAATAGGCACTTATCAAGTTACTATGCTCATTTTGAATAGTATTTTCTTCATGATCGGTAATTCTTAAATCAGAGGCGATATCTCGCGGGAGCGCGGTTCTATTTTATTATTGGTGCCGTGATTGATAAGAATCGCGAGTGAGCTCATAGAGATTTAATAGAACATCTTTTTGTAAGACTTTGTCGAACTGCGAGTACTGCTTTACAAAGCCGAATCCTGATTTTTGCAACACACGGATGGACTGATTATTTTCAGCATCCGTGACCGCACTCAGTCCCGGATAGTTCAACTCCACGAGCGCCAGGTGAATCAGTCTTTGGCAGGCTTCGGCCGTGTATCCTTGCCCCCAATGTCTTTGCACGATCATAAACCCCAGCTCCACGAACGGCAGATCCCGTTGCAGAAGCATAAACCAACCGACAAAGTCAGAACCCTCAGTCAGTTCCGCGGCCCAGATTCCTAGCGGAGCGCGGGAGGGTTCATTGTTGATCATCGCCTGCAGTCGTTCCTGGATTCTTTCATCAGTTAGCGGAAAGCGGTGAGGGCTATTGCACATCACATCGGGATTGGCTTCTAGCTCCCGCATATTGGCAAAATCATTTAAATTGAAGCGGCGAAGATTTAACCGGGGCGTTTTCATAGATATGCAGGAGAGTCCGGTGGACGAATGATATTTAAAAGGAATGTTCTTTGGCGCAGGTACATTTTATTACCCTCCCAAGGAGTGAAGTATGGCGGATTGCGCCCGATAATAACCAAACCTGCAAGTTGCTCTATATTCAACTCTTGCAGACTCTTTTTGAAATAATAAGGGCTCGCGTTTTGATAACCACTTAATTCCTTACCTTCAATCATTCCAAAGGAATAACGATTGATCAATTGTTCAATCTGATCGTTATAACTGTACTTTAAAAATAAACGGATGAAAGCCAATTGATCTTCATACATTTTGATGAAGCTTCCCTGACTACCTGCCGGCATCAGAATTTTGATCAACTCCCAAGTCAGGGCACAGTCAGGGTGCAATTGGGGAGTGTCTGAAAAAGTGCGCTCGAGTCCCGACCACTCGTTACACATCGCGGACTGAGGGTATTCCACCTCATTGATAATTTTTACGAGAACGGGTGGCAACTGGGCATAAGAGACGTAGGGATGAGGCTTGAATGCCATCGCGCGGTCCAAATTTTTACTGACCCGACGGTATTCTATCAGCGCAAAAAAGGACATTGCTGCCGCCAGAAACAGGGAACCAACTAAAAAAAATGTCACCGTGAACTTAAGTGATCTCATGTTGTAAGCACGCTCCGAGATAAGAGGAGAATAGCAAAGCAACCGGGAAATATATAGCCTTTAAGAAAAATAATTTCCTATGAAACACCTCGCTGTCGTTGGGCGAGAAGAATCAACGACAGGAGAGGCTAACGTGAGTTTTCTAGAGTTAGAAACCTACATTGAGGATCGGAGAGACTTTGAAAACGCCGGTGTTATTGAAGTTAACTAGACCAATTTGCAACCCATGAAGATTGTCAGTGATGTTTACCAACCCTAACTGAATGCCATAAACTGATTTTGCACGATTATACACGCCCAGCTGAGCACCATAAACCGAAGTGTTCGTGCTAAGGTTCGTGACCGCTAACTGCACGCCATAGACATTACTTTCAGCGACGTTGATGTTACTGATGATAGCAGCCTGCAACCCCACGACATTTGTCTTTTGTTGATTATAGTTTCCCAAACCCGCCAATTGGAGCCCTATGATATTTGTTGAGCCATAAGTGGCATTGAAACCACCTGCTATACCAATACCAACGAAGTCTTGATCAGTGATATTGCCCAGTACCCCAAAATCCAAACCATATACATCACGATGGTGGCCCCACAGAGCACTCAAGCGAATCCCGGTAATGGAAAAATCCTGAGGAGGAAATTGAACGGGTGGCGCAATTGCCACGGAAATCGGAGTTACCGCGGCAAAGCTTACAGAGGCGGAGCAAACGATAGCGAAAATGAGGGAGAGAAGGATATTTTTTTTCATATCCACCATTCTAGAAACAGAGTGTGCATTGCCGCAAATATTCGACAAAGATCAAGACTTTGGTATCTGGACAATTGCCAGTGTTGTGGAAACCACTGGAGCATTTGAGGTCACTACTCGAGGGAAAGTTTCATTTCAATATTGCATCTCTCATAATCGGGATGGGCGCCTAAATGCACCGTTTGAAATCCGTGCTTTTTATAAAGTGAAATCGCAGGCTCAAGAACCGTATTCGACAGCAAACTGATTTCCGCAGCACCTCGCTGGTGGGATCTTAGGGTTCTATTTTTTCTTTTTAAGCAAAGCTGCGGATTCTGTTTTTATCCACGAGCGATACGACACGATATTCGTGTAGACGGTCGATGTCGCACAACCCATTTCGCTGCGGCTGGTAAGTCCCCATACAAAATAGTCAGAGCCGGATTTGATAAAGGCAGGTCCCCCGGAGTCACCAGAGCAAGGACCGTGCTGTTTGTCGTGAAGCAAGATCGCCTCAAAGGCATTGGGAAAACTTCCGATATTCACAGAAGTGGATTTTAAAACTGCGGGGCCATCCATTTCTTCAGTGAAGCAACGAGTTTCCTTAAGCTCCATATCAAAATCACAAATAACCACGCCGTCATTCACCAGAGCTTGCAGCTCATCAGGGGGCGTTTGTTTCGTATCGACTTCCACCAGGTTGTCTGTCTCAACTCCATAGCCAGCAATCAAAGTCGCGGATCCTTCTTTTAATAAAGTGGCGTTATTCAGAATCTGCGCTGGCATATAACCTTTGGGGATGGTGCCATTGAATTTCAAAAGCGCGATGTCGTGAGTGGGTTGGTTCGGCTCTGCAAGTTCAGAAACATTTTTGTATTTGTCATTGATAACGCCTGCACTTGCTCTGCGAGTCAGAGGAGATTTGCGGATCTTATCGTAGTCCGTCAGCAGAGACTCCATGTCAGGAGAAAATACGATGAAGGTTTCTCTGACATCATCGGGTTGCACGCAGTGAGCTGCGGTAACGACGATATTGTTCTCTAAAAGGATGCCCGTACAGACGGCCCCGATATTTACATCATAAATACCGACGGTGCTTTTGGCGATGCGGGAGTCCTTTTTAACCAGAGTCCCACCGATGATAGCATCGCCCGTGGCTTTCAATTCGCGATCTTTCGCGGGTGTGCAAGCCACAGCTGAAATCATAATTGTGAACGCCAATATTCCGGCAAGCTTCATAAGAAACATTCCTTCGGTAAAGTGGTATTTTAGCGTTAATTCAGGTGTTTACCAGCCCCCCAAAAATTTTACTAAGGACGCACGAAAACTGTCGAATGCCTCAACAGGGGGAGTAGAAAACCGTGTTAATACTGTTAGTTAGGCTGGGAATGGCAGGCTTCGTTACAAAGGGTTTGCCCCTCGTTCCCGGATGCTCGAGAATCAAAAAAGTAGTGAGGAGTCCCTATGAAAACAGCTATAAGCCTCTTTGCAATCGTTTTTATGTTGATGAGCACATCGGGAGCGCAGGATCCCGGGCCGTATTTTGAAAACACCATCGTACCCCGACAGGGCCGTTTGTTTGCCATCGATTTTGATGCGGGTTCAAGAACGGTGCGAGTCTCTGCTGTTGGTAAGACCTTAAAAGGTCTGAGCTCGTCTCGTTACACGGTTTCAGCTGAAACAACGGATGCCGAAGGGATGGCGCGACAGTTGGATTTGGTGTCGGTCGCGAGCGGTGGATATCAGTTTAAAGATAAACTAGAACCAAAGAAAGACGTGAAAATTAAGGTGCAAGATAAGCAGAGTAAAGAGACTGAAATTTTCCTGTTAAAACCTTAAGAAGCATATTCCAACAAAAGAAAAGGCGGCTCGTGAGCCGCCTTTTTTATTTCACTCCAAAAGATTTTGCAGTGTCTTTGATCCAAGTCGCATAGTGCAGGATGTTCATGTAAATGATGTCGTTATTGCAGCCAATGCCGCTACGGCTTGTGACACCCCAAAGTTGAACTTCGTCGCCTACTTGAATGTAAGCCGGGCCGCCAGAGTCACCAGAGCAAGCCGCTTTGCCGTCGGTTTGATCCAGAATCACTTCGCCATCATTCGGGCTGTACTTGATTTTCACAGTCACTGCTTTCAAAATCGCTGGACCGCTCAACTCTTCACGAATGCAGGTAGTAGCTTTACGTGCGTCGTCGTTGTTGCAGAAAACTTCGCCTTTATCGATCAGGTCTTGAAGGTTTTTAGTTTTCTTTGGATCAACAGGGATCACTTCTGCGTAGTCAACACCATAACCAGCAAGAATTGTTGTCGCGCCCGTTTTCAAAGCGGCAGGGTCCGTAAGGATCTTTGCAGTTTGGTAGCCTTTCGGAGTTTCCCCTTCGTACATCATAAGACCGACGTCGTTACCAGGGAAGGCTGCGTTGGCTTGGCCTGGATTCCAGTCATCGTTGGCTTGCATCTTTACAACTTGGCGGACGGCCGGGGAGTTTTTGAAATTATTACCCATGTTCAGGATGGATTCCATGTCAGGGTGGAAGACGATGTAAACGCCGGACGTTTTTTTACCGATGCAATGAGCGGCTGTTAGAACCAGATTTCCGGGAAGTAAAGAGCCGGTGCAAGTGTAACCTTCGTTATCGTCATAAATACCAACAACGCTTTGAGCGAGAGCAGTGCCCTCTTTCACCAATTGACCACCGATGATTGAGTTGCTGTTTTTAGCAGTCAAATTGTTAGAATTTACAGATGATCCGCAACCAGCAGTGATCAATGCAACAGTCAAAAATAGAGAGCTTAAAACTTTCAACTCAGTGTCCTCGCAATAAAAAAGTATGGGGGCTCCTTTTATAGAACCCCCACGCATTTGCAAGAAAAATTAAAGACCCGCAATAAATTATTTTTTATCGTTTTCGATTAGGATTCAGTATCCAAAATCGGGAAGGCTTTGACGAGGTCATCGATCGCTTTCATCTGTTGCAGGAATGGCTCCGCTTTAGCCAAAGGCAATGCCGAAGGGCCATCGCATTTGGCTTTTGCTGGATCTGGATGAGCTTCAATGAATAGACCCGCAAGACCCACTGCCAGGCCTGCGCGAGAAAGTTCGGCCACCTGACCACGGCGACCCGCAGAGGCAGCACCACCTGGGTCACGGAACTGAAGTGCGTGGGTTGCATCCAGAATAACGGGTGCACCTTTAGAAACTTTCTTCATGATATTAAAGCCCAAAGTGTCGACAACCAAATTGTCGTAACCAAAACAAGAGCCGCGCTCGCACAGGATCACTTTGTCGTTACCGCACTCTTCGATTTTTTCAACGATGTTGCCCATTTGTGAGGGGCTTAGGAATTGGGGTTTTTTCACGTTGATGACTGCACCCGTGCGAGCCATCGCTTCCACCAAATCTGTTTGGCGAGCTAGGAACGCTGGCAATTGAATCACATCCGCGACTTCAGCCACTGTTTTTGCCTGGGCCACTTCATGAACGTCAGTGATCACCTTCACGCCGAAAGTGCTTTTAAGTTCAGCGAAAATTTTAAGGCCTTCTTCCATTCCTGGTCCACGGTAAGAATGGATGGAAGAGCGGTTGGCTTTATCGAAAGAGGATTTAAATACATAAGGTATGTGCAGACGGTCTGTCAGCTTTACGAAATGCTCACAAACTTGCATCGCCAAATCGCGGCTTTCAAGAACGTTCATGCCTGCGAAAAGCACGAAAGGTTTGTTGTTGCCGACTTCAATATTGCCAATTTTTACGATTTTATTTTGCATGAAGATGCCTTCTGGAAGTGATTTTCCACGGATTTTAACACCATTTTTGAAAACGGCGCAAATCAACAAACCTGAGGGTTTTGCAAGGCGTCTTTAAAAGATGCGCGAGCAGGGCTCTCCTTTGTCTTTGAACTCTTTGTGGAATATCCAATTGCTGAATATACGGCACTTTTTATCGATGGCAGGGGACTTTAAAGCCGCCTCTTGGTCGACTTGCTCGTAAAGTTTAAAATACTGAACGATATTGTCCCGGGTTTGATCACCGACCCAGCCGGGAGGGCGCCGTGCAACCAAAACATCCATATACGGCTGGTCCAGGGTGTTCATCGGGGCATTTATATTTTGTGGCGTGGTATTTACGGCCGGGAATCGCAGGGCTTCAAAAAAATCCGCATAACTTTTAGTATCTGTCTGCATTAAATTTGCAGCAGCTGGGGGATGTTCATGCAAGGTCAAAGGGTGGTCGCCCTTGCTGCAGACTAAGCTATAGAAATTAAACTGTAGATAAAACATATCACAATGTTTAAACAGGTCTTGAGATGTCTGGAGAAGAATGTTTACGCTTTCCAGGCTGAGCTCCCCATCCAGCCACTGGGCGAAGATGCCATCGTCTGCCAAAGAGTTGTAGACACTTTCAAGGGCTTCTCGGCTCCACAGTTTTGCTGCCGCAAAGTAAACCGGAGACGGAACGTTGTTGATTATAAGATCATAGCTCAGTTTCCGTGTACGTAGAAAAGTCAGTCCATCTGCTTCTGTGAATTTAACGTTCTTAGATTTAACTTTTTCAGCGACCAGAGGCATGAAGTCCAAAACCTTTAGCATCGTTGGATCCAAGTCGACAACATCCACGTGCGAGAACAGTTCCGCAGCACCCATAACCGTAGTCCCTGTTCCTAAGCCAATGACGAGTGCATTGCCGTGTTTGTTTATATAAGATAAAGGGGTGAGGCCCATGAAGGTATCCGCGGGGGAGTATGATCTCCATGACGGAAGGTTGATCGAATGGTGGCCATTCATAATCATAAGTTTATGCGAATGATCCAATTCGACAAAATTTACTTCACTGGAGTTGTGCTTGAAAACTTTGACATCAGTCACGCTGCGGCTGTCTTTAACCCAACGGGAGAGACTTCTATGGGAATAACTGCCTAAAGACCACGAGAAGTTCGTGGTTAAAAAGTAAGTCAGCGTGCACAAAACAAGGCTAACCCCTGCAGTCAGAAAGCGCATTTTTTTTTCTTTGTTTGCAAAGATCAAGCAAAGCAAACCTAATAAGGTCCACAACTGAAATATACCTGTTGCCTCGAACAGGATCGAAATAAACAACAAGATCCCCACGGCATTTCCACTGCAGTTCACGGCAAGATACGTTCCCAGTGGAATTTGGTTATTCTCCCTTTTAATCAAAGGAAGAAGGCTGCCAAAGAAAAAGCCCGTGGGAAGTATTAAGCCCACGCAAAACAAAGACCTTTGGAGGAACGTGGCGGCTGCGCTGTCAGGCCACGGAATGAGTTCCATAAAGGCGGCCCAAAATACGGGCCACGAAAGACTCCAGACAAGTAACGACAGGATTAGAATTGCCGAATGTTTTTTAAAACTATTCCAATTTAATAGTTCGTATCCGCTCTTGCCGCGAAACCACAGGCTGGCCATGGCCCAACTTAAGATTAAGGCCGCCAGGTAAAGGGAATAGTGAAATGCCAACGGAGCCAGAACATTCTGAATTTGGCGATAGAGTATGGATTGTATTATTCCGCTCACCACCGAAAAAGCAAACAGCGGCAATAATAGCGACGGGAAGTGTTGCAAATCATCTTTGATAGAACCCGCGGAAAATTTTGAAACGGGAGCGTTGGAATGCTTCCACCAATACATGGCCCAAATCCACTCCATGGCAGCTAAAGACAGTAAAATCTTGCTGAGTCCCCAGGTATGCAAAATACCTAGTTCCATGAAAACCAATGCGGCAACTACCAATAAATGAAAATAGAAATAGATTTTATTAAAAGCTGAGACCTCTTCGGCGCCTCTGTTTCTTTGTTCTTCGAAATAAAGTGGCAACAAGAGGGAGGAAATAAAAGAGATCGCAAAAAATAAAATAAATCCAAAAATAAGGCTGATGGCAGGGAAGCTTAAAAGTTCCGAGCTTGCCTGGTCGAATCCTATAAGGATCAAAATGAGCCCGAACATAAGGCTGTGGCTCTTTGCAAGGTTCAGTTTTAAACGAAGACTTAAGTAAGAACCTAAAGCCGTTCCTAAGTAAGCCACTGCAATTAAAAAGAGCTGAATAAAAAACAGACTGCCAAAAACTTGAGTCAAAATCCTCGAGATAAGAATTTGATAAAGTAAGACGGGAACGCCAAACCATATTAAATAAAGAAATTCTATTTGAGCATTACGCAGTTTTATCATTTGATTCCTTCACCCATTCTGGAAGCGCGAAAAGATACAACACTACAAATAGATGCAGGAAGTATCGATACCCAAAAATTTCTTCGATGCCGATGTGAAACCCGATAAGTCCTAGTATCCAAATACGTCGCAGCCAGCGGGGGCCGAATAGTAAGAAAGAACCGCACTCTAATAATAAAATTCCTGCCTGCAGAAATCGCGCGACGTCAACATTCTGTAAAATCAGATCGCGCAGCAAGGACTTCCCGCGGCCGGTGTAATGGACAAATATCTGAAGACTCGTGCCGTTAACCCACGATAGCCCTGAAAAAAATATTTTTTCCCAACCCGCTAAAAAATAAAATGAAACTGTGATGGATGCAGCCACCTGAAAAAAATAGTTCACTAACAGTCGATATTCACGGGCAGCAAGAGCCATCAGGAGTAAGCAAAATACCGACTGGCGATGATCGCCAAAGGGTTCGTTTTGCAAATAAAGGGATGTCGAGAAGATGAAAAGAATGATTGTTAATACTGAGGCAAGTCGGGGTTTAAACTTAAACAGCCATAGTATTGCGCTAAGAATAGCGGCCAGGGTGATGGCTTGAAATAGAGGGTGAGAACTCATGATGTTCTCTGGCAACCATCCTGCGAAGGAGACAACGCGTATTTCGCCATCTGAACGCCAAGGAATGAAAAGTTGATCAAACAAAAGAGCGATCGCTGATAGGATCGTTAGAACGCGAAAGCCTTCAAAATACTTTTCATTGGTGGGCCACTTCATTATTCTCCTCCAGCGCTTTGGCCGCACATGGATTTAACCATATTCTGATCTGCAGTAAGCTGCTGGTTTGCCCAGGTTAAACTTTCTGTGGAGACTGCGCCAAAAGTTTTGTCAGGTTGAGTGCCCCAGATTGTGCGGGTTATGCAAAGGACCGGAAATTGCGAGATCACTCCCGAACGAGGTGATTTGAAGTGCTCCTGAAGTTCGGCAACACTTAAGATGTGACTCCATTTATATGCTGTGGTGGGGTGTCGACCCACTGAATAAGTTGGATCACCATCGTAAGTGTTTTGCAGATTGAATGATTGAGGTAGAAGTTCAAGGCCTTCTGGAGTCGTGATCAAGTACGTCTCGTAGGATAAAGGTGCATCAGCAAAGAGCGGATATCGCTGTACTGGAAATAACGGATGCACAGAAAAACAGATAAAAAAAATTGCCGTGCAAGATAAAATAATAGTGAGTTCGGCTCTTTTAGTCATCGCACTTTTCCATAGAAATAAGGCTAGACCATTGATAGCATCTTTGACAAGTAAACAAGGAGGAGATTCTGAAATCAAAAATATTCAGACTGGGTATGATTGCCATGTTCCTGACTGGTTTTTCGGGACTTCTTTATCAGGTTCTTTGGATTCGCCTGTTTTCTTCCTTGTTAGGGGGGACCACGCTCTCGATTTCCTGCGTGATCGCTCATTTTATGCTGGGTCTTGGATTGGGCACGGCGGCTGCTCCAAAATTTTTGCAGCGAGATTCTAAAAAACAGATCCCTCTGTATTCTCTTTGTGAAATTGCGATTGTCGTGGTGATCGGGGTTGGAGCGCTGTTTTTATTTGGCGCCCATGAAGGGTTGGCGCATGTCTTGAAAAGCAGTCCTTTGCCGAAACTTCTGAATCATTTTATTATGTCTGGAATTTTTATTTTTCCGGCGACTTTCTTGATGGGACTTTCTTACCCGTTCATGAGTTATAAATTTTCATCCCCTAAAGAACATCAATGGCTTTATGCAGCGAATTGTCTGGGGGGAGCCTTTGGGGCATTGAGCTCATATGTTATTCTTATTTATAATTTCGGACTTTCTGGAACTTTGATTTTTGGATTTGTTCTCAATCTTCTTGCGGCCGTTTTATTTTTTAAAGAAAAGTACACTTTTACTTCGAGGGCGGAAAATAAAATAGATGGAAACATGCCATCAGCTGAAACCGGGGCGTTTTCTCCGGGCAAACTAAAAGTTTGGGCCATGTCATTGAGTGCTTTAAGTGGTTTTTTTGTTTTGAGTTTAGAGCAAATTTGGTTTCGACTGGCACATTTGTTTTTGGGTGGTCGTGTGTATGTGCACACGCTGGTCCTTGCAGTCCTTTTGTTGACCTTGGCTGCCGGAGCATTCCTGAGTCCTAAGCTTTCGAAACTCTCTTCTGAGATGCAGTTGAAAGCGGTCTTGTTTATTCTGCGCTTAACCGGTGTGTTTGCAGCCCTGGGATTCATTTTTTTACCTTCAGGGATTGCTCAGGGAGTTGATTTAGACCATCCCTATGCGAAAACAATCAAAGCTGTTTATTTTGCAGTTTTGATATTTATTGCCGTTCTTCCTGGTTTTGTTCTGGGGCTTTGTTTTCCGTTGTCGCTTAAGGTGATTCAAACGGGAATGAAAACAGCTTTACAAAAAACGCGCAGTCTGTCGCACGCGGTTTATATCAATACATTTGCATCTGTGTTGGGCAGTCTTTTGACGACCTATCTTTTGTTTTCCTGGTTGGGAACGATTGGAAGTTTAAAACTGCTTTATATAACGCTATTGAGTTTAGGCTTGATTGGAACATTATTGTTTGTACGTGGACCCGCGCGGATTTCTTCAGTCATTGTTTCAATTTTGTTGATAGGTTTTATTGGGACTCGTTCCACAAGTCTAAATCCGACAAGCACGGCACTGTTTGAGTCCGAGGATGAGTTTGGGTATTTGAATGTCATTCCTTTAATTCAGAATGAAAAAAACAAAATGGATCGCTGGGCCATGTTTCACAACTATACATCCTTAGTGGCTCCTTATGGATTTGGTGAGACCTCAACAGTACAGCGAAGTTTGGCGTTATTTCCGACGGCTTTTGCGAAAGATATAAATGACGTTCTGGTTGTAGGCATGGGGTACGGAATTACAACTGAAGCATTCAGTCGTATTCCGGATATCAAAAAAATAACCAGTGTTGATATCCTGCCTTTGGTGATGAGGGCCCAAAGTGCCTTGACGTTTAAAGATAATTCTTATCTGCAAGACCCTCGGGTAGAGAACGTCGCTGATGATGGCCGAAGTTTTATCGCTCTCTCAGACAGAAAATGGGATATCATCACTGTGAATGTTGATCCCTATGGGCCGGGTACCACATATTTGATGTCTCGGGAATTTTACAAGATCGTGCGTGGACATTTAAAACCTGGGGGTATTTATGCCCAGCTTATTTTTGGGGCGAATCGAGATCTAGTTTCCCTGCTTCATACCTTGAGCTCTTCATTTCCTTATTACCGGATTATGCCAGGATATTCCTATGATGGCTTGATCGTCATCGCAAGCGAAACTCCGTTGCCGGAGTGGTCTGAGGCCTCATTGCAAAGAGTGAAGCCCTTGTTGCCGATTGGGAGCTGGGATGGGGCTTCTCTAGAGAAAAACTCTGACTTCGCATTAGCTGAATCGGTGGCTCGTGGTTGGGTGGAATACGTGCAGCGTGAAGTGCCTGGTCCTTGGAAGTTAATAACGGATGATAATCTTTTGGTTGAATCCAGTCGGACTCGTTTTTCGGATCTCTTATTAACTTATCCGAAGGATTATTAAAAACATTCTTGGGAGCGGGGTAGGCCTGAGTATTCCGCAAATATATATTCGTCTCGTTGGTAGATATTTTGAATAATATTACGGATCGAAGTCGCTTCCAAAACGGCACGATCCAGAGTGTTCATCTTGCCACCTACGTAAAGTGGAATGTCTCGGTAAATTGTATTGCACTTAAGATTGAAAATGGGTTTTTTCTTTAAAGTTTCATTGTAAAAATGGGCATCACCTTCACGAAGAAACGATTCCATGGGGCCCGCAGTTAAGGTGCGGTTTTCATTGTAGGCAATCAGGATGGGGTAGTATCCCGCGATAATGTCGATATGTTTAAAGTGAGCTTGAATGGGAGCTAGGAAGTCCGCCAATTGTTCAGTGTTGTGAACGGTTGAGCCGTCGAAATAGGTTTGATAGACACCATTTGGCTTCAGGCAGTTTTTCACCAGTTCGATAAATTCAAGAGTATACAGTTTCGCTGCATTGAAGTTTCCTGGGTAGGTTGCCGTGTTGACTATTAAATCATAGCTTTCAACAGGGCAGTTTCTTAAATACGACATTCCATCGATCAGATGAATGGATGTGTGGGCATTGTTTGCAAGATCATTATTGTATTCTTTAAAGACCTTCAGATTTCTCAAAACAGTCGGGGATATTTCAATCAAATCTGTGTGCTCGCTGATTGCAGTGACACCCCAGGAAGTCTGTCCGGTGCCTACTCCGATGACGGCGGATTTTTTTAAAGTATCGGGAAAGTATCTTCGTGCATACAGTCCGATTAAATTTTCTGTGCCCCTGTCGATAATGTGTGAACGATGTCCATCAATGATGTAGTGATGTGATACTTGGTCATCCGTAACGGGGTCTTCCATCACGGCAATCGATGAAAAGGCTTCCGAGAATATCTGTGAATTGATAGTGGCCGGTCTGATTTGCTTAACGAAGCGATTGTTGAATAATCCCGAAGCCTGGTCTTTT
The DNA here is from genome assembly GCF_013752535.1 of Bdellovibrio sp. KM01. Lineage (NCBI taxonomy): Bacteria > Pseudomonadati > Bdellovibrionota > Bdellovibrionia > Bdellovibrionales > Pseudobdellovibrionaceae > Bdellovibrio > Bdellovibrio sp. KM01. The sequence goes on from NZ_CP058348.1 coordinate 1,675,878, forward strand.
TGAAATGCGAAGAATGCAAAAACAATAAGAGCCGCGAAGCCCCAGGATGTCGAGACGTACTTTTTGTCGAAATAGGTAAGAATCATAATGGCGACAATCGCTATCGATAAAGCGATGGAAAAATAGAAATTCGTCCATAGGTACGGGGCCATAAAGGCAGCAAGCACCATCCCCAAAATATTCCCCAGGCACGCGATCGCATTCAAGTATCCGCTAGCCTGATCGACTGCAAAATGAACAGATAATTCTTGAGTGCTTTTGATGAAAACCAGACTGGATGCGAAAACAGGGAGTGTTAAGCAAAGTGCCTGAACGGAAGACCAAATAAAATAGTTGGGCAGCTCGCCCGTAAAATTCTCGCTAATAAAGGGGGGGAGTGTTGAAAAGCTTGCCTGCAGAACTAGTATTGCCGCTGCCCAGGCAAAAAACCAGAACGTCCGGGAGGCATTTTGCAGATGTTTTTCGCTGAATCCAGCAATCGTCATCCAAAAGAACACGGCTGCCGAAATTAAAGTGGCGTGCAGGCGAAATGCTTCAGTTAAAAACACTTGGGTTTTTAATGCCCAAAAAACTTGATATGAGCTCAATATGGAAATTAGAAAGACCGAGATCGGAATAACCAGGAATTTTTTGGATAGAAGTTTTTTCCACGCTCCTGCGGGACTCTGATCAAGGTGAAATATATCGTGATTCAACAAGAACACCAAGACCGCTCCGAGGCCGATTTGAGCTAACGAGAGCGCCAATAAGGAAGCTTTAACAGAGAGCCCGTAAGTAAAATAAATTTCAAAAGCCAACAGACCTATGATGGCTCCGCCATGATAAAGGCCATAGATAAAATTAAAGCGGATTTGGCGTAGGTAGTAACTGTAAAGAGGAAGTTGGATGCCCAGTGATATCGCCGGTATCAATAGCCCCAGAACAACCACGTATTGTGGAAGTTGGATTTTGTAAAAGTCTAAAGAAAGTGCCAGGAATAAACAGAGGTTGTAAATCCCCGTCAGAATTTCAACCCAAGGTAAAAAGCGACGGACTTTCGCACTAAGCAGGCTTCCCAGTGCAGTTCCGGTAATGAAAGTCAGGGTGACTAATAAGAATGTAATATAAAGATCGCCCAAGGTCATTGAGACGATCTTTTGATAAAGGATTTGAGATGATAAATTGAGTAGCCCTGAGACCAGGGCTACGAAACTCAAAAACATTACTTATTAGAACCTGATGATGAAGAGCAGACCCTTTTCCCAGCAACGCAACCAGAACTTGATCTGCCTGGTGCAGAGAATGAGTACAAACTGTTGCCATTCGTGCAGGCGTAATATCTTGTAGACGTTGTATAACCTGAGTTCTTAGTCGTTTGCACGTAATTACTTTCCGTACAAGTCGGCGTCGCTGAACATCCTGAGCAAGTCGGATTTCTTTTTTCCTCTTCCTCTTTTTTCCTTTTCTCCTCAGCGATTCGCGCCGCTTCCGCTTCTTCAGCTTTACGTTTTTCTTCGGCGAGTCTTGCAGCTTCCTCGGCTTTGCGTTTTTCCTCGGCTAGTCTCGCTTCTTCTTCCGCGCGGGCTTGGGCCGCGGTTTTGGCAACACAATTCGCAGATTCAAGGATAGTCGTACCATTTACGCATCGTATATTCAGGGTGCCAGCTGTCGTGGGATATCCGTCCATATTTCTCATGGTTGGTTGGGCAGCCGTGCAATCGAAATTGGCTGCTTGGCCATTGTTCAAGCGACCCACTGTCAAACGAGATTTCCCTAAGTCGTTAGGGCTATCAAACACGGTGTTCAGCAACAGTACGGAGTCGCGACAGTTAGCATTACCACTACCAGTGTTCACTGGGGAAGTCGGTGCCACCGGCTCATTTTTCGTTGTTGAAGACGTCGTTGCCGGAGTGTCTTGTTGGTAGCGATATTCATACCGGTTTCCCGATTTTACCCGTGAAAAACCTGTTTCTGAAATCACTGCAATTACGAATAACAGCAAAACACCGGATGCTAATTTAAAATGAGTTTGCCTTTTCATGGAATCCTCCCAGAAAAAATGCTATCTCAATTAGGGAACAATTTTAAGAAAAATATCCCAGACGCGGCCTTTCTTAATGTCGCCTTTTTTATTTCGGTAAGTAAACTCGCCCGGGCCGACCACCTTAGCATGATTGTTTAGGTCCTGCGTGGTGTTTTCGTACTTTAAGGAAATGGATTCTACGCCCATGTCTTTAAGAGTTTTTATTTCCTTTGCAGCGCTTTTGCCGTCGTGATTGGAGTCTCTCCAAAGGCGGAGATGAGCCCAGATCGGATCTTTCACGTCAATGACTCCATCGTTATTGCTGTCATAAGCCTGAAGGTTTTTGAAGCCATCCTGGTAGTTATTGATGTCGCCAAAGAGCTCCGACCCAGCGTCAACTTTTCCATTTTTATTCGCGTCATACACTAATAGATAGGTCTCGCTCTTAAATGACGGCCAAGAGATCTTATGAGGAGTCCCTTCAAACAGCGGGAAATAAGAAGTCTTATCCACAACGGGAAGGCTGTCGTCCTCGAACTTCAGTACGATAGGGGAGAAATAACCGCCACAGAACTTGTTTTCACCAGGAAAAGACGCAAGCATAGTTAACGTTTTTCCGTTTTCAGAGACATACCATTGATTGGAAGCAGTAACTGGACCATTAAAGGCCATGAATTGAGAAGGAGTGGTTGCCACTTCCTGTCTGAAACTGACGTCTTTAATGAACTCAGATTTAACTGCAAACTCTGAAAGTTTGGTGAAATCGGTTCCCGAAGCCAAAACGTCAACGGGGATGGTTTTTGCTTCGGATAGGTTGATACGAATCAGGTTGCCTTTTAGTGACGCATTCAAGTGAACCTTTGCATCGCCATTGACTACCGTATTATCTGTTATGTTTTGCGCGGCACCAGCGCCATACGTATTCATGGTCGCCGTCGCTGGAAATTTGATCTCAACTTGTTTGTAAGCGCCACTCACGGTCAAGTATTTGAGATTCGCAAACAGCTGTGAATATTCAGAGATTGGATTCGGCACGGAACGAAGATTGGTCCCGAAGCAGCTGACATAAATATCGAGTGTAGTAATGGCCCCGCTGGAGCCGTTTACTACCAATTGCGAATCCAAGACCACGTCATTTAGATTCGGACCCGTAAAAGGCAGAACACTTGTCGTGGCAGCTTTAGTATCCGCGGCAAACGCAGTTGAACTTATCAAGGAACTCATCGTAAGGAGTGCAGTTAGGAATCTAGGTGTCATCTGATGACCTCCATGCTAATAAGCGGAAGTGTCACTGATTTACGAACGAAAGTGGCAGACTTCAGGTCTGAGAGGAGCACATTTTTATCAACATATTGTCCTTGTTGATATATTTGAAAAACCAATTCATTTTTACTAGTCTGCGCATTAAGTCTAATCGTCAATCGTGATAAGTTGACTGGCTCAACTTTGACAAAGGGAGCCGCACCACCCACTGGAGGAAGCGTTCTCAGAAAAATGTCAGCATTGTTATAGCTTGCGTTTGTAACTGGATGCGTATTTTGAAAGTTCACCGAGGCGAGAGCTGTCGTCATAGGAATCAAATCGTCGCCTGCAACGCGCCCCAGATAAGATGCAAAACGAGGTGCCGTTAGAATATTAATTCCCCCAGCACTGTTTAGCGGACGCAGGTAAGTCGGACAGGAGAGCAAGAATAGTTTTCCGTCTGCCCAGCGGTTTGAGAAAACCTTGGTCATTGTACCAGCGTTAGGGCCGCCGGCAGTACCGGTTACATTAGCAACGGAATTCAAACCTACATATTGAATAGATCCGTTGTTCATTAGATCAGGGGAATTCCCTGCATTTTTATAAGCAAACATAGGGTCAAAGACCAAAGAGTCGAACTGGTCTTCTTCTGTCTGCAGCAGGTAGAAATATTTGCCTGCGGTTAAAGTTAACTTTCTTTCTGCGATATTCGCTTTGCTTAAAGTGGAGAATGGCACATCAGGATAGTAGTCATAAAAGTTTTTGCCGGTATCGTCGGTCAAGGAAAGCTTGTTAAAGCTCGCCGCGGATTTCTTAAGAATGTTGACGGTTGCGATATTTAAAGTTGAAAGATCGGCTTCGCCTTCAGAGCGTGCAGTTTGTTTTTTCAATGCCGTCGTAAAGTCAGCAATAAATTTGGCATTGCCCAGGGCCACAACGCCAATTAAGCCAACGACAACCATTAATTCCGTAACAGTCATCCCACGCTTATTGAGAAGAGGATTGTGCTTCGCTATTTTACAGTGATGAAATAAGTGTACTTTTTCCACTGATCCTCCTTCCATTTGTTAGCAAGGATGTTCTGACTTGCCAGGGTAATTTTAATGTCGACCTGATAAAGATTACGTACGAACAAACTCGGGATGATAACGTAACCAAAATAGGCCTGACAGCCATCTTTTGCACATTGAGCTCTTGGAATTAAATTACCATTCGAAATTCCGTAGGGAAGTTTGTCTGCTGCCAGCAAAGCCTCTTCCTTTTTGACATTGGTTTCGAAGGTCACTTGATACATAGAAAGATTAAAGCGAATGCTTTCAACGATCGCCTGAACATTGTCGTTCGCAACACGCGATAGTTTTAGTTGTGATGTCATACCCGCAATGTAGCTGATATAGTAATAAGTCGAGTAGCTGACGATAATACCGATTGCGACAGCCGCTAACAACTCTATCATTGTGAAACCGCGATTACCGAGCTTCATACTATAAACCCTTTCCGCGGCTAACTTCTTTGATTAAGAAGCGATTGGTTTGTTTTTTACATTTTACTATAGAGTCTTTAGCAGAAACGATTCCGCAATCCGGGTCTACCGTTGTCCACTTGAATGGATCCGAAGTTCTTAAGCTCACGGGGTTACAGATCCAATGCTGATATCGGTCGTTAATACCAATATTCGACTGCCACAGAGGGGCAAGTGTCGCATTAGAACAACCTAAGTAGTTACCAGCTTTATCCTGGCCCAGGATCTTTGCATTAATAAGTTCTTGGACGGCTTGTGGCTGATAGATACTGCTCCAACGAATTCCTGCGGTGTAGGCAGTCGGGTGGATATTTAGCTGATTCGTGATAATTGTACCAATGATACGCAGTGGCTGCGTACGCTGGTTGATTGTCAGTCTTTCACAGACAAAAAAGCCCGTGATAAAAGTTTGATCCTGGGTAATCACACAGTTTGCTACCAATGAATCCGTGCGGAATTTACCGCCCGAAAGGTTCACGGTTCCTTCATTGTATCCCGGATCATTGTTGTTCGCATAGGCGGGGTTGAACTTCCAAGCATGGCGCGCCTGTTCAGAGAAATCCGTATTCCATTTTGCCGCGGGAAAAGCTGAATAGTCTGATCCAGCGTCGCCCGGATCAGGCGATGCAAAACAGCGATCATCAAATTCGGCCAAATTCTGCGCAGCTTCTGGAGGGCGGTGCAGTTGGTCGTACCCAGCTTCATTCGGCATCGGGTATTGCGGATCGTCCGCTCCAGCCATGCCCGAATAGTTCACCCATTTCGCAGGGGTGGAACCATCTGGAAGTGTACCAGTCAGTACCATGGCACTTCCGACCTTGGTAAAATTCACGCCATTTGTTTTTTTATAGAATTCACTGGTGGTATTTTGGCGCAGGTTTTTTCCGTCCAGATAACCATAATCGTAAGCTTCAAAAAGAAATTTAATACTTGGGGCAGATTTAACGTTATTGTTTGCGGCGCCATTTGAATAAGGTGCCAGGTTCACTTCACCATTGAATGTGAACTTAAGGTCTACTTGGTTGAACTGCTGACGACCCGCTACAACCAGAGGAGTGGATTGAATGACAATCGATGCACCACCCATGCCGGAAGGATAGAGAGTCACTTGTCCCTCGCGGTGAATGTAAAACTCAGTATAGTAAATCCCACGACTTCCCGTCGGACCTTGCAAACCATTGTAATAAACTTTGGCCTTCATGATGGGAGTACCTTGTGCCACTGTCACCGCAGCATTTGCAAGAACGCCCGGGACGTTGGTTACCGAGCTATAACCATCAACATCACCCTGTTCGATGAAGTTATCAATGTTACCTAGGTTAAATTGAACAACGGCAGAGTTCGTTTGCGATAGCGTCGGTCGCACCCATAATTGAGCCGAGGCTGTTTGATTCAAGTCATAGGATGCCATGATACGCTTGCGACACATTTTCTGAACATCGAAGATGCTTTCGCTGGCCTTAATGATATTAAATAAGTAATCAAGACCCGTATCACGTGTAGCATCCAGCTCAAATCCACCCAACATACCTGAAAAATTAGGCATGCTATAATTGTACATATACCCATCACCACCGGCAGTTTTAACGATGTAGGGGGCGTTGTCCATTTTGATAGTTCCGCCACCCAGAACAACTTTGTCGACAAAGACAATGTTATTCATCGCAGGCGTGGTATTGCTTGGAGGAAGGCTTAGATCGCCATTGATAAAGACGGGACTTTCAAAGCGAAGTCCGCCGTTGGAATTTTGAACATTGATATTATCAAGACGAATATTGCCCGTACCCGCATCGTTCGTCCCAGAGGCTAAATTCAAGTTGTTTGAAACTATCAAAGCGAAGTAAGTAAGCTCACGCGGGTAGACGATATTTCTGGAAGTCAAAGTTTGATTCAACTCGGGGTTCGTCTTGTGTTTTAAGAACACAGTAATTCGCAACGGCACTTCGCGACCGCGTACAGCGGAGATCGCCGTCGAATCACGATCGATGGTGATTTTTGCGGATTCAAACTCATCAATAATCGGTGTGACAACCGAATAAAGCGGATGGCTGTTCGTCAAAGTGCTGAAATTAATATTTCCCGTGATATTCATCAGGCGAGTGCTTGCCAATGGTTCAGGATGTGGAGTCTCTGAGTTTTTAATGAATAAAAGAGTTTCATCTGAAAGCAACAGACGTTGCGTATATCCCGAGCTCGTCAGATTGCAGTTCATATCCTGCGACCAGTTAGGCGATAAGCACCAGCTCTGTTTAATCGCATTCACTGTATAAGAGTAAACCCCGTCCAACACGACACGGTGATCCGTTTTAGTAGCCGCCTTGTTTAGAACTTTTGCCTGACTTTCGATATAAGCGATGGAGGCGAAGAACATAATGCAAATCACCACCCCACCAATCAATGTGGTGAGGAGCACGGAGCCCTGTTGCGAGCGCAACAATCGCTTATGAAACGCACTTTGCTGGTTCAAACAATCCCCTTTGTTCCATATTAATATCGGCAGAATTGTTCCCTTATGTGAGTAAACGCTGCCAAAAAAAATTGACGGTCTTGTCTGAGATTGAGACATAATATTTTCAGGTGTGCCATATGCCATCTGAGGATTGCGAATAAGTATTCATATTCCGGTCTTGAGGTCGGTTCCTCGAGAGAGCTTCCTTGGTAGTCTAAAGAAACCATACAAAAGGGAGGTCCCTATGTCTCGCCATAACAAAGGAAAAGGATTTAGTCAGACCAGCAAACGTTATGATGGAAACATCAAGGAACAGCGAAGAGCTGCGCATAACAAACAGATGGATCACTCATCAGATGTTCAAGGGGAAACACACAGTGAAAATCAGTCCAGCGGGGAGAAGAACCCTAGCACGAGCCGCCGACAATAATTCTGTATAAATAAACTTTATGGAGAGCCTTGGCCGGTGACAGAACCAGTGCCAGGGCTTTTCTTTTTCGTGGATTTCGCTTTTTTTCCGGTCGATTTTTTCACGCTGGCACTGGAGCGATTCTTCTTTTTGGAAGCTGTTTTGCTATGCGATTTTTTGGATTTTTTGCGGGATTTTTCGGCGCCGTATTTCTTTTTCGCTTCTTTGCGGATCGCGGCGTTTTCCTGAATGTAGGGAAGCATTCCTTGGTAGCCCGTGACAGGTTCTGTTGGTGAGGCGGATGCAGATTCTGCTGGTGGAGTTGCAGGAGGCGTAGTTTCTTGCGCCAAAGCCGTCACGCAAAATAATGCTGAAAATGAAATCACCAAGGTGTTTTTCAAGAGTTGTTTTATGTTCATGAGCAAAGACTAACGTGAATTATCTGTAAGCTCAACTACTTCCACACAGCTAATTCATCCCACGCGCTGCGATTTTCAATCTGGCTGAAGTCATACACATCAATATGTGGAACATTTTTTGAGATGACCTGCAAACTTTGTTGAAACTCCTCCAGATTCGGAGTGACGGTGCTGTGTTGCCCGCGCCAAGGCGAGATTTCAATGTGAATGATGGAATCACTTCGGCCCGCTACAAGAGCTTCGAAATCTTTCGAGGCCGGTAAAGTCCATTCTGGAGTAAATACGGGAGTTCCATATTCCGCGCGCCACTGCTGCCACAGCAGTTCACCCACGATGAAATCAATTTTCTGCTGATTTTTTAAACTCAAGATTTCATCCAAATCAAAACCCACTGCATCGCGCATTTTTTCAGAAGTAAAAAGATGTCCTGCGGATTCTGCAGGCCAAGTTTGCACCACGCCGGCCTGGATATTTTGTGCATGGCTGATATCAGCCATCATTCCTAAAAGTTCAGTGACACCTAAGGCACGCACCTTTTTCCAGTTATCATCACCTAATTTCCCATAGGGAAATCGCGCAAAATATGCTTTATTCGCTTCAGAATTAAAGTCGGCTTCCCCTCGCCAGTAGCAATCGACAGTGGGTTCGACGGCCTCGACAGCATACAGCCCAGGAAAACGTGCAACGAGATCCTGCAAAAATCCTTTCAGCCACGCGCGGTACTCGGGATGCCAGGCCGAAAGAAAATACGTTTGCGGCATCGGTTTATAATCGTGACCCAAACTGTTTTTTGAGCGCCACTCGGGGCGAGCCTCCCAAACAGTTTGATAGTCGGTAAGAGAAACGACGGCGACGACGTTAAAGTGATTGGCACGAGCCAAGCTGTACAGTTCCTGAAAAATATTTTTTTCGCCAAAATGAGTTTCAACTTCCGTCAAAGGATACTCGGTCGGATAGAAGGCTCCATGATTTGAAACATAGGCATAGACGAACAATGTATTTACATGGGCTTCTTGCGCTCGAGAAATCACTTTTTGCGCAATTTCGGCAGCTGAAAGATGGGGATACAATTCGTAAAAGTAGGAGGGATCGACACGCAGGCCACGCAAAGATTCGCCGGCCCATAAGAAAGAAGGCAGAAAAAAGAGTAAGAGGGCAGAGATCCATCTCGTCATCATGAGCTCCTAAAAGGGTCATGGTAACGAGGCTTAGTTTAGGAATCTACCGGCGATGCTATGGTATTTGACAAGCGCGACGAAGCAGCTCTGCTTCACGCCAAGTTTGTAGGTCGCGAAGCGCGCCTTTTAAGTACCACATGATTTTAAATTGTTCATTAAATGGAAGCTGACAAAAACCTGTGTCCACATAGCAGCTCACATGATCATCAATGGCTTTGGTTTTAATGTCGCCACACTGCAAGCCCTCAACAGTGTCACGAAGTCGTTCCTGCAAACACAAGCGAACATCTTGCAGCCACAACTGACTTGAAATTTTAAATTTGGATTCATCTTTCACGAAAAGTTCGCAGTAAGGAATTCCAAAATTCTGCCAATAACCTTTTTTACCACAAGGCTGTTCCTGTTCCATGCAACGATAAAACTCACAGGAGTTATTAGAAATCGGGCAGTCCAAGCCGCTTGCTTTGGCAGCAAAGGGCAGGGTCAGGCTAGAAATAAGAATAAGGATCCAATTTTTAAATATTTTCATGAGATTCCCCGGACTTTCTCAAAGAAGGGGGCTTTTAGCAATTTCGGAGAGCCTGAAGGGAAATAAGTATCGAAAATCCTAGGTTTTTGACAGGTAAAAGTTACTCCCCGAGCTTCATTCCCGGGGGGAGCTGTGGTAAGAAAGCCCCCTATGAAAATCACAGACCTCGTTTTTACATACCCCGAAGAGCTGGTGGCGACCAGTCCACAACGTCCGTCCCGGGTGATGTGGGTCGAAAACAATCAGCCCCGCGAGATTACACTTGGGGAGCTGTTGGGTAAAATGAGCGCCGGCGATGTGTTGGTGGTGAATAACACCCGTGTGCTTAAACGTCGTGTGTTTTCCGGTGATGTTGAAATTCTATTTTTAAAACAAAACTCTGAACTCGAGTGGGAAGTTCTGTTTCCTTCCAAAAAATATAAAATCGGACAGTCCCTGGAGCTTCCTTTGGGAGTCACCATGACTTTGAAAGAAAAGGGCCGTCCACAAACGGTGACTTTGAATCAAGCCGTCACGGAAGATTATTTCCAGAGGGTCGCAGAATTGCCGTTGCCTCCGTATATTCAAAAAGCTCGTAACGAACGTCACACAGTGGATGCAGACGAATCGTGGTATCAAACGGCATGGGCTAAAGAGCCGGGAAGCTTTGCAGCTCCCACGGCAAGTCTCCATTTTTCGAAATCTGATATCGATCAATTGCGCACTCAAGGTGTGCAAATTGTCGAAGTGACTCTGCATGTGGGTTTAGGCACATTTCTGCCGGTGACGGCTGAAGATTTAAACGATCACGACATGCATGAAGAGTACGTCGAGATCTCGGCGCAAAGCTGGCAAAAAATTCAAGCCGCGCGCGAAGCGGGAAATCTTATCTGGTCCCTGGGGACCACCACGACACGCTCATTAGAAAGCGCTGCCGGGGGACTGCTTCAAGGTTCAGCGGCCGAAGGCTTTCGCGGCTTTACCAAGCTTTTGATTCAGCCAGGATACAAATTTAAAGTCGTGCAGCGTCTTCTTACGAATTTCCATCAACCAGAGTCGACGTTGCTTGCGTTGGTTTCGGGATTTTCGTCTTTAGAAACAGTAAAAACTTGCTACTTATGGGCTATTGAGAGAAAGTTCCGACTCTTTTCTTATGGCGATCTCACGGTTTGGGTGGATTGATTATGCTAGATGGTAAAACGATGACTGAAACAAAAAATGAAATGAAATTGGGCGAGTTCACAGTTCACAAGACTGAAGGTAACGCTCGTCGCGCCACCTTGATGACCGCACACGGTCCCGTACAAACTCCCGTGTTCATGGCCGTGGGAACTAAAGCCACAGTAAAAGCTATGACTCCGGAAGAGTTGAAAGAGTGCGGCACTCAAGTTGTCTTGGGTAACACTTACCATTTGCATCTTCGCCCGGGCGAAAAGACCGTTAAAAAAATGGGCGGTCTTCATAAATTCATGAACTGGCACGGGCCTATTCTTACGGATTCCGGTGGTTTCCAGGTTTTCTCTTTGTCTAAACTTCGCAACATGAGCGAGGAAGGGGTGGAGTTCCGCTCGCATCTGGATGGCGCGAAACATTTCATTTCTCCTGAAAAGAGTATGGAAATCCAAATGGATTTGGGTTCGGATATCATCATGGCTTTTGATGAATGCCTTCAATATCCGGCAACTGATGAGCAAATCGATAAATCCATGGCTTTGACTTACCGCTGGTTGCTTCGCTCTAAAGAAGCAATGACTCGTAAAGAAAGTCTTCTTTTCGGGATCATCCAGGGTGGTCTGAGCTTGGAGCACCGTTTGAAATCTCTGGAACAAATCACCTCTGTTGATTTGCCGGGATATGCATTGGGTGGTTTTTCAGTCGGTGAGCCGATTCATTTGATGCATGAACTTTTGCCGCACGTCGCACCCAAAATGCCGGCCAATAAGCCGCGTTATTTGATGGGTGTGGGAACGCCAACAGATTTAATTATTGCAATCGATTCGGGCATCGACATGTTTGACTGCGTCATGCCTACGCGAGTAGCACGTAATGGGACGATCTTCACGTGGCAGGGTAAAGTCAGCATCAAGCGCAGCGAGTACAAAGAAGACCCTTCTCCGCTGGATCCAGAGTGTGATTGCTACACATGCACGAACTATACGAAAGCGTATCTTCGTCACATGTTCTTAAGTGGTGAAATATTAGGCTCTCGTTTGAACACGATTCACAACATCCATTTCTATATGAAATTGATGGAAAAGGCTCGTGAGGCGATCGCAGAAGGCCGTTGGGCAGCGTTCCGTGACGACTGCTTAACGCGTTTCGTAAAGAAAGCGTAACTGACATAACTATTGATTCTTCCATGGAATAATGCTGAATTTTAGCGTCATCATTGGAGGAATCATGTTATTCAGACTACTAGTTAATGCAGCATTCGCGCAATCTGCTCCAGCAGCAGGCGGCCAACCATCTACTCTTGAGATGTTTGTACCATTCATCTTTATCTTCGTTATTTTCTATTTCCTTATTATCCGCCCTCAATCAAAACGCCAAAAAGAACATCAGAAGTTTTTGACTGAACTTAAACGCGGTGACGAAGTCATCACGTCTTCTGGTATTTTGGGTCGTCTTGAAGGCATCACTGACCAATTCGTGACTGTAGAGATCGCGGATGGCGTGAAAGTTAAAATGCTTCGTACACAAATCGCGACAACTCAGAAAGCAGCAACAGAGGAAAAGAAATAATGGAAGGACTACGTTGGAGAACCATCGGCGCGGCCGCTGGTATCGTATTGGCTCTCGTATGGTTTATGCCGAATATCGTTAGTTTCGGCAATTCATGGTGGCCATCTAAGCAAAAAATGAACTATGGCTTGGACATTCAAGGTGGTTTGCATCTTGTAATGGGTGTTGACGTTGATGGCGTGGTGAAAGAATCCACGACTCGTTTGATGGCATCAATTAAAGCAGACACTGCGAAAGATAACATCGCATTGACTGATGTTAAATCTGAAAAGCCTGAATCAGGCGAGTTGACTCTGCATTTTGCAGCGGGAGACAAAGCTAAAGTCCTTAAATACATGGCTGATAAACATCCTGCAGACCTGCAAGAGGTTGGTACGACGGATACAACAGCGACTTATCGTTATTTCGATGCGTATTTGAATGACTATAAAAATCGCGTGATCCAGCAGGCGATTGAAACGATCCGTAACCGTATCGATGAGTTCGGTGTAGCGGAGCCTTCAATCTCTCAACAAGGTGCAAATCGTATCCTGGTTCAGTTGCCAGGTATGGCCGATGCTGAAAAAGCAAAACAGTTGATCAATACAACTGCGAAACTTGATTTCATGATCGTGTCTCACGAAAAAACTCCACAAGAACTTCAAGTTTTGATTGCTGAAGCTGAAAAAGCTGGCGGTTATAAATTGGAAGGCATGAAGTATTCTGACTACGTAACTCGTATCAATAACGACCTTAAAGGCAAATTGCCTGAAAAGTCTGTGGTGTACTTCGAAAAATCTTCGAATGCAGCAACAATGGAAGCTGGTGCGGTTCCGTATCTTCTAAAAACAGATACGGATCTAACGGGTTCAGCTTTGGATGACGCTTCTGTTGGTTATGACCAATACGGCGCTCCGATGGTTACTCTTCGTTTCAACTCTGCGGGTGCAACTAAGTTCAGTGACCTGACGGGTGCAAACGCGGGCAAACAAATGGCGATCGTTTTGGATAAAGTCATCAAATCAGCTCCAAGTATTCGTGAGCGTATTGGTGGTGGATCTGCGACTATCACATTGGGTGGCGGTCGTGACCGCAACCAAATGATGGATGAAGCGAAAATGATTTCAACAGCTCTTCGTGCCGGTGCATTGCCTGCATCTTTGGAGCAGTTGGAAGAACGTCGTGTAGGTCCTACTTTGGGAGCTGACTCCATCAATAAAGCTAAATTGGGTGCCTATATTGGTGCGGCTTTGATCATTCTATTTATGCTTATGTATTATAAAGGAATGGGCGTTGTGGCGACCGTTGCTTTGGCAGTGAACGTATTGGGTGTTTTGGCACTGCTTACTTCATTCGGCGCAACTTTGACTCTTCCGGGTATTGCTGCGATTGCCTTGACGGTGGGTTTTGCGGTGGATGCGAACGTTCTGATCAACGAACGTATCAAAGAAGAATTGGCGGCGGGACACAGTTTGAAAGTGGCGATTAAAGAAGGCTACAACCGTGCGATGTCTGCGATCATCGACTCCAACGTAACGACTGGTGCAACTGCGGTTGTTCTTTTGTATTTCGGTACGGGGCCAGTGCGTGGTTTCGCGGTGAACTTGTTGATTGGTATCGTGACAACATTGTTTGCAAACGTATTCTTCTCCAAAGTGATCGTGGATCAATTGGTTTACAAATTTAACGTGAAAAAGTTGTCAATCTAGGATCGGTAGTAAAATGGCTAATAATAATACAAAAACAATGGCAACTGAATCTTCTGGCAAATACGACTTTATCGGTAAAGTAAACCTGTTCGCGGGTATCTCAGTTTTGTTGGTGGTTCTTTCTTTGGTTTACTTGGGCGTAAAAGGCATCAACTACGGTATCGACTTTAAGGGCGGTACCGAGTTCCAGGTCAAATTCGATAAAGGTGTGACTATCGATCAGGTTCGTAAATCTGTAGATGAATTGCACCTGGGTGAAGTCGGTGTTCAATCTTTCGGTGATAACGACGAATACATCATCCGTTTCCAAGGTAAGCAGGGTGCTTCCGATAAAGAGACGAATGAAATCTTGAATGCAGATATCGCGAAAATTAAGGATATCGTCCTTAAAACTTTTGCTGCAAACAATCCTGAAATCCGACGTGTTGATACAGTAGGTCCTCAGGTGGGTGCGGAGTTGAAACGTAACGGATTGCTGGCGGTATTCTATTGCTTGCTTGTGATCTTGATCTATGTTGGTCTTCGCTTTGACTATAAATACGCACCAGGTGCCGTATTCTGCTTGTTCCATGATGCAGTGATCACTTTGGCGATCTTCGTAGCTGTGGGTAAAGAAGTGAACGTACCTATCTTGGCGGCAATTCTAACATTGATCGGTTACTCGCTGAATGACACGATCGTCGTGTTTGACCGTATTCGTGAAACAGATTCGCATTACCATGACAAAGGCTACGGCTTCATCATCAATAAAGCGATTAACGACATGTTACACCGTACATTGATGACTTCCGGAACAGTATTCACATCAGCATTGTGCTTGTGGTTGTTCTCGGGTGGTACAGTTGGTGATATCGCATTTGCGATCTGTGTGGGTATCGTGTTCGGTACTTACTCATCTATTTACGTGGCAGCTCCAATTGTCTTGATGATGGATAAATTGACGGGGAAGAAAACAGCTAAAGCTTAAAAACTTAAAGGCCCCCAAAAGGGGCCTTTGTGCTTGGAGAATTTGTGAATCCATTGTGGAAGTTAAGAGAGTCAGATACCGAGGTGGCAACACCTTCAAAAGTCGAGGGGCAATGGCCGTCCTTGATTGGTAAGCTCTTGGCTGCGCGTGGATTCACTCAACCCCAAGAGGTTGAAAAGCTGTTATTTCCAAAGCTCGTGGATTTGAAAGATCCTCTTTTGTTAAAGGGGATGTCTCAAGCACTGGAGCGTCTGGGCCAAGCTTATCTGAATAAGGAAAAAATCTGCATTTATGCGGATTTTGATTTGGATGGTACTTCAGGGCTCGCGCTTTTAAAAACCGGGATGCAGGCTTTAGGTTTTACTGAAGTTTTGCATTATCAGCCCAAACGTTTGTCTGAAGGTTACGGCTTTCATGCGGCAGCGGTTGAGGAGCTAAAGTCCCAGGGTGTGTCTTTGATTATCACCGTTGACGTGGGTATCACGGCTCATGCGGCGATCGATAAGGCTCGCGAGCTAGGTGTGGATGTGATCCTAACGGACCATCACTTGCCGGCGGAGACTTTACCTCAAGCCTACGTCATCATTAATCCCAATCAGGGAACTTGTGAAAGTGGTTTAGGTTATTTGTGTGGCGCGGGTGTTGCTTTTTATCTGCTTCGTGGATTAAAAAGATACTTTCACGATCACGCAGAACTACCTAAAAGCAAATGGGATTTAAAAGAAGTCTTAGATTACTTTACGATCGGTACTTTGACCGACATGGTCCCATTGGTTGACGATAATCGCGTGTTGGTAAAACACGGTCTGGTTAAACTTGCCGAGACGAAAAGAGCCGGACTTCGAGCACTACTTGAAGAGTTGGATTTGCAAGATCGTGCATTAACCAGCCAAGATGTGGCAATCCGTTTTGCTCCCAAATTAAATGCTCTTTCCAGAATGGAATCGGGGATTCTTCCGATTGATATCTTTCTATTAGACGACGTTTCTAAAGCTCGCGACATGGTTCGTCAGGTGATGAAGAACAACTCGACGCGGGTTCAGCTCCAAAGTGATGCGGAAACAGAAGCTCAAGAATTACTTAAAGAGTGGCCACATAAAGACTTTGTATTTGTGGCATCTCCAAACTTCCATCGCGGGGTGGTGGGTTTGATCGCAACGAAGCTGACTCAAGTTTATAACAAGCCAGCTTTTGTCGGTTCAGTGGGGACAGACGGTATGATCGTCGGATCCGCTCGTTTGCCACAAGGCCAGGAAGCTTGTCTGGTCGAAGCGATGGGTTCGGCTGCAGAGTTGATGAGTCGTTTTGGTGGTCACTCGGCGGCTGCGGGGTTTGAAATCGCAGAGACGAAAGTCGCTCAGTTTGTAGATCGCTTGAGTGGGCATTTTTCGGATCTTCGCGAAAAGCCGAAGCCATTAGAAATCTTTTACGATGTTCAAGCAAGTCTTCCGGAAGTCAGCGCTAGCCTGATGAAGTGGTATGATTTTGTCGGTCCTTTTGGGGCGGGGTTTGCGATCCCATTAATTCATTTTTCGAATATTCAGATTTTATCTAAGCGTGAGCTTAAGGGTGGTCATCTGCGCTTAAAGTTGTTTGATCCTGATAGCAACGCGACGATGGAAGCCCTGTTATTTACACCGACTCCTCGTCAGGTGGAAACTTTGCACACGGTGCCGGGTTTTTATGATATCTTAGGGGAGCTTCAGTGGAATTACTTTGCTGGGCAAAAAACAATTCAAATCCTGATTCGTGATCTGAAGGCCATGTCATGAAGAATAAGAAAAAAGTCGTTGTCCTTTTGTCGTCGGGCTTAGACTCGACTGTTAATATTTTTGAAGCGATCAAGCACCATCACGAAGTGGTGCTGGCTTTGACTTTTAATTATGGTCAAAAGGCTGCAAAGAAAGAAATCGAACAGTCTGCTAAAATTGCGAAATTCTTAGGTGTGCCCCATAAAGTTTTGGATGTGACTTGGTTTAAGGAATTTAACAAGTCCTCTTTGTTGGTTGAAGATCAAAAAGTTCCCACGGGCAGTGATGTTGAAATCGATAATATGGAAAAATCAGCCGAATCTGCAAAGTCCGTCTGGGTTCCAAATCGCAACGGGATTTTTCTGAATATTGCCGCGGCCTACGCGGAAGCTTTGGGAGCAGACTCTGTGATTCCGGGATTCAATGCTGAAGAAGCCGCGACATTCCCTGATAACTCTATTGATTTCCTAAAAGCTTCTACTCATGCCTTTTCGTTTTCCACTTCCAATAAAGTCACAGTGGGTTGTTACACGGCTCACTTAAATAAACCTGCGATCGTCCTTTTAGGGCAGGGACTGGATGTTCCTTGGGAATTGACGTGGCCATGTTATTTCGCCGGCGACGAGTGGTGCGGGCAGTGTGAATCTTGTAAGCGTGCAAAGCGCGCCTTTGCCTCGGCAAATGTTGACGTGAAAAACCTCTTTAAGGAGTAATTGCCATGGAAATGCATTTTATTGAAAAAAAATTCGCTTACGATGGCAGTCAGCTTCATTCCTTGTTCGCTTATCTGGACCACGGTGTTTTGGGGCCCTCCATTATTTCCTGGATGGGGCGTTGTGATATTCCCTTTTCACACATGGTAGACGGTGAGGATTTACTTGCGAATGCCGTGATTGCTGGCGATGAGATGCTTCACTTTATTATTGAAGTATTCGATCGTGATCTGTTCAGCGGAGTGGCGTTGCAACGACTGTTTGCATCGATTGCCCGCGATTATATGCAGGCCCATGCGGGGAGTGCCTTAAAAACTGAAACACTTATCCGTGATGGTGACGACATCTATTGGGGAGATCGCAAACTTTCCATCAGTATCGCCACACGCTCACCGGTTTCCACGATGGTTCATTTTGCGATGAACATCACGAATGAAGGCACGCCGGTGAAAACAGCTTGCCTGAATGACTGGAAAGTCGATCCCCGCAGAACTGCGGAAGATCTCATGACTTTGTTCAAAAAAGAATACGAGACGATTGTTACGGCGACTCAAAAAGTTCGCCCCGTTCCTTAGTGTCGAGAATGATCTACCGCTGGGACACCCGTGGTCTTGGTGAATTTTTTTAAAGGTAGATCATAGACGACTTCATTACCCACAGCATTTTCACGAACAGCTTTGATTTTAAGCTGGCCTTTGCCTGAGATTTTTCCTTGTGGCACGCAATGAAAATGGTTCCCACCCATGATTCCGCATTTGTAATCGATCACTTTTGCGCTTCCTTTTTCATGGAACTTCGCAGTTACAGAGGAGTTTTGAATCGTAGGATTTTTAAACTCCATGTCTAATAGAAAAATATGCGCGCCTTGTACTGAGTCGATTTCAAGTTCGGTGTGAAAAGGCCCTGGCATTTTAAGATGCCCGCCATTGGGCCCAGGATTCTCTTCGCCGTGGGCAAGGACTAAAAGAGGGGAGAAGGCTAAGGCAATTGTAAGAAGGGTTTTATAAATCATGGCAGGCTCCTTATCCAATATTAGGAATCAGGAGCTGGTTTTGTGACAAAGAATTTCTATTTTTCCGGACTTGCAGCTGCAGGTGTTTGAGGTACCGCGGGAGCTGTGACTGCCGGAGTTGACTTTGGAGCTTCTGCGGTCGGAACCATTGGCGCGGGTGCTGTTACGCTGGCTGGAGTTTTGTTCGGAACAATGGCAACTGTCGGAGATGGGGATGGCGGCTTAGGTGGCTCGGTTTGAACCAAGTGAGGCGGTGTCGAAGAAGTCACCTGACTTGCTAAAGCTGCGGCCTTATCTTTTGGCATCGAGCGCAGTGTGCCAGCGATAATCATGTTCAAAGTGTTTTTCATCGGGATGAAAGCCTCTGAGCTGATTTTTTTTCCGGCAATAGCTTTATCAATATACCGTAAAGACTTTTGCGCCGTCATTGGATTGAAATCGATCATGGCTCTGGCAAAATATACCTCTGCCAATCCCTTCAGACATTTTTCATTGTCAGGGGAGTGAGACAGACCCTTGGCAAAAAGTTGTTCAGCCGTATCTAAAGACTTCGCTTGATCCAGGGGATTCTTAGCCGCTTGCGTGCGGATATTTGTACCTTTGCCGGCATAGGCGTCGGCTAAAGATTTCTTCGCCATGCCGTATGGATTTGTTTTTACAACTTCTTCGCCCACGGAAATGGCATCATCCCATCGGCCGAGTTGTTGGATATAGGCCGTGAAGTTACCGGCAAGCCAAGAATTACCCGGGTCTGCCTTGATCGCGTATTTATAAAATGCGATCCCATTTTCGACTTTACCTTGTTGAATTAACAACTCACCCAAGGCCGCGCCCGCACGGGCTTTGTCAGCATTGTTGTGGGCAATCTCTAGCGCTTTATTGTAAGAGCCAATTGCCGCCTGATTTTGATTTAGTTCTTCCAGAACCTTTCCGCCCAGG
Source organism: Bdellovibrio sp. KM01 (assembly GCF_013752535.1). Lineage (NCBI taxonomy): Bacteria > Pseudomonadati > Bdellovibrionota > Bdellovibrionia > Bdellovibrionales > Pseudobdellovibrionaceae > Bdellovibrio > Bdellovibrio sp. KM01. Next base: position 1,695,419 of record NZ_CP058348.1, read on the forward strand.
AAATATAAATCAAAGTCTTTTTGAGAGGCCTTGTAAGTCTGATTGAAAGTATTCGAAAGACTGGATTTGTCGTCACGAGACAAAAGAATCCACGTTTTCTGTTGCAGAATTTTTGGATCATTCGGGTAGGCACTATTCAGCTTTTCCACAATTTGTGACGCCAGGTCCAGGTATTCTTTTCTATCCACACCGTTATGGATGTAGTTGATGCGTCTTAAGGCGCGAGCCTTCACCAGCAAAGCGTCTTTGTTTTCAGGATCTCTGTCTAAAATTTGGTTGGCGATGTGATACGCATCGTGGGCGCCTTGAATTGATTTTGGTCCACCGATGTCGAGTTTTTCATTGGCCTTCACGATTGTGTAGTCGTCCAGACGGCTTTGCAGAGTTGCTGCAGGCGCAATGGGGTTGATCAAAACCTGACGGCCCTTAAAGCACTCAGGGATATCTCCCGTCATATATTGGAATTTGTCTGAATTTAAATCCTTGGCAGAGATGCGCACTTCATTGAAGGCAATATCATCGACGATTTTGAATCCACCATCTTCTTTGATAAAGTCGCGGGAAATCGTGTACCACGGGGTGAAAATCGAACAACCTTCTTGATAGCCAACAAAATCGAATCCTTTGACGTGAGTGATAGTTTTTTCCGAGTAACGTGCGATAAGGTTCGCATCTGTCACGCGGTAACCCATAAGCGCCATGGTATATAAAACTGTCTGCGGGAATCCGGTGTCCAGATAAAGCTTTTGATCATGCCAAGTGGTGAGTTCTTCACCAATGGTCTTCTGGGTCCCAGAGATTTTGTTGACGATGCGGTTCCTGAAGTTAACCCCTTCGTACATACCTTTGGAGTTTTCAGGGTTCGAGCGCAAGTAAGTCATGATGGTTTTCTTACCTGCATCTTCGCTTTTTGCTAAGGAAGCTTCGATCATGTATTTTGCGTACTCGCCCGTCGCTTCAAATTTTGTTGTCGTGTCGGAGGTATTGTCTTGGTTGATTTTGATTGTTTTATCAAAAGTCAGCAGGGACTCGCCGGATTTTGGATACGGCAGGTATTCCAAAGCTTTGGCCTGGTCGCTGACTTCAATTGCATGTGAACCCGCGATATCTGCAAACACGTAGCCGGAGTTACTCACCATATTGGTCGGATCCACCCAAAGTATGTTGTCTCCATCTTTAACTTTTACGATCGCATGATTGAAAAGAGAAGGATTAACCAGCTCCGGAGCCGATAGTTCTGGTTTTAAACGAGACAATTCTTCCAGGCCAGAGCGTTTAACCAGAGCCACCTTCGCATCCAAACCCAGAGCTCTTAACATTGCCGTCGTCGCTAAAGAGAAGTCTTTGCAGTCTCCGGTTTTAGTGCGGGCAATATCTTTTAACGGTTGCGCGATGTACATTTTCTCAAGACTTGTCCAGTTGCCAGAATAAGTCATGACGTTGGCAAGTTCTGACGTCACGATATCGATTTTCTCTGTCGTGGTCGCGGCCTTTTTGGCTTTATTAACAATGCGAGTGAAAGGAGCCGGCAATGTTTTTACAGCCAGGATCTTTTCCCATTTTTGAGAAACGGGAGTGATAAACTCCGCCCAGTTATTCATCGTGCTGACGTCGACCCGAGAGATTTGGTCTTTACGAAGGATTGCCAAAGCTTCTTCAGGAACTTTAAACAAAGGCTTTACTTGTTTAAATTCGAAAACGTAGTATTCGCCTTCTTTACTTTCCTTGGTTTCCAAAACTTTCCAAGGGTCATTGATGTTAACGTACAGGGGCAGCAAGGACTTGATTTTTGCACGGCCAGCCCATTCCGGAGCGTGCACACCCATAACATAGGTTTGCTGAAAAAGTCCTTTTACCAGGTTCTTTTTGGTTTTTATTTTAACCGTGTATTTAGTGATGGAGCCGATCTTGATGTTGTTAAATGGAATGACCATTTCGCGAAGGTGGTTGATACCTTGTTGGGGGCCCTTGGCACTTCTTGTTGTGACATCTTTAGGGTTTACCGGTGACTCAATACCATCTGTGAAAGTCGAGCCTTTGACAAAGGTGACGGTGGCTGCATCCGGAGCAAAGGGAATGGTTTGTAAAACCAACTCGTTACGACCTTTTTCATTCATCACTTTCATTTCCGATTCCAAAGTGGATTCGGCAAAACCATTTTTGTCGATGATGGCTTCATGAGAGCTGTTCACGATGGTGAAGGGCATTTCTTGTTCTTGCATCCAGTCAGCATGGGCAGAAAATGACATAGACAAGAAAGCTAGCGATGTTAGTGAAATCAGTCGTGTTTTCATAGTATCTTTTTCGGATTTTAAAGGCCCAACTTAATTAGTTATCTGTTTATATTGTTCCTGGACCTACCATTCCCAATTTGATTCGCTGAATTTTCTGTTTTTTGTATAGGAATCTGTCACAAAGCTCGACCTTGTGCCCTAATACTACGGCAGGGAGATTTTATGAAATCGCAGCAATCAGAACATTCAAATTCAGTGACGGATCTTCAATTGGTGGGAATGTCTTGCGTAAACTGTGCTGCAAAAATTGAGAAGACCCTCAATGCCATTCCTGGAGCCGTGGCCACGGTGAATTTTGCGACTGAAAAAGCACATATTGAGCATTCAAGATCTGTGGATCCAGAGGATTTGATTAAAGCGGTCCAAAATGTTGGTTATCAAGCATTTCAAATGAATTCGCCAACAGATATTCAGGCTTTTAAAAATGAAGCCGCTGCAGAATATCGTCGTGATCTGATTCATTTTACCGTTTCAGCGGTCTTAACAGCTCCATTTTTGCTTGAAATGGCAATGATGTTTTCTGGTCATCATGAGTTTGTTCCTCGGCAGTTACAATTGATCCTCGCGACACCCGTACAATTCTGGATTGGTTGGCGCTTTTACCGGGGATCCTATTTTGCCTTAAAAAATAAAAGTGCCAATATGGATGTCCTGGTCGCATTGGGCACCACGATGGCCTATTTGTTAAGCGCCGTCGTGACTGTTTTAAATTGGCACCAGCAGCATGTGTATTTCGAAGCAAGTACTGCTGTAATCACTCTGATTCTTTTAGGAAAATTGATGGAGTCCCGCGCGAAAGGAAAAACTTCTGAGGCTGTAGAAAGCTTGATTCGTCTGCAGCCAAAGTCAGCGATGGTCAAAAAGGGCGTTGAGTGGGTCGCAACGTCTATTGAGCATGTTTTAGTTGGAGATGTAGTCCTGATTAAAAACGCGGAATCTATTCCTGTAGATGGTGTGGTCGTCCAGGGTTCATCAACCGTCGATGAATCTATGTTGACCGGTGAAAGCATGCCCGTGGAAAAAAGGATTCAGGATCATGTTTTCGCGGCCACTCTAAATCAAGATGGAGTTTTACAGGTTCGAGCTACGAGTGTGGGTTCTAAAACACAGCTCGAACAAATTATTAAAATCGTTTCAGCAGCTCAAGGATCCAAGGCCCCCATTCAACGGCTCGCAGATAAAATATCAGGAGTGTTTGTGCCCGTCGTGGTTGCAATCAGCATTGTAACTTTCTTTGCAACTTGGTTGATTGTGGGTGATTTGCAGGCGGCATTTATCTCATCGGTATCAGTTCTGGTCATTGCTTGTCCGTGTGCATTAGGGTTGGCAACACCCACGGCGGTGGTGGTGGGAATCGGGAAGGCTGCTCCTTTAGGGGTCTTATTCAAAGATGCGAAAGCTTTGGAGCAAGCGGAGAAAATTGATTTCGTGGTTTTAGATAAAACCGGAACCATCACTGAAGGACATCCCGTTGTAACGGCGCACACCTCCGAAGAAGTTTTAAAGCTCGCGGCGAGTCTCGAGCGAGGCTCCTCGCATCCATTAGCTCATGCGATTATCTCTGAAGCGCAACATAAGGGCTTCGGATTGTATGAGGTGAAAGACTTCGAATCTGTGACCGGTCTTGGCGTCGAAGGTTTGATTGGTGGGGTAAAGTATCGTCTGGGGCGTCCTCATTGGGTCTTGAACGGTCAGGGGATTTCGCCGGAAATGATAGAAGCCGAAGGCAAAGGACAAACAGTGATGGTTCTGGCAAGCGAGACGAACGTGTTAGGATTTATCGCCGTAGCCGATAAAGTCCGTGAAACCTCGAAGCAGGCTATTGCCGCGTTAAAAGACCTGGGTATCACTGTGATAATGTTAACCGGGGATAACGAAGGAACTGCAAAAGAAATCGCAAGGCAGGTTGGTATCACCGAGTTCAGGTATGGTGTAAAACCATCCGACAAAGCCAATGTCATCGTATCCCTGAAGCGCAAAAAACACGTGGTCGCTATGGTGGGTGATGGAATCAATGATGCCCCGGCATTGGCGATGGCAGACGTAAGTTTTTCTATGTCGTCAGGAACGGATATTGCCATTGAAACCTCGGATGTTACTTTGATGAATAACGATTTGATGTCCATTGTTCACGCCGTGAAGCTGTCGCAAGGCACTTTAAAAAAGATTCGGCAGAATCTATTCTTTGCGTTTATTTATAATACGCTGGGTATTCCGCTCGCCGCATTGGGAATGTTAAATCCAGTAATCGCAGGCGCCGCGATGGCAATGAGCTCAGTTTCTGTCGTCAGCAATTCTCTATTGCTTAAGAAAACAAAAGTTTAAGCAGAGTCTTTTTCTTTGGATTTAATATAGGCGTCCACCAACCACAGGCGAATGTGTTTAAGGTAGGCGTCCTTCATTCCAAAAAAGACGAAATGATTTAAATAACCTTCATCGGTTTTGTTCTCTTCAGAGTAATTGACCGTCGCAATGATCTCAGGATTTTGATGTTCTTCCATGCGCCATAGGATGAATTCGCGGAAAGCGCCAGTGCTGATTGCCCGGTGATATTTCATTACCACACCAGCTTCAGAGATTTGCGTGATTTCAACGGGATTCGCCACTTTCGCATCAAACACGGCTTTAACATACGGAAGTGTTGTTGGTTCCACGGTGGTGATCGCAAAGTTCGTGATAAGTTTCTTTGCGATATACATTTTATCAAGCGGCGTGAAGTAAATGTCCTTACACCAGCGACTCATATCAGCCACTTCTGGCGGTGTAATTTTAGTACGAGAAATAATAATCAACGGGGGAGTTTCTTTCCACTCAGTGCTATGTTTTTTCGCGCGTTCTTTCATTTTCTCAACCAGCGCGTTCCAGGTTTTCTCTTTCTCGATATCCAGCATGTGATAGTTGATAATTATCAAATCAGGATTGATGGGAGGATTTTGGCGCTCTTTGCTGTCCAAATCCTGCAGGTCTGAAAGAAGCTGTCCCTGGCTTTTATAGCTAAAGACTTCCACATTTTGAAAACGCTGATTTAGCATGGTTTTAAACTCGATATCCAGGGGCTCGTCATCATTCAAAAGAATAATGCGAGTTTTTAAGTTCCCCAGGGGAGTTTGTAAATCCAAGGTTTGGTGACTTTTATTTTGTAAAATGTCCCGGCGGATCTTGGCGATTTGTGCCGGATCAGCAGCGACGAATTGGAATGTGCACAGATACTCTTTGATAGAGATTTCTTTGCAAGCGACACAAACGGCGAGCAAGCTTTTCTTGTTATCAGAAGAAAAGGACTCGCTATAGTACTTGGTGATCGCACCGATTTTAATTTCGTGATTGTTCAAGCTTGTAAAACCAATCTCAGACAATGACTGCAGCTGTATATCTTTAAGCATTTCAATAGTGGCTGATATCTTCGCAGCGGTTAGTGTCGAGCTTGTTACAGGGTGGTGACCCGTCAAAGCGTATTGCAGATGCTCTTTGATGATTAATTTATCAAAGGGCTTATAGAGTACGTTATTGATAATGCGATCTTCCGCAAGCTTGATATCAAAAGTAGGACTTTCAAAAGCCGTCAAAATCAATGCGGTGGGTTCTTGTTCAGAACACATTTTTTTACGAATGAAAAAATCACGGGCGCGTCGAACAAGGCCCAAATTTTTTGTGCCTAGGAATTCATCTTTTGCAATGACCAGACGAAGCTCATCGGCAATAGAAGGCTCTGTTAAATCGGAAAGGTCTGAGGGGTGTTTACTGCCGGCATGGGCCAAGGCTTTAGCGCCTTCGTGGACGGCGATTTTCAGGAATTCATGAAAGCTTGCAAGATCCTTGAAGAAGCGAATATGAAGCTGAGGATCTATACTTTTAAGGCTGTCATATAGATCCTGACTTGTTCTCTCATCATCTTCGAGTATCAGGATAAACTTCATAGTACTATTGTATCTTGAAATGGGACTAAAAACTAGATGGCTGGATTTTAGTCTCGAAATGAGAGCTTAGCGAAACAGGAAGTACACCGCTCCAACAAGGCAAAGTCCCGCATAGAGATAATCCATCTTAAGTGGTTGGCCCATATACCAATAAGAAAATCCCGCAAAGACCACCATCGTAATAACCTCTTGGATGATCTTTAGTTGTGGCAAAGTATAAACTTGGGAACCCAATCTGTTAGCCGGAACCTGGAAGATATATTCAAACAGTGCAATACCCCAGCTGATTGCGATGGCAATCCAAAGGGCTGAGCTCTTAAGGCTTTTCAAATGCCCATACCAAGCAAAGGTCATAAAGATATTTGAAATCAATAGTAGAACAACGGGACTCACGTACTGAAGCATTACTTATGCGTCCTTTGATTGTAGGCGTGATTGCACAGAAGACTTGCGATGCGACGATACTCACTCAATAAATCCAAATGGATCGAGCTGGTATTGATTGAAGTATTCAGGCCGCGATTCAAGCGGCTGATGTGATTTTCACGCAAAGAAATTTCAAGTTTCGCCAAATCACGTTTTAGCTGAATGGCTTCCTCGCAAAGATCACGGTTTTGGTAAGCGTTGACCGCCATCGCAGCAACCTTCACAACTTGTTCGTGCATTTCGCGAATTTCCGCCCAACCCTCGCCCGAAAATTCAAGCTTTAGGGCGTTCTTCTTGATAGCCAAGGCCAGAATGTTGATGTCAATGGCATCTGCCGCACGTTCCGCATCGCTCAGGAACATGATCATGTTCATGATGTTTTGATGAACCACGGTGCTGGATTTATTGGCGTGATCCAATAAGAACATTTTGGTTTCGCGGTAAAGGAAGTCGACCTTGTTGTCGCGATCCTTGATCGAATCAAAAACTTTGGGATCATTGGTTTCAAATAGCTTGATCGAATCCTTGATCATGCCGATCACGATGTCGGCCGTGCGCATGATTTCGCGGTTCGCATAAGACACCGCCAGAGCAGAACTCTGGTAGTTGTTCATGTTTACGAACTCAGTACCAAATTCCTCAGAGGCGGCTTTCGGGAACATTTTCTCAATCCACTGAGCCCCTTTATCGATGAACGGATAAAAGAGGATCGCTGAAATAATATTGAAAATCAAATGGGCATTCGCGATAGAGCGCGCCACTGTCGTATCAAAGGTCATTAAGAAATCAATAAAGAGCTGCGTAAAGGGGTAAAAGATCACGACACTGATGGTTTTGTAAAAGAAATGGGCCCATGCGACCTGACGCCCGATGTAGTTGCCGCCCGCTGCGGAAATCAATGCAACGGACGTCGTTCCGATATTAGCTCCGTAAACCCAGATCATGGCATCATAAAAAGTGATCGCTTTCACTGCCGCCAAGCTCATCGCCAGACCGATCGTGATCGCAGAGCTTTGCACAAAGGCGCAGAACACGATGGAAATCATCAAAGAGTATCCCGGATTGTCGCGAACACTTTGGAAGAACTCCGTTAGCATCGGATTTTCTGCAAAGTGATGAGAGGCCGTGGAGACCAGCTTAAGACCTAGAAACAGTAATCCAAAACCCATGCACGCCAGTGCCAGATTTTTAAAAACTGTTTTTTTGGCTTTAAAATAAAAAGCAAAAGAAATCGCAAAAACGGGAAGTGCATACTGAGTCAGATCAAAAGAGATCAACTGCACCGTCAAAGTGGTACCAATTGCGGTACCAATGATAACGCCCATCACTTGGCGCAAATTAATCACGCGCGCTGAACCCAACCCCACAAGCATGGACGTTGCCGCTCCTGAGCTTTGCATCAAAGTGGTTAAGCCCACTCCCGTCAAGATTGCCAAAAGTTTGCTTTGAGAAAGGTGATTTAAAAGACTTGTGATCTTTCCGGCCATCAACTTTTCAAGTGACGAGCTGGTTATGGACATTCCGTATAGGAAGAGTGCTACACCGCTGACAAGTAAAATAAAGAAGGAATTCTGTGTATCAATCATAAAGAATCATCTTAGCAGCATTTTTTTAGTTTTAGGAAGCAGCAATTCTGATTTATGCTGAGTCTTCCTCGAAGGAGTTTTCGATGTCGGATCTGAAAAAGCCTGTTTTGGTAGTAGCCGCAGTCATTCGTAAAGAAAATGACCCGGATAAGCGCATTTTGCTGGTGCGTCGAGGCCCTGACCAGAGCGGTGCGGGATTTTGGGAGTTCCCCGGGGGGAAAGTTGAGCTGTCGGAGTCTCCCGAACAAGCTCTTCGCCGGGAAATAGATGAAGAACTTGGTATTGCTATCACGGTAGGCACGCTTATTGGTGAAAAGGATTTTGCTTACCCGTCAAAAACTATTCGCCTCAGAGTTTACGAAGCTTTGACCAGAACTGCGGAAATTACGTTAACAGAGCATGACGACTTAAAGTGGTTAAAGGCTGAGGAAATCATCAAAGATGAGCTTTCGGCAGCGGATCGGCCTTTTGTGGAAATGCTTCAAGGTAAAAGATAAGTTCTTTCATTTGGAGTGGGAAGGCGGCAAAAGTCTCTTTTCCCAAACCACGAATAACGATTTTTTGCGACAAGTTTATAGAGATTGTCTCGGATAAATCCAGGGAAGATCCACCCAAGTCGAGACAGACCATAGACTCCACCCAAACCCGAAAGAATTTTAAGAACCGCTGCAGATCGGTGATAGATCTTACCTGACTCATAGTAGATCACTGTATCCAGGTTTTCACGATCTTGAGCGGGAAGAAGCGCCTCCGCCGTTGAACCTTGGAGTGGAGCGAACAAAAAACGATGCTGTGGATCGCGAGTAATGACAGCGTCCACGAAGCCATTACAAAGATGGCAGACGCCGTCGAAAAACACCACATTTCTCATTTTAACATCTACCTTTTCCATAGCAATCCCAGGCTACAATCATTATACTACTTAAACAAGCTGTGGGGGCCTCACGAATGGAAGTATTTTTGTTTCCTTTGGTCAATGTGACGTTGTTTCCGCATACGACCAAACCCCTGAATATTTTTGAACCTCGATATCTGACCATGGTGAAAAACGCCGTGGCCAATAATATGCCCATTGCGATGGGTTATATCGAGGACCCGTCCAAAGTTGCTCCGGTTCCTCCGGGTGAGCCAGTGCCTTTTGTCCGTGAAATCGCTGGCTACGGTTATGCCCAGATTATCGAAGAACGAGTGAATGGAACTCTTCTGGTCTTTTTGCAGGGCCAAGGCAAGTTACGTTTAAAACATACTGTGGATTACAAAACGCCTTATATCGTTTGTCAGTCTGAAATCATCCCGGAGCAAACGATCGTTGATCCACAGCACCTGGTGCGCTTGCACGCGCTTAATAAAGTGCTTATTCGTTGGATTCATACGCACATCCCAGATCCTGCTCAGCGGGACATGTTTTTACGAAATTTAAATCGCCCGGAAGAAGTTGTGGGAGCGTTTGCCTCTTACATGGTGCGCGATTATGATTTGCAGCAGATGGTGCTCGAGTATAACGACATTAACGAGAAGGTGGATTTTCTCCACCGTCTGACTGAATCAAATGAACTGACAACTTGAGGACTTAACTCGCGGATTTCGCAGGATTACGCGTAAAGAAAACCCATTGCAGTAAAACTACCCAAATCACTTGAGCCAAGCAAAGGTGCGTGATCTTCATCCAGGTAGGCGCGTGTAAAAAGAGCGTGCTGAAGCCAAACAGAATTTGCACAATTAAAATCACACTCATTTGCACAGATTTCTTCTGAAGCAAGACGTTTTCCGTGGTCTGCGCTTTAAGCCAGAAAAACAAAGCAAGGCTTCCAGCCCCCAGAACCGCAAGAACCGGGTGAAGTCCGCGCAGGCGAATCAGATAGTGAGAGTCTGAAGATAAATCTGCTAGCAAGCCTTCCATGATATTATCAGTCGGGAACAGGGAATTTGAAAGGGCCGCCCAAGCACCCGTCGTCCCAAGAACTACGATAATCCACGGAAGCAGTTTGTACTTTTTGTAGTTTGCAAGGGGAGTCGGTGTTGTGTCATTCAAAGCGGCCGCTGCATAAGCCAAAGCCACAGCTCCGGTTAACATAAATGAATTCACCTGATGCAAAGCCATCACGAAGGCACGATACGGTGTATCGTTTGTTGTCACCAGTTTAAAAAGGACCAGTTTGGCTCCCAAGAGCGCTTCTGTGATCATGAAAATCAGTGTTGCTACAGCGGCTTTACGTGCAAAGTGACCGATGGGATAAAGTTTTCGCGCCATCCAGAAAAAGTAAATCACGACAAAACCATAAATACCCGACATCAGGCGATGACCGTACTCCACCCAGGTTTTTCCGCGCTGGGCTTCAGGAATCAGCTGGCCGTGGCAAAGTGGCCAAGTGTCGCCACACCCGTCGCCAGAGTGAGAGATACGCACCCAAGCGCCCCACAAAATCACCAGGATCGTGTAAATCAAAAGCCCAAATGCAAGTTTCTTGTATTGAGTTCGTGTCATCATGGGCAAAGGGCTATCATGGGCTTGAAACTCGGTCAATAAACGGCTCTAATAGACCGCATGAGTAATCAACATCACCATCATCACCACAGTCATAGCTCAGGCCATCATCACCATCACAGCCATGGAGCTGCCATTGGGCGTATGCGCTTTGCATTTATCCTCAACCTGGGGTTTGCCCTGGTGGAGTTGGTGGGTGGCTATTTGACGAACTCCGTTGCGATCATGAGTGATGCTCTTCATGATTTTGGGGATGCGCTAGCGATGATTATTGCTATTGTGATGGAGAAAGTTTCTCACAAAACCAGTGATCAGAAATTTTCCTATGGTTACCGCCGTTTTTCTGTCTTAGGCGCTGTTATTACGGGCATGGTGTTGATCATTGGCTCCGTTTTTATCTTGATTGAAGCAGTTCCTCGTCTTTTAAACCCGCAGCAAGTCCATGCTGATGGGATGTTGATTCTTGCGGTGTTCGGTGTGGCAATCAATGGTTTTGCAGCACTGCGAGTTTCCAAAGGCACTTCCTTGAATGAACGCATGCTAATGTGGCACATGATCGAAGACGTTTTGGGTTGGGTTTTGGTTTTGATCGGCGCATTGGTGATGAAGTTTTGGGATGTTCCTCAGGTGGATGCGGGGCTTGCCGTCGCATTGTCGCTGTGGATTTTATTTAACGTCTTTAAAAACCTGCGTGAAGCGATGAAGGTTTTTCTGATGGCTTCTCCAACGGGGGCCTCTGTTGAATCTGTTTCTGAGAACATCAAAAAGAACCCGCTTGTCGTGGATGTTCATCACGCGCATCTTTGGTCTTTAGATGGCGAGAATCACGTTTTTACCGCTCATATAGTTCTAAAAGGGGATGCAACCCCGGCGGATATGGAAGCTGTGAAACACCAGATTAAAAAACAAGTTAAAGAATTTGGGATCATAGAAGCGACTATTGAAACAGAACTTATGGGCGTTTCCTGCGTCGATCCTCATCACGCCTAAGCTGAAACATTGTTCTCATTGTATTCGGAATATTCTATAAGGATCTGAAAAATCACGATAACTCGCGGATGTTCGTGGTGTCTTGTTTGTTTTACTCCGATAAGGAGCGATCAAACGAGGCTTCTATGTCGGTGAAAAACAAGTCAGGGAACGCTATTTTGCAGGTGCTTGCCGCACTAGTGGTTATGGGCATTAGTTTCTATTTCTTGTCGGCCTACGTAATCGCTCAACGAAAACAAATCGTAAAAACTAAAAATGTGGTGACGTTGAAATTCGCAGTGAACAGTGCGATGGACTATGTCGTATTTGGTGTTCGTCAAAAGTATTGCTTTGATAACGGCACGATTCTGCAAAATATTGATGCCTGTAATTGGAAGCACGCAGGCAACGTTGAGCGCCTGGTGATGTCAGATGAGCAACTTCAATCTTTAAGAGAGATGGTTGCAGCGGGTGCGAACATCGGACCGCATGACACTGATATGAATAAGCTGCGCCTGGATAAGATTGACCTGATGTTAAACTTTCCAGTCTCTCCAGCGCATCCCTTGTTTCCGATCGTTGATGCTTTAAAAACAGTAGTGAATGAAACCAATGGCCAAGTGATCAAGGTTAAAGGAATTCACATCGTACTTAATCGTCCTGAAAACAGTGGTTATCTTCCCAAAGCAGGACGCGAAGTCTACATCATGGCCGAAGCCTCGCTGTTAGATGATAGTGGTGATGTGATTCAGGTGGGGCGCGTGCCTTTAAGCGTTCGCTCGCAGATTGCCATTTACCCTCGGGAAATGGGCTCCTTCGCTTTGGTTCTGCCTAAAGATCTTCATATGGATAAGTCGTGGAATGCTTCAGCCACTGACGGAGATGTGAATCTTCACAAGTTCGACGACAGAGCCTCTCTTGGTACAAGTATGGGTCTTGTTTTTAACAGTCCGGTCTTTGTGAACGGCAATATCTATTTACCAAATGACACGGGAGACGCGGGTACCTCCAATTATGCAGCCGTTACATTTGCTGATCGTGTTTACATGGGTAATGGGTGGATTTTGAAATCCGACGGCAATCCCTATGCTCCTGCGACATTGGGAGGTTTGCCGGATCGCTATTGGTCGGACTCTCGCGTGTTCGGTGGTTTTTTAAATGGAATTGAAAATGACGGAAGTTCCGATGCCGGGTTGGAAGTAATGTCGGGGCAGGTGAGTAATTTGCCCGCTGGAGATTTTGATTGGAATCGTATTTGTGCCGATTACAATAAAAAGACTGTCGACATTGGCACCATGAAAGTTTCTAAGATCAAAGCCAAGATGGTCGATGATTCAACGAATGGTTCAACGCAAAATTCTAAATATAAGATTACTCTCAGTAACTACAATCAGTACTATCCGCAGAAAAACACCATTCCGGCTCCGAACGTTGAAAAATGGAAGCCGGGTACGATTTCGGTTAGTAACATCAATAAATGGGGTGACTCCACGACCACGGGTGCAGTGACGTCTCTCATTCTTGCGTATGGAACTGGTTCTGATTATCGCGAAGTTGTCTTTGATATGACCAAATATGGAACCGCTATTTTACTACCCCAGGTTATAAATGAAGATCGCCGAAAAAATTTGGAGGCGGCTCTTAAAGAGGCCAACGACACCATTAATAAATCGTCCGATAAAACCAATGCTCTGCAATCGGATCTGAATAAATCTATGACGGATTTAGCGGCCGCAAATACGGAATTGGCAAAAAAGAAAGATGAGTTGAATACCGAGTTGGCGAAACCTGTCTATGCAAGTCCTTCCCCAAGTCCCTCGGTAAGTCCAAGCCCCAGTCCCAGCGCAAGTCCCACTGTGAGTCCTTCGCCGACAGTGTCGCCTTCTCCCACGGCCTCTCCGACTGTTTCGCCTTCAGTGTCGCCAACGGTGTCACCGTCTGTATCTCCAACAGTTTCGCCAACGGCGTCAGCCAGCGTAACTCCTTCGCCATCGGCGACGACAAGTCCTTCGCCGACACCCGCACCCACTGTTGGTGATCCAACGCTTTATCAAAATCCTGATACAATAGCCAAGTTGAATCAGGAGATCGAAGCATTGAACAAAAAGATCAGTGATCTTCAGGCGCACATCGCAGATCTTAAAAATGTGCAGATCCCTGCCAATGATAAAAACAATTCGGACGCTAAAGCCACGGTGTCTTCTGCGACAGCGGCCTTGGCAGACTATCAACAAATGATCGACAACCCTCCAAAATTTACGATTGAAATGGATGCGATGAAAACGGGGAGCGGTCGTGAATATCTGGATCGTGCTTACCTGTCCGTCAATCTTACCAATGCAGCTAATCTAAGAGACATAGACGGAAACAAAATTACCGTTTTCTCCGTTCGCTTTAAAGCTTACGACGGCACCTATTGGAATAGTGCGCCGGTGTGGCCGGATGAAAACAGTGACAAGCATCTCATGGGCTATCTTAACTATTCGATTGATAGTGGCGGGAATCTGATTAGACCGTCTGGACTTTCAGCGACAGCAAATACTTCAGGGGCAGAGGAAGACGAATCTGGAAATTCCACTGATATCGCTCAAGCCTGTGAAGATTTTTACGACAATATGAATTCTCAATCTTTTGGCGCTGCCAACTGGGGGACAAGTTTTGCAGGAGGCACGCGCTCTTCTTGGAATTTTGCAGGGGTTGACAGTTCAGTTCCTAAAGAAAAGGGACATGAAAGTGAACCTATATTGGAGGAAAGAATCTTTAGCGCTGACAGCACGGACTTTATGGTAAATTCAATTGTAGGTAATTGTGTTATTAAAGCAGGCGCAACTTTTGTCACGGGTTTTTATACTTGTGACAATCTGACTATTGAAGGCGGGCGCACGAAACCTTTAACCATTGTCGGGACCTTTATCATCGGTAAGACTTTAAAAATCAACGAACAGGCTATTCGCACCGGCATTCAGTGGAACAGCATTTATCACCCACAATCCACACGGATTTTGCGTTCACGAAAAATCTTAAAACCTATGACCGAGCCAGACAATGTGGCTAAGTGTGATAAATTGCCTTCTCCGATTTGGCATCCAATCCCATCTATTCAAGAAACTGCAGATCGCATGGCCTGCAACGTGATCAGTCTGCGTGCGAAAGCAGATCCATTTAAGTGGACGGCTGTGGATCCAGACTGTGGTGTGGATCCCGCCAAGAAACAAACGGTTCCAACATGCAAACGTCGTATTATTCGTTACTTCGTGGTTGAACAATCCCGGGAAGGGTTGGGGATGTGATGAAAAAGCTAAACACTCGTGGGCAAACAATTGTCGAATCATTGGTGGCATTGGGACTCATTTCCTTTATCGGTTTGATTTTTTTTGGTGGTTTGGTTCAGCTTCGTAAAACCACATCTGATAGCTTGCTTGATTCTGCAACCGACAGACAGATTTCCGACATTGCCGAAAACATTAAGGCCGGTGTGCAAAAGTATCAGGTGAATTTCAATCTCGACAAAGCGGCACTGGAAACTTTGCTTAAACCTGAAAATCTACCCATGGTTTGGGATGTTGGTGTGGTGGCGGAAAAAGGTCAGTGCGATCGCTGTCAGGGGACTTATGGTTATGTGATTCAGCCCTTTGATAAGTATCGTGGGCTTTACATGGTGACTTTGCGTCTTTCTCATAAGAGCTGGCTTCCTTCTGAGACGTACCGTGACTATAACTTTATTGTGAGTGCAAAATAATGTTGAAAAACCAAAAGGGTTTAACCTTAGTAGAAATGATGCTCGGGATCGGATTATTCGCGATCGTGATTTCTATTGTTGTTGCTGTCCAGGTGAAAATGTCGCAACAGCAGGTGGAGATGATTAGAAAGCTGGATGATTCCGTGGACCAGCATTTGGCTGAAAGGATTCTTTTTAAAGATCTAAGCGGGATCGATATTTCCTATAACAATCTTTTGGTTAAAGATGACCATGGGAACAACTTTTATGATTTTTATCCTGACATCACAGAGAATATTTTAAAAGTTCGAACTGATCGCGAGCTGAATTTAACTCTCGCAGGGAAGGATGCATTTTACGTTTTTTCGCAAAATTCTGCAGCCGGTCCGCTTTTAACCTTTGATCCTATGTGGGCCTATGATGTGGGACCTGAGCCCGCAGATCCCAATACGCCTGCTTCACTCGAGTTTAACGGTGAAAAAAATCGCAAGTGGATTTCTAATGAGAGTAACGGCGGGCGGCCCGGATTTTGGAAAGTTGGACATCTTCTTTTTTATGATACTCCAAGCCGGATTCGACCCAGTGTCGGTGATGTCATAGATAAAACCATTCCCCCACGGAGTTCATTTTTTCTGGGCGCGGTGATCTCTGGAAGTGACCTACTTCAAAAGGTGTCCGGTGATGCCGCTGGGTTGTTTAATATGACCGAGCCCGATACGGGCGACGCGATCAACAGTCTTGATGATTTTCTAAGAAAAGTTCCTGCTGTCGGAGGCGGACAAACCGTTGTTCGCGTGCGCGCTGCCAGATTGGTTAAATATTATATTGAACCAGATACCAAAAAAAATGCAGAACTTTATAAAATAGCTCCTGCCAACTTTTTTATGGCGGAGTACCGCAATGGCCAGTTCGAACAGCCGACGTTATTGGCCGATGGAGTGGGCAGAGTGTTGTTTCGTCGCGATTCAGTAGTTAAGAAAATGATTTATTTTAAAATCGAAAAAGCCGAGTTGAAATAGTTTATTCAGTAAATGTTCAGTGCGTATTTTTTGTACAAGGGGAGCGTTATGAAAGACTTAAATTTCTTGATAGCAGCAGTCTTGGGGTTATCGGCACCTGCTCATGCCGATCAGGAGTCTGTGGTGACCGTCAGCAAAGATGTCCCAATGGCCGTCAATTCTGTTTCGGCTGGAGAGTCTATTTCGGGAGCGCCGGCTTCAGGAACGGTCACTCGTTCGGGAAAAAGTACCATGACAGTTCGGTTGATCAATTCGTGTTTTGCCACGAATTTGCGTGCAGTTTCCAATCCCTTGGCAAAGAGCTCTTTAATTAATGCCGATATTGAACTCAAAGTCGGAGGCGTCACATATAAACTCTTTGCTGAATATCCTGCGGCTCTTGTGGGTGCCGGAGGCAGTGGCGTGCCAGCTTCGGGGACGGTCTCAAACTTTACCGCCTCTAAAGCGAGTGTGGAGCCGGTCGGGGGAACTGTTGCAGCGTTTGGTAATATCGTCGAGTTCAAAACAAAAATTCCGACATCTGTGACGGTCGATAATGAAGCTACGATCACCATCTCCAAAGATTCTGTTTCTTTAGGAAAGATGTCCTTTCTGCAAAGCGTGCAAGATTGCAGCACGGGACCTGTCTTCGGTGATTATGGTTGGTCCTCAAAAATGCCCACTTATAAATGCGGCAATTTTATGGGAAAGGACGGTGATATCACCGCGACATTTGGTGGCTTTAACGTCGCTCCCGATCGCTCCTTGGTTGAACTTTTCATCAGTTTTCCGGGTGAAACAGGTTTCTGTGGGGGATTTTGGTCACCGTTGATGGTTTTCTTTGATGATAAACTTCCAAAGTTTAATACACTCTCTGATTTTCCTTTGAACCCAGGGGGAAAAGTCTATTGGCCAGATGCCAAGAGTCCTGGATTTTTTCTGGCGATGGACCGCGATCGCAATGGCAAAATTGATCAGAAGGATGAACTTTTTGGAGATAACAACTCCGCCATCAATGGCTTTGAAGCGTTAAAGAAGCTCGACACCAATCATGACGGCCTCATCGACGCCAAAGATAAAGATTTTAAAAGGTTGGTGTTATGGAATGACAAGAATGCTGATGGTATCAGTCAGTCGAAGGAACTAACGGATGCAGGGCTGAAGCTCAGCAAAATTTCATTGAAGTATCGAATGAGCGCCGAAAGTTTAGGAAACGCAGAAATTCGCGAGCGGGCAAAGTTCTGGTACACCGATGCGAAAGGAAAGCAGCGCTCAGGAAATATTTATGACATTTGGCTAGCACCTCATATTCCGACCCAACTTGCGGAATCGAAATAATGAGTTCACAGATCTCAAGTAGATACGTTTCCGAGATTGAGATTTCAGGGCTTGGTTGGATATGTTTTTAATTGAGACGGAAGGATTACTTGATTGATACAAAAGTAAGCCGTTAGTTAGCGTAATTACCTAAAATCGTTTGAAAAGTCCCGTTGTTCCATAAGGTTTGTCGGGATCTTTACCGATAAGTTCTCACAGGAGCCATCGGTATGTTTATGAAAACGAGTAAACAAAAAGGTAACGCAATTCTGCAGGTCCTTACCGCCATCGCGGTGATGAGCATCAGTTTCTATTTTTTATCTGCATACGTTATCTCTCAACGAAGACAAGTAGTTAAAACCAAGAACGTGGTGAATCTTAAGTTCGCAGTGAACAGTGCGATGGACTACGTTGTCTTTGGTATCCGTCAAAAGTACTGCTTTGATAATGGATCACTTCTTCAAAACACAACAAGCTGTGATTGGAACAACCCAGGTAACGTCGAACGTTTGGTGATGTCAGATGAGCAGTTGGCCTCCCTTAAGGGAATGGTGGCTGCTGGTGCGAATATTGGTCCTCATGATTCCAATTTGGATAAATTACGTCTTGATTTCATCGATATGACATTGAATTTTCCGGTGTCGTCAGCCCATCCTTTATTTCCTGTCGTGAATAATTTGAAACGCGTGGTGGACGAGCAAACGGGTAAAGAGATTCCGGTTCAAGGTATTCGTATGTATCTAAGTCGTCCAGCGAACTCGGGTTACTTGCCGAAAGCAGGACGTGAAGTATATGTCTCGGCACAGATTTCATTAATTGATAAAAATAAAAATGTCATCCAGATCGGAAGTGCGCCTCTTGAAGTGCGTGCTCAAATCGCTATTTATCCACGCGAGCTAGGTTCCTTTGCGCTGGTGCTTCCCGGCGACCTTCGCATGGACCGTACGTGGGATTCAGTACCACCGAAAAATGGCGACGTTATTTTCCATAAATTTGCAAACAAAGCGACCATGGGCACAAGCCCCGGCATGATTTTTAAAAGCCCCGTTTTCGTAAACGGTAACATCAATTTACCTGTGGATAGCGGCAATGCTTCTAACTCGAACTATGCTGGCGTAACCTTTGCGGATCGCGTGTACATGGGGAATGGTTGGATTTTAAAACCGGACAACTCTCCTTATAATCCTCCAACTCAGGGTGCACTTCCTGATCGTTATTGGTCAGATTCCCGCGTGTTTGGAGGATTCTTAAGAGGTATAGAAAACGATGGTATGCGTGACTTGGGTCTTGATGTTATGTCGGGGACCGCGAGTGGCTCTTCTGGTACCGAATTCGACCTTAATAAAATTTGCGCTGAACTTAATCAGAAAAGCACGCAACTTGAATCAATGGAGGCGTCTAATATCAAGGCCACGCCTGGAAAGAATCCAGACGACCCTTATCGTGTTGTCCTTACTAATTACAATACGTTTTATCCTCAAAAAAATCAGTTACCAGCTCCAACGACATCAGGGGACTGGAGTACGGGTAAGTGGTCCATTGATAATAAAAATAAAATAACGGGCGCCATCATGAATGTTGAATTTTCATATGGTACAGGTGCTGATGCCCGTTCATTTAGTGTCGACCTTGTTAAGGACGGGAATGTTACAATTTTCCCTCCGGTTCTAAATCCTGCAAGAAAAGCGGCAATTGTTGCGAACTTAAATCAGGCAAATACCGATTATAAGAATGCTAAAAATTCAGACACATCGAATACGGACAGCTTAACTAAACTAAAAAAGAAGTTAAACACCGCAGAATCAGAACTCAGTGATTTGGAAGATCAATTGGATGCAGAACTAGCGAAGCCGGTCGAGCCGGTGGCAGCGCCGTCTCCTTCACCGACGGCCACGGCAACAGTTTCTCCAAGTCCGACGGCGACAGCTACGGCAAGTGCATCACCGACGGCCACTGCGTCAGCGACTGCTTCACCGACTGCTACGGCTACGGCATCGGCGTCTCCGACAGCTACAGCTTCTCCAACTGTAACAGCAACTACAACTGCTACGGTATCACCAACAGTTTCTCCGACCGTGACTCCGCCTCCTGGGGGGTACCAGGATGCTGATAAGATCAAAGACTTAAAGGCACAAATTTCAGCCAAAAAGTCTGAAATTTCTGATTTAAAAAATCAGATCACCGCTGCTGAAACAAATTCGACGAATTATACTAAGGCGATGGCAGACGCCCAGAATAATATTGCGAAGTACACGGCACAGCTTGATGCCTATACGGCATTGGAGAAAAATCCTCCATCATTTGAAATTGACTTGGACAAAGCTTACAGCTGGACAGGAAAAGAATATAAAGACCGTTTGGATGTTTTAATCGGTATCAATAACGGCTTGTACCTTATGAATGCTGCGGGTGTCCGTATTGCTGATTTCTCAATTCGTTTAAAAGGTTACGACGGCACTTACTACAACAGTATCCCGGTCCGTTCAACGGCGGATCCAGCCCATCTGCGTGGTTATTTGAACTACCATATCGGAGCGAGTGGCAATATCACTCGTCCTACCGGTCTTTCATCAACGTCTTCAACGGGTGATACTTCTGAAGATACGGCGGACATGGCTGCGAAGTGTGAAGACTACTATAATATGATTAACTCCCAGTCTTTCGGGGCTGCGAACTGGGGTGTGAGCTTCTCTCCAGGGACAAGAAAGTCATGGAACTTTGCGGGTGATCTAAACGCGACAGCTGCAGATCCAGTGGTTCCAAGCAGAACTTGGACGATGGATGACCAGGACTTCTATGTTCGTTCTATCGTGAAAGACTGTGTGATCACTCCAAAAGCCAACTTCGTTGCGGGTTTCTATACGTGTGACAACTTAACGATCCAGGGTGGTCGTACAAAACCATTGCGCATCATCGGTACCTTTATCATTGGTAAAACTTTGAAAATTGATGAGCAAGCAATTCGAACGGGTATCGTTTGGAGCAGTATCTATTATCCTCAGGCGACACAAGAGCTCAGAGAGCGTGGAATTTTGCATCCTTTGTCCGAGCCTAGTAATATAACGAAATGTGATAATTTGCCGTCACCAATCTGGCATCCAATGCCCTCGATTCAAGAGACAGCGGATCGCATGGCTTGTAACGTGATCAGTTTGCGCGCGAAAGCAGATCCATTTAAGTGGACAGCGGTGGATCCGGATTGTGGTATCCCAGTGGGGGCAACACAAACTGTTCCGACTTGTAAGCGTCGTATTTACCACTACTTCGTTGTCGAGCAGTCTAGGGAAGGTTCAGGACTATGATTAAAAAATCATTTCTCCAACAATCAAAAGGTCAATCCATCGTTGAAGCACTGGTGGCTTTAGGTCTGATCTCAGTGATCGGTCTTGCTTTCACAGGCGGACTGGTGCAGTTACGTAATACTTCGAAATCGAGCTTGCTGGCATCTGCGACAGATCGTCAGGTGTCAGATATTTCCGAGAACATCAAGGCCGGCGTTCAAGACTATCAAGTGAACTTTGACTATGATCCTTCACAGATTGATACGTATCTGGCTTTGAACAATCTGCCCATGCAATGGGATGTGGGCAGAGTTGCAGCAAAAGGGCAGTGTGATACTTGTCAGGGAACTTATGGCTATTTGATTCAACCCTATGAAAAGTATCGTGGTCTTTATTTAGTGACCTTGCGTATGACTCATAAAAGCTGGTTGCCTGAGAAATTTAGAGACTACACATTCGTGGTGAGTGCAAAATGATGATTCGAAATCAAAAGGGTCTATCACTAGCAGAGCTTCTGGTCGGGATAGGGTTATCCGCGGTGGTCATTTCTGTGGTCGTTGCAGTTCAGGTCCAAATCACGAAAGAGCAAACAAAACTGACAAGACAACTGGACGATTCCATTGACCAGAATCTTGCCGAGCGTATTACATTTAAAAATCTGAATGGTGTGGAAGCTTCCTATAACAACATCGTTGTTAAAGACGATAACGGGAACAACTTTTACGACTATTACCCTGACGTTACGGAAAATGTTCTAACAGGCAAGACCGACCGTGATTTCACGTTGATCTATTCTGGCAAAAGAGCATTTTACGTTGTGACCCAGGATATGGGAGCAGGGCCTCTTTTAACTTACGATCCGGTATGGGCGTATATCATCGGTACGGATCCTGGGGATCCTAATAAACCAGCGTCTCTTACTTTTAGTCCCGCGAATAACAGAAAATGGATTTCTAACGAAGCCAATGGCGGACGCCCGGGCTTTTGGAAAGATGGAAATCTATTGATGTACGATACTCCAAGTCGTATTCGTCCTGCACCTGGGGGCGTGATAGATATGAAGATTCCACCACGCAGCCCCATCTATGTAGGTTCAGTTTCCACGGCGGCGGGTGATTCGTTGCAGGGGTTGAATAATGAAGCGGCAAGCTTATTTAAGAATACACAACCGTATAATGGTAAAGTGATTGATAGTTTAGATACGTTTTTGCGTACACTTCCATCCGTGGGTGGGGGGCAAACCATTGTACGTACAAGAGTTATTAAAATCGCAAAATACTATGTTGAAATCGATACCAAGAAAAAGGCCAGTGAATATAAAACAACACCTTTGAATTTATATGTTGCTGACTACAGAAATGGAAAATTCGACAACCCAACGTTGCTTGCAGACGGGGTGGAAAAAATGATTTTCCGCCGCGACTCAGTTTTGAAAAGAATGATTTATTTTAAAATATATAAAGCGGAAAGATTAGACGGACAAAACTAGTATCCGCTTTAGGGGGACGTTATGAAAACAATAGCTATTTTGGGAGGCGCGCTGGTCTTGTTGACTTCCAGTGCTTTCGCAGACCAAAACAACGTTGTGACGGTCAGTAAGGACGTGCCGATGGCCGTCAACTCGGTAAGCGCCGGGGAATCTGTCGTGGGAGCTCCGGCTTCTGGCACAGTCACTCGTTCTGGCCGAGATACGATGACTGTTCGTCTGGTGAATTCATGTTTTGGTACGAATCTTCGTGCTGTGACAAATCCACTGGCTAAAAGCTCTCTTATCACTGCTGATATAAATATCCTGGTCGGTGCCACAAACTATAATCTGGGTGTTGAGTATCCAGCAGTTATCGTAACTCCGGAAGGTACGGGGAATGTCGGTAACGGTAGCGTGGGCAACATTAAAGCCTCTAAGGTAAGAATGAACCCTGCCGGTGGTACAGCCGCGGTTTACGGGAATATCGTTGAATTTAAAACGAAAATCCCAACGGGTGTGACAGTTGATAACCAAGCAAACATCTCCGTTTCAAAATCAAATGTTTCTTTGGGGAATATGAGTTTTGAACAAGAGATCTTGGATTGTAAAACGGGCCCGGTTTTCGGGGACTACGGTTGGTCATCCAAAATGCCAACCTATGGCTGCGGCGACTTCATGGGTAAGGATGGCGCCGTGACTGCCACAATCGGTGGTTTTAACGTTTCTCCAGACCGCTCCACAGTTGAAATCTTCATCAGCTTCCCAGGTGAAACGGGCTTCTGTGGTGGTTACTGGTCGCCACTTATGGTGTTCTTTGATGACAATTTGCCAACGTTTGAAAACGTAAGTTCTTTTCCTCTAAATCCAGGTGGAAAAGTGTATTGGCCGAATGCCAATCACCCGGGATATTTCTTAGCTCTTGACCGCGATAAAAACGGAATGATCGATAAGAAAGACGAGCTTTTTGGTGACAACAACACGGCGATCAATGGTTTTGAATCCTTGAAGAAATTCGATTCCAATAAAGACGGCGTGATCGATGCCAAAGACAAGGAATTTAAACGCTTAGTTCTTTGGAAAGATATCAACGGTGACGGCGTTTCGCAAAAAGGTGAAATGACCAAGGCTGCTTTGAAGTTGGACAAGATTTCTTTGAACTATGAAAATTACGAGGAAGCTCGCGGTAAAAACGCTGAGATCCGCCAACGTGCGAAGTTCTGGTACACCGATGCCAAAGGTAAAAAGAAAACCGGAAACGTTTACGATATTTGGTTCGCACCTTATATCCAAACGAACCTAGCTGATACCAAATAGTTATTTCGCGTTCAGCAAGTCCTGAACGGTTTTCTCTAAAGCCTGTGCTTTCTTAGCGTCAAAGCCGCGAACGAAAGTCACAGGCTTTGTGTTTTTATCGAACACGAAAACTGTGGGAATCGCCACGACATCAAAGGAATTCATAAATTTTCGATCGGGATCTGTAAAGACAGGAAACGGGTAGGGAGATTTCTTTAAATAAGCATCTCGTTCCTTTTCGTTGTCGTCTTCATTCACTGCCAAAACCACTAAGCCTTGGTTCTTATACTTCTTATAAAGAGCTGAATAGTGTGGCAGAGCCTCTTTGCAGGGCTCACACCAAGTCGCCCAGAAATCCACCAGAACGACTTTGCCCTTTAAATCCTCAAAGCGAATCTTGTGTTCGTTAATTGAATGGCCTGGAAGCTTATTGAAGGAAATGTTCAAAGCCGTATCAGCAGCAAAAACTTGAATCGAAATCAAAGAACATAACACCAGGGCTAAGGCACGTAACATAAAACACTAATCCATTTTGTTTAGGTACTTAAGAAGCAGGTCGCGGCCGCGCATTTTTGCTTTTAAGATTGATAGGAAAATAAAGACACCACCGGTTTTGCGATCCAGAAAAATAATTTCCCGTGGTGGAGTTCTAAATGAAAACTGACGGGCAATCTGAAAAACTTTTTTTGACAAGCGTTGCGGCAGATCCGTATTTTTCCAGTCGTAATTACCCTGTTGGTCAATGACTCCCAAAGTGTTGCGAGGATCATTAAACTCAATAAAGGGCTCGACCGTCTCAAAGCAGAAAGCTTCGAACACTGATTTCAATTCAGCACTATCGCCTTCTTTGATAAAGCCCAGTTTTAAAGCTGCTTCCGTGAACATATCCCGATGATTGAACAAGGAGCCTTTCACCATTTGGCGATAAGGAATCAAAAAGGAAGCGTCGTAAACGCGGGTTGCACCGAAATCCAAAAGGATCAGTTGATCATGTCCCTGGGGATCAATGCGAATACGATAGTTACCGCTGTGTGGATCGGTTTGTACCACACCCCATTCAAAAATCTCTTTAAAATACAGATCCAGGAAATTCGTCGCCAAGCGATTCCGACGTTCCTGAGGTAAAGATTGAATCACAGGATCGTCAGCACGAAGTCCGCGCTCAAACGAGGTCGCTAAAATTTTCGGCCCCGAAAATTCACGGAAAACTTTAGGGACGACAAAACGTTTATCTCCCTCCAGGCGGCGGTGATAGTCTTCCGTGGCATCGGCTTCTTGAAGGTAGTCCGTTTCCTGCAGAAGCATCTCGCGAATTTCAGCAAACAAAGAATCCGTATTAAAGTCCTTAGGAATCAGCTTTAAAGTGGACAGCAAGGTTTTAATCGCGCGTAAGTCGCTATCGATGGCTTTATCCACATTGGGATACTGAATTTTTAAAACAATCAGTTCCCCGGTGGCTTTGATTTTTGCGCGATGAACCTGGCCCATGGATGCTGAAGCCAGGGCTTCTTTTTCGATTTCAAGCTGTGCCAATTTCTCAGGTGGCAAAAGTTCCTTTAGGCGCTTCTCGATGGCGGCCCAATTCAGTGAAGGGGAGTCCGACTGCAAGGACTTCAGAAACTCATTCGCCTCCGGCGGCAGAAAGTGCTCCCCATACATGGAAAGCATTTGCCCGGCCTTCATCAGGCTGCCTTTAAGCTGACCCAATTCGGTGCTGATATTGGAGGCTTGGGTTTCTAAGAGCTTTTTCCAATTGGCTTCTTTAAATTCTTTGGATTTTAAAACCGTTGTGACTCCATGCTGCGCCACGGATGCCCCGGTCTGTAGGGTGAGCTTCGCGATAGAAAGACCTCGAGAGAAAACTGAGGACTTAATTTTATGAAGCCCCAGATCTTCTTTCTTGGATGCCTGCGCATCATTATTTTGTTTTTTAGCAGACTTTTTCTCATCCATGCTTCAGAATTTTACCCGTAACTTGATCAATGTTAAACCTTAAATGTCCACGCGCCGCATGAGTGTGTTACTGGGCAAAGAGGATCCCATGGTTATTTTCTGGTTTCGTCGCGATTTAAGGCTGAATGACAATGCAGGCCTCTATCACGCCTTAAAAGAGAACACGGCCGTTCAACCGCTTTTCATTTTTGATTCAGATATCTTAGATAAAATCGAAGATAAGGCCGACGCCCGGGTGTCGTTTATTTACGACACCGTGTCGGATATTAAAGCCTCCCTCCAAGAAAAAGGATCGGACCTTTGGGTGCGCCATGGGAAGCCGCAAGATATCTTTAAAGAGCTCTTTGAAAAAAACAAAATCACGGCAATTTATACGAATGGTGATTATGAACCCTATGCCCGAAAAAGAGATAAAGAGATCGCAAATATTTCTAAATCCTTCGGTGCTGAATTTAAATCGTACAAGGATCAAACTCTTTTTGAAAAAGATGAAATTCTAACTGGTCAAGGTAAGCCCTATACGGTCTATACTCCCTATAAGAATAACGTGTTAAAAAGTCTGACGCCTTTTTACTTGAAGTCTTATCCGAATGATAAGTACGAGTCAGCGTATCTAAAAAGTAAAATGGCAGAAAAGCTTCCGAGTCTAAAAGACCTGGGATTTAAAAGAACTGCTATTCAGTTTCCACCTCTCCAGATTTCGGCAAAGACTCTCAAGAACTATGCAAAAAACAGAGATCTTCCTGCTATGGAAGGTGGAACATCGCACTTGGGCCTGCATCTAAGATTTGGAACGGTCAGTGTTCGCGAACTTGCAAGGGAGGGAAATAAATTTTCCCCAGTGTGGCTCAGCGAATTGATCTGGCGGGATTTCTTTATGCAGATACTTTGGCATTTTCCGGAAGTTGAAAAACGCAGCTTCCGTCCTGAATACGATAAGATCGCTTGGCGCAATTCCAAAGCTGATTTTAAAAAGTGGAGCGAAGGCCAGACCGGGTATCCGCTGGTGGATGCCGGTATGCGCGAGCTCAATGCCACGGGTTTTATGCACAATCGCGTGCGCATGGTGGTCGCAAGCTTTTTATGCAAGCATCTTTTAATTCATTGGTCGGAAGGCGAGAGATACTTTGCCAAAAAGCTTTTAGATTATGATTTGGCTGCCAACAATGGCAACTGGCAATGGGCGGCGGGCTCGGGTTGTGATGCGGCTCCTTATTTCCGAATTTTTAACCCTGAAACCCAGGCGAAAAAGTTTGATCCTGATAATGAGTATATAAAAAAATGGGTGCCGGAGTTTGAAACAGAACAGTATCCTAAACCCATGATTGATCACAACGAAGCTCGTGGTCGTTGTCTGCAGGAATTTACGAAAGCGCTTAAAAAATAAAGGACGTGCCCAGTGAAAATATTGATGACCGGAGCTACAGGCCTGATTGGTAAAGAACTTGGAAAAAAACTTGCAAGCGAAGGACATGAAATCACGGTGATCAGTCGCAGTCTTGCGAAAGCTCGTGAAGTCCTCCCTTTCCCCTGCGAAGTCGTGGTGGGAGATTTAGTTCATGGGAAAATCGAAGATAAACGCCTCGAGCACATCGAAGCAGTGATCAATCTTGTGGGCGAACCCGTGGTCGGCATGCGCTGGTCTGAGGATAAGAAAAAAGCGATCTACCAATCCCGAGTTCTTGCGACCGAAAACCTCATTAAAAGTATCCCGCAAGATGTTCGTGTCTTTGTGGCAGGTTCCGCCATCGGCTATTACGGGAGCTGTGCTGATGCGATTTTAAAAGAAGATCATCCTGCCGGTATGGATTTCCTAAGCGAAGTTTGTAAAGAGTGGGAGCGCGCCTCCAGTCACGCTCCAGGTCGAAAAGTTTTTATTCGCACCAGTATCGTACTGTCAAAGCATGGCGGTGCCTTGGATGAAATGCTCTTCCCTTTTAGGGCGGGTGTTGGCGGTGTTTTAGGTGATGGAAAGCACTGGATGAGCTGGATTCATATCGACGACATTGTTGCGATGTTTGCCGAGGCATTGACGAACAATAGCTACGTCGGTCCTATTAACGGCAGTACTCCGCATCCGGTTACGAACCGGGAGTTTTCTCAAACCTTGGTAGATGCTCTGGGTAAATCGCTAGGCCCAGCCGTACCACCCTTGGCGCTAAAAGCTCTCTTTGGAGAAGCTGCAGAAGTGGTTTTATCTTCTATTCGCGGCAGTGCTGAAAAAGCCATGAGTTTGGGGTTTACATTTCAATATCCCAATCTGCGTAATGCTTTAGAGGAGATCTGTGCTCCCTATAAAGAGGGTGAAGAAATCTTTTACGCAGAACAATTTATTCCGCAACCGCCTGATGAAATCTTTCACTTCTTTAAAGATCCAGGAAACCTGGAAACAATCACACCGCCGAGTTTGAATTTTCATATCGAATCGGTTTCAACCCCGGAAATCGAGCAGGGAACAGTGATTGATTATAAATTAAAGATTCACGGTTTTCCCGCTAAATGGAAAACAGAAATTGACGAATGGAAGCCACCATTTCGCTTCGTGGATAATCAAAAAAAAGGTCCTTATCAGCTATGGCATCACACGCATGAGTTCAGACCGTTTTTAGGCGGCACTCTGATGGTGGACCGAGTCCGCTACCGTTTGCCATTGGGATATATCGGGTGGCTGACTGCAAGTAAGTTTGTCAGAAAAGACGTCGAGGAGATCTTTAAGTACCGCCGCAGTTATATTTCGCGAATGGACACGCCAAGAAAGCCTTAGAAGAATAAAAAAATGCCACCTTCAACGAAGTTCGCCCCAGAAAATCCGGACGGAAAAATGAAAATCCGTCGCGGCGTTTGGGCTATTCTGTGTAAACCTAAAAAATACCTGGTAGCCAGGAAACGTAGCATTGCTTAAAGATATTTAAGAATAATTTGTTTGACCAGAGTTGGTGCTTTCATAGAGCGACCTGGTTGAATTAATTTACGCCGAATCAGCAGCGTCTCGTTTGTTTGAAGATCACGCCTTGGTAGGCCCCTAACGCTCTTTTATATGTTGTTTTTTGCAACTTACACATCTTATTTTATCGGTGAAAAACACCAGAAAATAGAAAAATAAAACCCATGTTATAACTCCTTCATAAAAAGGAGTTTCCTCTATGGATCTATCAAAATTCTCAAACAATGAGCTTGTCGGTCGACTTGAAAGTCTTTGCCACAGTGAACGTAAAATCACGCATTTAATTTTGTGGCATATCGTAGAAATTGAAACTCGAAAACTTTATTTGGAAATGGCGTACGATTCGATGTTTTCTTATCTGACGAAAAAACTTGGTTACAGTGAAGATGCGGCTTATCGTCGAATAAGTGCAGCCCGAGTCTTAAAGAAAGCTCCGGAGATATCTAAAAAAGTGGAAGAAGGTTCGGTGACATTGACTCAATTGGCGCAAGTTCAAAAGTGTCTTAAACAAGAAAAGAAATATGGTGGCGAAGTCACAGAAGCCCGCACCTTGGAAATCGTCGAGCAGATCCAGAATAAATCCAATTTTGAAACTCAAAAAGTTTTGGCAGTTGAATTCAATCAACCGGTTCAAGCGCGTGAAACCTTAAAACCGCAGAAGGATGATTCTGCTCGCTTAGAACTCACTTTTAATTCAGAACAGATGGCGTCGCTTAAACAAGTTAAAGATCTCCTATCTCATGTACTGCCAGATCCGACTTGGGCTGAGCTGATCTCTCACTTAGCGAATAAGCAAATCCAGAAAATATTAGGCAAACAAGATGCGACCGACGCGAAGCTTCTTGGTAGCCAGGTTGCTGTGTAGTCAAAAAAATTTGCAAAAGGCGGAAAAGTCTTTGAATTCCTTTTCCGCCTTTTGAGATTCCGATTAAGAAAAAGGTGTCGATCTTATTTAAACCGTCGCTTCCAGCGGAATGAATTTAAACTGAGTCACATCGACCAAGCCCTTATCCGTAAGTTTCAAGGTCGGAATCACTGGTAGTGCCAAAAATGCCATTTGAATAAAAGGTTCTTCTAAAACCACACCCTGACTTTTAAAGGCAACTTTCAATTTCTCGATACCAGCTTTGATGTTATCTGCACTTTGCAGACTTAAAAGACCCGCGATTGGAAGTTCGACGGATGCCTTCACTTGTCCCTGATCCGCAACGACAAAACCGCCACCTGTGCGAATGATCTCGTTCACGGCCACGCACATATCGCGAAGATTGGTTCCGATCACCATAATATTATGGGAATCGTGGGCTACGGAACTTGCCAGCGCCCCGGATTTTAAACCCGTTCCCTTAACGAATCCCAGTCCCGGTGGAAGGTTTTGACCATAGCGTTCGATATTTGCCATATACAAAACATCATTTTGATCGAACTGCACACCATCATAAAAGCTCTTTACATGCTTCGTTATGATTTCGTTGTGCACGATCTCGATCACGTTATAGTGACCTTGTTTAGTTGGATATTTCAATTGGCTCTCTTTCAAAAGAGAGCGTTTAATCGTATTTTCCATTGGAGGCTGTGAAGCCTGCAATTTTGCCGGAACTTCGTCGTGTAAACGCAGCTCAGAAACAAAGCGACCGCCAATCATCACATCCGTGATTTTCACTTGCGACAGATCACTCAAAAGAACCAAGTCCGCTTTTTTGCCCGGCGCTACAAGTCCCAGACGTTTCAAACCAAAATGTTTCGCAGCGGAATAAGTGGCTAACCGATAAGCGACATGAATCGGCACTTTGTGGGTGTTGATTAATTCCTTAATGATATAATTGATATGACCTTCATGCGCGATCTCAAAGGGGTTGCGATCATCCGTGCAAAGAAGACATTGAGGAGAGGAGAAATCACTCACCAGTGGCGCCAGTGTCTTGAGGTTTTTAGCCACACTGCCTTCGCGAATGATCAGGCCCATTCCTTTTTGCAGTTTTTCTCGGCCCTCTTCCAAGGTGACGGTTTCATGACAATTTTGAATTCCCGCAAGTAAATAAGCATTTAATGCTTTTCCGCGAAGCAGGGGAGCGTGACCATCCAGATTCAGATCAGAAAAGGCTTCCACCTTGTCTAAAACATCTTTGTCGGCATTGATCACGCCTGGAAAATTCATCATTTCAGCCAGTCCCAAAACGGCTGGATGGTCTTTGAGGTGTTTCATCTCGCTTAAAGTAAAATCAGATCCCGTGGTTTCAAATCCAGGTAAAGCTGGCACGCAAGAAGACATCTGCACGAAAAGATTTTGCTTCGTCAGTTCCGCGCACCTTAAAAACCACTCAAAACCACGAGCGCCCAGGACATTCGTGATTTCGTGGGGATCACAGATAGCAGTCGTCGTACCCAGAGGCAAAGTGGCGGCTTCAAATTCAAAAGGCGACATCATCGAAGATTCAATATGCAAATGCCCATCGATAAAACCAGGTGTGATAAAGGCCCCGGCACCATCAATCACGCGCTTTGCTTTCGCATCCTGGTAATCAAGACCGACGCCGACGATATATTCCCCGCCAATGGCGATAGCACTGGGATATGTTTCGCCCGTGATGACGTCTAGAATTTGGATGTTCCGGATTAACACATCCAAAGTTTCATCACCCCGAGCCTGGGCCAGTCTTGTCGGTAATTCAGTGCGGGAAATATTTTGCGTTCTTTTGTTTTGCAAAGACACGGGGAGAGATCTCCTAGTTTTTAGAATTTAATATGGCATCTCGGGTTTTTAAAATTTGCGCAACAATACTAAAGGATATTTCCGCTGGATTATTGCCACCAAAAGTTTCACCCATAGGACAGTAAAATTCTTTGAGCAGGTTTTCAGAAATACCTGCAGACAAAAGATCACTCTCCAGGCGTTTTCGCTTCTGATCGCTCCCGACATTCCCGACATAACTAAAGCGACTGCGATTTTTCATAACCTCAACTAAGACGGGTAAATCCGAAGAATGCCCCATGGTCATGAGTGTGACATAAGAGTTGTCTGGAAGTTTTGCGACTTCGTCTGACAGTTTATCCGTCACCACAGTTTTCAATTTTGAAGATTGGGGCAGGCGGGAAATCCATTCCTCGCGTTGATCAAAGCAAGTGACGTGGCAGTCCAGGAATAAAAGCATTCGAACAAATTCCTGCGAGATATGTCCGGCTCCGAATACGGCGATATGAAAAGGATTTTGCGATTTATGAAGTTCAAAAAAGAAACTTACGACTCCACCGCAGGTCATGCCGATGTCTTTTTGTAAATTCCAATCCACAAAGTGATTCTTATGGTCTTCACGGATCATACGTTGAGCTTCTTTGATGGCAGCAGCTTCTACTTTGCCACCACCCACGGTACCAAACTCCAGTCCATCAAGACTCACCAGGGCTTTTGCACCCACATCCTGAGGAGCAGACCCAATTTGTTTAACCATGGTGACCGCGACAAAGTTTTTTCCTGCTTCTTGCAGTTTTTTATAAGCGCTCAGGAAGGTTTCAAAATTAGGCCCGGTCATAGCGTGAAAGCTCCATCAAAACCACTTCTGGAGTAGCTGGTGAAATGATCTGCGGGATTTTCCCCTGAGCTTTATAGCGAAGAGCATCCTTAATCGCGGTCCAAGCACTAATTCCCAACAAAAATGGTGGCTCGCCCACAGCCTTAGAGCCGTGAATATTTGCCGTATTTCCATTGTTCTCGATGAATTCGACATTAAATACGCGAGGCGTATCTTGCACATTCGGAATTTTATAAGTCGTTGGCGAATGGCTTAATAGTCTTCCGTCTTTATTGTGGTAAAGCTTTTCAGAAGTGACCCAGCCCATGCCTTGCACAAAAGCACCGGTCACTTGCCCGCGATCAATACCGGGATTTAAAGGTCTCCCCAAATCCATCAAGATATCCGTGCGAAGCATTTTGTATTCGCCAGTATAGGTATCGATCTCAACTTCAGTTGCTGCGACCCCATTCGTGAAATACTTAAAAGGTGTGCCTTTGCCCGTGGCTTTGGAATAACCCAAACCTTCGGTTTTAAAGTGAGCATACTCACCCAAACTTACGCGGTTAAAGTAAGCTTTTAAAAGCAATTCCACCCACGAATGCTGCGTCTTAGTCGGCAAATGGGTGACGGTACTGTCTTTGAATTCAAAGTCATCAAATTTAAGAGTCGCCTCATCAAACGCCGGGCACTCCGCGATATCGTCCATCGGAGCCTTGGCCAATACTTGTTGAAAGACCCAAGCTAAACGCTTGCGAATCCCCATGGCCGCTTTTAAGGCGGCGGCCCCATTGATATCGGCACCACTGGATGCAGCCGTCGGTGAAGTATTGTGATTTTTCTCAGTCGAGGTCGCCATCACGCGCACTTGCTCTGCGGGAATTCCAAAGCAGTGTGCAACGATTTGTTGGATCTTGGTGTTTACACCCTGACCCATTTCGGTCGCACCCGTTGAAACCTGCACGGTTCCATCTTTGTGTACATTCACCGAAGCGTTGCCTTGATTTAAGAAGCGCGCAGTAAAGGCAATCCCAAACTTAGTCGCTGAAACAGACAGGCCGCGAATTTTCCCTTGAGAGTTTTTATTAAACTCATCAATCGCCAGACGTCTCTTATCGTAATCACAGTCTTTACGCAGACGAGTGAAGAGCTCTGTGAGGGGAGTGTTTTCAAGCTTTTGTCCATAGTGAGTGGTATTGCGAGTGTGTTCCTGGTAACAATTTCTCTCGCGAATTAACAGGGCATCAATCTTTAAGTGAGCGGCCATTTCCTCAATAATGCTTTCAATGGTCATCGTTCCTTGCGGACCACCGAAACCACGGAAGGCGGTATTAGAGTACATGTTGGTGCGAACGACATGACCTTCAATGAAAGCATTGGGCAAATAGTAAGCGCCATCGATGTGAAACAAAGCGCGATCTAAAATAGAACTAGACAGATCGGCATAGGCTCCACCATCCGCATAAAGATGACATTTAAGTCCCAAGATCATTCCTTGGTCATCAAAAGCCACATCCCAAAAGTTTTTAAACGGATGACGTTTGCCAGTCATCGCCATGTCGTCGTCTTTTGACAATATTAAGCGCGCAGGACGATTCATTTTTTGCGCGACTAAAGCAGCCATTGCTGCAAAAGGAGCGGCCTGACTTTCCTTGCCACCAAAGCCTCCACCCATGCGTTTCACCACGCAGACGACTTGATGAAGTGAAAGTCCCAAGGCTTCCGCCACCAGATGTTGAGTTTCCGTGGGATGTTGAGAACTGGAATGAACTTCGATCTGGCCATCCTCTAATGGGTAAGCGATACAAGCCTGAGATTCCAAATAGAAATGCTCCTGGCCACCACACTCAAAAATTCCACTTAATCTGTGGGGCGCTGAAGTCATCGCTGTATCCACGTCGCCGCATTTCATCGGTCCCGCGTGATACATGAAATCTTTCTTTTCAATACCAGCATCAATGGTTAAAACCGCATCGGCGTTTTCAATATCAAAAGTGATCAACTGACGGGCTTGTAAAAGTTGGTCGTAATTTGTTCCGACCAAAATCATTGCCGGCTCTTCGTAATAACCAATTTTGCTTTCAACCAAAATAGGTTGCTCGACGACGATCGTGCCCCAGGTATTGTGATGCAAATCCTTAGCTGTAAAAGCCGCAAGAACTCCCGGGGATTTCAAAGCTTTTTCATAATGGATGGCTTTAAGTGTTCCCGCCGCAGCAGGCACACCCACGGGCAGGACCAAGACCTCTCCGTGTTGCATAAGTCGATCATCAATAAAAACACTGGTGCCACTGACATGGCCTAAAGAGGAATCATGCGGGATGTTTTTTCCTATGGACATAAAACCTCCAGTGGTGACGACAACTCGGTCTTCATTTCATGGAAACATTTTTTAAACAGATTTTCCGTCACCAGGTGGCGATACTCGGCACTGGCGCGCAGATCTGAAATCGGCTTAATCGATCCGGAAGCCAAAGCCCCCGCCGCAGCAAAGGTCATTTCGTTAAAGGATTTGCCGAGAAAATGAGCTTCAACGGAAGGCATACGCGTAACGGTAGGGCCCACGCCCCCCATCGCGACACGAGCTTCAGAAATATGAGATCCATCTAACTTTAAAACCACAGCACAAGTAACCGCGGAAATATCCAAATCTTTACGCAACGAAACTTTGAAATAGCGATGCAGATAGTTGCCTTTAAGGGTTGGAACGAAAATGCCTGTGGCGATTTCATC
Source organism: Bdellovibrio sp. KM01 (assembly GCF_013752535.1). Lineage (NCBI taxonomy): Bacteria > Pseudomonadati > Bdellovibrionota > Bdellovibrionia > Bdellovibrionales > Pseudobdellovibrionaceae > Bdellovibrio > Bdellovibrio sp. KM01. Next base: position 1,730,310 of record NZ_CP058348.1, read on the forward strand.
TTCTGCTTTATCAAAGACCTTATAGCCCTGGTAGTAGTCATTTAGTTTTACCGTGCGTGCGCCACGAGTCGACTGCAGTTGGATTTCCGCATCCAACACCATCAGTGCCGGAATACTATCACCAATCGGGGAGCCATTCAGAATATTGCCCAGCAACGTGCCCTGGTTTTTGATCTGCGGAGATGCAAAGATATGCAAAAGACGTTTTAGTTCCGGGTGAGCGGATTTAACAAAATTCTCAACATCGGTCAGTGAAGCCATGGCGCCAATCAAGATTCCATGGGTCGAGCCGTTAACTGTATGGACGCCTGAAATTTTATTAAGAACCAAAATCTCCTGCAAAAAGGTTCTAGCCTTATTTACTAAAACACCCAGATCTGTGGCGCCAGCGACCAAGCGCACTTGTTTGGACATAGCTTTAATCTGCAAGGCCTCAGACAGCGTCGCAGGCATATAAAGTTTTTTATTTTCGGAAGTAATCTCAACTCCAGCGTCGATTTCAGATTGGAAGTGAGTCGTTAAGGCTGAAGTTAAATAGCGGGTCGTCAAAGACTCCCATTTATTTAAATCCAAATTCGTTGCTGCTTTTAAGATCGGCTCATAGCCCGTGCAACGACATAAATTTCCAGTCAGGTAATTGCGTGCCTTTTTCTCGGTGACTTCTTGTTTGGACTCTTTGCAGTCCTCTGCCAGTTGAGCCATCGAGCACACCATTCCCGGTGTACAAAAGCCACACTGGCCCCCATGGAATTCGCGCATTTTATTTTGCACTTCACTTAAAGACTCCGCATGCTTCATGCCTTCAACAGTCACGATGCAAGAAAGATCAAAAAGATAAACGGGAGCGATACAGGAATTAATTGCGCGCAAGGGAGTCCAACCGTCTTGACGTAAAGTCGCAGTGACAACGGTGCAGGCCCCGCAGTCGCCTTCAGCGCAAACAACCTTCGTTCCGGGCTTATGAAGAGTATTACGTAAGAATTGAGCAAGGGGCTGAAAAGCCTCTTCGCCGGAGACTTTTATCGTCTCGCCATTGACGTTTACTATAAGATGATTTCTTTTTGCTATTTGACCCATCCTATAGGCGTCTCATGGATTTTGTGAGGTAGCAAGTAGTCTGAAGTATCTAACGAGGCAGAGCGTAAAGAAAAAGGCCCTCCATGGGAGAGCCTTTTTTAATTTATTGCAATAGTGGGGACTAAATTAGTGGCGAACGATATCTGTCGCAGTTTCTTTAGCCACTTCATTCAAGCAATCAGCAAAGAATTTGCAAACCATGAACAGGTGAATTTGTTCATCTTGCTCAAGGGCTGGTTCCAAATCTGGAGACATGAAAAGCTCTTCGATCATATAGTTTACAAGCTCAGGTTGGCCTTCGGCTTTTGCGCGCTCTTGAATTTGCGTGATCATCTCGTCGTTCATTTGCAGGTAAGATTCCATTTCTGGTTCTGCTTTTTCAAAACGAGCCACAACTTCATCTTCAGTGATCGGGCGAAGTTTTTTATATTTTTCTTCAAAGGCGCGGTTCAAGATCAACGCCATCATGAAACCCAAGTCTTGAGCGCTCTCAGACATGTCTTCGATGAATTCCATGAAAAACCCACCCAAATCTGGTTGCACGTCAAATAGGTGCTCGGACGCTTTTTCCAAATCTGCTTCAGTGGTCATGCCGCAGATCACGTCGATAGAATCTTGTACAACTTCAAATGGGATTTTTTCCATGCTATTCCTCTTACTTGTGTTTACTATGGCAGAGGATACAGGGGAGATCGGCACGATGCAATTCTTTAAGACATTAGTTATGATGCTGTTTACGACGCTGGGCTTCTGCTTTTACACTGGGGCATTGGCCGCAGAGACGCTTTCTGAAGACCTTTTCACTCACAAAATTCAGCCCCTTTTTGACAATCGCTGCCTGGCTTGTCACAGCTGTTTCAATGCCCCTTGTCAGCTGAATCTTCAAAACTTTGATGGCTTTGCCCGGGGAGCAAATAAATTCAACGTCTATGATGGCACTCGCAGTAAGAGCGTTGAGCCCTCGCGCATCTGGATCGATGCAAAATCCACCAAAGAGTGGCGTGCGAAGGGGTTTTTCACGGTTCATAATTCCATCGAACCTGAGAAAAATATCTTTTTTCAAGTGCTGAATTTGCGAGCAATTAATACGTCTTCTGTTAAAGCGCAGGTGCATGAGAGCCAAGTCTGCGCAGCCAACAGCGAAGAGTTAAATGCCATGAAATCGGCCCAACCGCAGCTGGGGATGCCTTATGGTCTGCCGGCTTTGCACGAAGGGGAGCTTGAAACTATCAAAGCTTGGATTTCCAAAGGGGCCCCGGGGCCAAGTATGGATGCGGATAAAAAAGCCCATTCCATTCCTACGAAACTGCAGCCTCAGGTGGAAATTTGGGAAAAGTATTTCAATCAAAATGAACTGAAGCAAAAACTGGTCAGTCGTTATCTTTTCGAACATCTTTTCTTGGCCCACATTTACTTTCCAGAGGAACCGCGAACATTTTTACGCCTGATTCGTTCTAAAAATCCGTGTAATAAACCCGACGAAATTGCCACGCGCAGACCCAATGACGATCCGGGCGTTAAAAAATTTTATTACTGTTTCGTGAAATTTCCGGGCACGATCGTTTCAAAAACGCATTTACCTTACGAATTATCCCACCAAAAGCTGGCGCGCTTTAAAGAGCTATTTGATCAAAAGTGGGATGTGCAAACCTTGCCGTCCTATGAATCCGGAGTGGCGGAAAATCCTTTCGTCGCCTTTCAAGATATTCCTGTGAAGCTTCGTTATCAGTTTTTACTTGACGATGCTCAATACCACGTTGCGACCTTTATTAAAGGGCCTGTATGTAATGGCACCATGGCTGTTAATTCCATTCAAGAGCAGTTCTATACGTTTTTCTTAAATCCTGATTCTGACAATATGGTTCTTTCCAGGGACTATGAAAAGCAAGCCGCCCCTCTGTTGGCACTCCCTGGAAAATTTGGCTCTGATGTGGAGTTTACGTCGGCGCCAATAGACTTAAAACGTATCACTGATTATCGTGAGGCCTATCGACTGCTTCGCAGTAAAGAGCTTATTAAAAATCGTCCAGACGGTTATACCCTGAATGATATCTGGAATGGTGATGAGAAAAATAATAACGCCGCATTGACTATTTTCCGTCATGACCAAAATGCCGTGGTGATGAAGGGGGCGGTTGGTGATCTTTCAAAAACTGTTTTCGTTCTGGATTATCCACTTTTTGAAAGATTGGTTTATAACCTGGTCGTGAATTTTGATGTTTTCGGAAATCTCGGGCACCAGCTTCTGACTCGAGTATACATGGATATGATTCGAATGGAGGCCGAAGAGTTGTTCTTAAGATTTTTACCTCCCGAAGAGCGACTTCAATACCGTCGCACCTGGTATCAAGGAATTTTGACTAGCGCAAAAATGGAATATATTTTTCCTCCGGTAGGGGCTGGGGAGCCCACGGGAGTTCGCTTCACCAAGGGCACGCAAACCAAGCGGCAAATGGTTGAAAAAATACTTTTTTATCGTATGAATGAAAAAGTGCGAGGTGAGATTGATGACATTAACTGGAAGAAAGTCACTCCGCCAGCAAGTTCAGGTCTTAAAGTAAATGCCACGGGACTCAACAAAGAATTCCGGAAAATATCTTCCATCGCTGCAGAAAGCAGCTCTCCCTTTGCGCGCTATTTTCCTGATGTGGCCTTTGTGATGGTTAAAGGAAAAGACCAAACTCGAGTCTTTTCACTCATTCATAATAAAGAGCATGAAAATGTCTCTTGGATCACAGCCGAGTCCTTACGCATGTCTCCGAAAGAAGATACTCTCACTGTGCGAGAGGGTTACTGGGCTTATTATCCGAATATGATTTTCCAAGTGCCAGAAAAGGAATTGCCGGCATTTACATCTTTCATCACGCGTATAAAAAATGAACAAGGCTATGAAGCCCTGGTAGACAAGTGGGGAGTGCGTCGACAAAATCCTCATTTCTGGAGTGCCTACGATGAACTACAAAAAGTGTATCTGGATTACGACAGAATAAACGCCGGCTACATCGACCTAACCCGCTACTCCCTCTAGGGTGCCAGGTCCTGTTTCTGTATGCGCTGCAGAACTACTGGCACTTAGAACACAGCCCGAAAAAATCCAAGCGGTGAGAGACTTGTTTGTAACCCATTTTCTCCACCATTTGGATGTGCTGATCCAAATCGCAGATATGCAAAGGTTCCACGCGCTGGCAGTTACGGCAAATCACGTGATGATGATGATGGCCCGATTCCAGTGTCAGCTCAAAACGAGCCACGCCGTCGCCAAACTCCAAACGTGAAACGAGCAAAGTCTCTTCGAATTTTTTTAGAATGCGATAAATTGTAACCAGATCTACACCGGCGTCTTTGCCGCCCAGTTTTTTAAAGATCTCGTCCGCAGAAATAGGTTCAGGATGATGCAAAAGAATTTTAAGCATCTGACTGCGTTGCTGGGTCAGTTTCATGCCCGCTTTGCGCACTCTTTCTTCAAGAGTATCGATATCGATATTTTTACGTTCCTGACTGCATTTATTCACCGGGCCAAGATAGCTGATTTGTGTCCACAAAGCCAGCCCGGTGTTGTGAATATACTTAGGTTTTCTTAGATCTCAGCACTGTAAGTGCGTTTAATGCGTAATAGGTGTAGCAGATGGCTGCGAAGACGGGAATAAAGAACAAAGCAAACGGAATATAGGCGCAAAACCCCAGGATCAGGCCCATGCCAAAAAGAGCTTTTCCCTCTTTTTCCTCAATCAACTGGCGTTCTTCCTCGCTCGCATAATCCTGTAAAACGTCGTACAAAAAGACCCTTTTGTTGAGCCAGGAAGTCAGACTTAACGGCACCAGGACCGGCCCCATAGGCAGCAACCACAGCGGCAAAGTCACTGTGAACCAAAAAATAAATAAAGCCGTCGCATACAGAGTATTCCAAAGACTTCCAATAAAAGTGCCACCACGTTTTTTCTCAAGGTGAGGGAAATCTTTTTCAGCAATCCATTTTAAAGCCAGTGGTAAGACAAAAATCGAAACGAGAATAAGAGCCGACAAAAAGCACGCAGGTACAAAAAGCAGCACTAACAAAATTGCCGCAATCGCATCAATGTAACCCTCTGCCCCCGTGAAATTATGAATCCATTGAAAGGGCCACAATCCCTGTAAGAAACCTTCAAGCCCCACTGTCCAACTGCCCCAGAAAAAAAAGAAAACAGCAAAAACCGCGATGACGGCAAGAATGGGAGGTAAGAATGTCAGAAGCAAAAGGCGGGAGCTAAACAAGGATTCAAAAGACTGTCTGAAAGTTTTGATTATCTTGTGCATGAAAACATTTTTCCTCTTTTAAATTCAGCTTGCAAGTGTTTCAATGAGTCGATCATGAGAAAAACGATTTATCTTTTCAGACACGGACAAACTGACTGGAATCTGGTGCGCAGACTCCAAGGACATTCCGATATTCCTTTGAATGAGGAAGGCCGCAGGCAGGCACAATGCCTGCAAAGTTTTTTCAGCGAAAACCCGGTTGAAATCATGGCAAGCAGTGATCTTTCCCGCGCACAGCAGACAGCTGCTATTGCCAATGAAACCCTCAATGCGCCCACATTTTTCTCTGAAAATTTCCGCGAAGTATTTCTAGGAGATGCTGAAGGTATGTCTCAAGATGAAATCCTAGAGAAACACGGCGAAGACAACTGGAAACGATGGACCTCTCATGAAACCAAACATTTTGATTTTACGTATCTAAACGGGGAGTCAGGTGTTGAAGCTGTTGAGCGATTTAAAAAGGGCTTATTAGATTTCTGTGAAGGCGAAGACTTCACTGTTGCCGGTCTTTGCACTCATGGATTGATGCTGAAAAGATTTTTGCACTCGCTTCGTCCTGATTTACAAGAGCCCCTGCCGATTCCAAACTGTGTCGTTTACAGAATCGAATGGAGCCCGGAAGCAGGCTTCGAATTTAAACTTTAATTTACTGCAGTCGTGGAAGTCGCATCACGAAAGTGGTGTTCGCGGCACCGCGGTCCAAAAACAGACTTCCTTTGTGATTTTTCATAATCCCCGAGGAAATGCTTAGTCCCAAACCGGTTCCTTTACCAAGTTCCTTGGTTGTGAAAAAGGGTTGCATGATTTTTTCAGCCACATCATCAGGGATTCTTGGTCCGGAGTCGACCACGCGAATATCGATATAGTCTCCATACTCGACCGCGTCGACACGGATCCATTTTTCCTCTGACTTTTGTGCTGCATCGAATGAGTTATTTAAAAGGTTTAAAAGCACTTGCTCCACTTGAATAACACGGCATTCGATTTCGAAATCTTCGTCGATAGGGGAAACTTCAAGTTCCACACCGTAATTGTAAAAACGCGTTTTACAGAATTCCAAAGTTTCTTCAACCATCGCTTTGGCCGAAACAAACTCAAACGGATCTTGTTCGCCTTCACGGGAAAAGGAACGTAAGGATTTAATGATTCTAGCGATTTTATCGGCGGTCTTGCTGATGCTTTCAGCGGCCTGTTTTATTTTTTCAGGATCTAGTTTTCCTTGCTCCACCATTTGAGCCAGTTGAAAGGAACGCGCCTGAATAACGGTCAAAGGGTTGTTGATTTCGTGAGCGATGCCCCCGGACATTTCACCAAGTGCTGCCATTTTCGCTGCGGAAATCATTTTCGCTTGGGTTTCCGCAATTTGTGTTTCGTTTTGAATTTCACGTGTTGAATCCCAGGCTACGCCATAAAATCGAGTGCCCATCTGTGATTCTTGTTTTCGGCCATACATGTTGATGTGATGAACCGAGCCATCATCGTGGCGAACTCGATAGCGAACATAGATTTCGGGATCGTTGCGATTATAAGCATCCATAAATGATGTATAGGAAGGCTCACGGTCTTCCGGCAATACCCGACGTCGGAAGGTCTCTAAAGGATCGTCATTGGGTTCTTCTCCGTGAAGCTCAAACATGCGTTTGTCCCAAACACCAATCGGGCCCACCGGGTCGTACTCAAATGTCGCCATCTTTGCAGCTGACAACGAGAGATTTAGTTTCTCCAAAGTTTGCGAAAGCTGCATTTCGTGTGCTTTTTGATCGTCAATGACCGCTGCAATTCCGACAACGCTGATCGGAACACCTTTATCATCGCGCTTAAAAACAGAGATACGATCATCAATCCAATGATACTGCCCCCATACATCTTTAAAGCGATACTCAAAGTGCATGACTTGGCCATCGACCATTTTGTTTAAAACATAATCACGGGTTTTCTCCAGTGTTCCCAAATCGTCAGGATGCATCACTGTGGGCCAATAATTTTGGCCCATGGCTCGAAGCTGTTCTTGAGTCCAACCAAAGCGACTGGCGACATTTTCGTTAAACCACGCCATGGTTCCTGCTTGTAAATCAAACAGATAGACCGCACTCGGCAGGAATTCGAAAACCTGCTCCACAAGATTTTTTTGATTCTTCAAAATTTCTTCAGCCATATGGCTTAAAATGATAGCTTGAACCACCTCATAACGCAAAATGGCTAAATCATAATCAAACCTTAACAATACACAAAAAATACCCCGTGCTAGATTCCGTTCGAATGGGAAAGTGTATGAAATACCTTCAGTTACTGTCAGCTTTGCTTATATTTGCAGCATCTTTGATTTTTAGTTCGCGCGCGCACGCTCAAGTGCCAGTGATTCGTATTGATGGATCCAGCACTGTGTTCCCAATTACTGAAGCCATGGCCGAGGAGTATCAAACTTCCAAGCGCGGTAAAGTCCGTGTGACAGTGGGAATCTCCGGTACCGGGGGTGGTTTTAAAAAATTCTGCCGTGGTGAAACGGATATTCAAAATGCCTCTCGTCCGATTCAAACCGCTGAAATTGAAAAGTGTCGTGCAAAAGGTGTGACGTTTATCGAGCTTCCGATTGCGTATGATGCGACAGCCATTATCGTCAGTCCTAAAAACACATGGCTTAAATCCATCACAGTCGAAGAGCTTAAAAAAATGTGGCAACCAACAGCACAGGGCAAAGTGATGCTGTGGTCTGATGTGAATCCAGCTTGGCCGAAAGAAAAAATGAAACTTTACGGTGCGGGTTCAGATTCAGGGACATTCGATTACTTCACGGAAGCGATCGTGGGTAAAGCCAAAGCTTCCCGCGGTGATTACACGGCGAGCGAAGACGATAATACGTTGGTCACGGGAGTTGCAAACGACCCCAATGCGTTGGGATATATTCCTTTAGCCTATGCCGAAGAGAATGTTTCAAAACTTCGCATGGTGCCAGTTGTGGGGGGCGAGAAGTCGCCGAAGAAAATGGAAGCCGTCATCCCGGCTCGCAAAACTGTTGAAACCGGGGAGTACTTTCCGCTTTCAAGACCGGTTTTCATTTACGTTAATGCAAAATCTTTAGCTAAGCCGGAAATTTTGGAATTCGCTAATTTCTTTCTGCAACAATGTCCAACCATCGTGCCTGAAGTTAAGTATGTTCCACTTCCAGGTGCTGCTTATGCGATCGGGCAAGACCATATCAAAATCAAAAAAGTGGGAACCGTATTTGGTGGTCACACTGAGATCGGGATTAAGATCGAAGACCTGATGAAGCGTGAAAGCGCACAGTAAGAAGTCACACCGTGAGTAAAAAACAACTTAAGAAACTTTCTGAATTTACCTCTGCGGACCATCCTGTCCGCCGCATGCGCCGCTTGAAGGAACGCCTGATTGAGGGCGTTTTGTTCCTGGCGGCGGCAAGCTCTGTTTTTGTGACCTTGGGGATTGTCGGCATCCTGATTACAGAAAGTATTCCGTTTTTCCAGCACGTGAGCATTTGGGATTTCCTGACAGACCGTGAGTGGACTCCGTTATTTGAGAATGCCCATTATGGTATTTTGCCCCTTCTTTGCGGCACGTTCTTAACGACAATCATCGCCTTGATCATCGCAATTCCCTTGGGAACAGTGGCAGCAGCATTCTTAAGTGAATATGTACGTCCGAATGTGCGTGAAGTTTTAAAGCCGGTTTTAGAGCTATTAGCCGCGGTGCCAACGGTCGTTTATGGTTACTTCGCACTTTTGTTTGTTACTCCACTTTTACAAAAAGTTTTCCCTTCCATGGGGGGCTTTAACGTATTAAGTGCGGGTCTGGTGATGGGCGTGATGATTATTCCATACATCAGCAGCTTAAGTGAAGATGCCATGCGTGCAGTACCTGGGCATTTGCGTGAAGCTTCGTTTGCAGTGGGTGCTTCCCGTATGCAGACGGCATTTCGTGTGGTTATTCCTGCGGCTTTCTCGGGGATCACTTCCGCTTACATCCTGGGGATTTCCCGCGCGCTGGGCGAGACGATGGTCGTTGCGATCGCAGCCGGCATGCAGCCAAATCTAACTTTAAATCCTCTTGAGCCCTCAGCTACCATCACAGCCTTTATCGTGCAAGTCAGTCTGGGAGATCTTCCGCACGGATCGATTGGATATCAGTCGATCTATGTCGCGGGATTAAGTCTTCTGTGCTTAACTTTGTGCTTTAACGTGATTGGCTTGTGGCTTCGTAAAAAGTTTCAGGAGAAGGAATAGATGGAATCCAGACAAGACCTTCTTGCCAATATTAAACGTCGTCAGCTGTGGGATTTTTTCTTTGCGCTGGCGGGACTATTGGCTTTGTTGTTTGCCTTGGTGACGTTGCTTGCGTTGATTGTCGATCTGGCGATGACAGGTGTTCCGCGTATCAACTTTGATTTCTTCACAAACTTCCCATCACGTTTCCCGGAAAAAGCAGGGATTTTGTCTGCGTGGGTAGGCTCTTTTTGTATCATGCTGACCACGGCATTCTGTGCGATTCCCTTGGGAGTGGCGGCCGCCGTTTACCTTGAAGAGTACGCCAAAAAGAACTGGGTTTCCTCTCTTATTGAACTCAATATCGTGAACCTGGCGGGGATCCCATCTATCACTTACGGTTTGATGGCGCTGGGACTTTTTGTCTACAAATTAAAATTAGGTCAAAGCATTCTGACGGCAGGTCTAACTTTAGGATTATTGGTGTTGCCAATTATCATCGTAACCACTCGGGAAGCAATCAGATCCATTCCTAATATCATCCGTGAAGCAAGTTACGCGATGGGTGCCAGTAAATGGCAAACTATCCGCTATCACATTTTGCCGTACTCTTCGGGTGGTATTTTAACTGGTGTGATTATTTCCCTTTCGCGTGCGATCGGTGAAACAGCTCCCTTGATCACCATCGGTGCCTTGACGTTTATCGCATTTTTGCCAACGTCACCGGTGGATACGCACTTACCTTATTTAAATTTTAAATGGCTGATGGATCCGTTCACAGTCATGCCGATTCAAATGTTTAACTGGTTGTCTCGTCCTCAAGCCGCGTTCCACACGAACGCCGCAGCCACAGGGGTGGTGCTCCTGTTGATGACGTTGATTATGAATGGTGGGGCTATCTGGCTTCGTTCACGCTTCCGTAAAAAGATGAAGTGGTAAAAGGTACGGACACACTTTCTCCATTTGTTTTTACAAAGGAAAATGTCCGAAGAAGTTTAGTTTTAGAGTTTAGGAAGTTTTATGAGTAACGAATTAGTACTAAGAGCCGAAGTGAAAGATCTAGTTTTCTCTTATGGAGAGAAAAAGGTTTTAAACGGTATTACTTTGCCCATTTACGAAAACCGCGTGACGGCACTGATTGGACCTTCCGGTTGCGGTAAGACGACGCTTCTTCGCTGTTTTAACCGCATGCATGACTTGTACGCCAATGCTCACTATCAAGGTGAAATCACGCTACACCCTGATGGCATCAACATCCTGGGTAAAGACATTGATCCGATGGAAGTGCGCATGCGTATCGGGATGGTTTTTCAAAAACCAAATCCGTTTCCAAAAAGCATTTACGAAAACGTGGCTTACGGTCTAAAAGTTCGCGGTGTGAAAAAGAAAGCCTTCATCGAAGAGCGCGTTGAAAAGTCCCTTCAACAAGCCGGTCTTTGGACGGAAGTTAAAGATCGCTTGAGTTCTTCAGCAACGGCATTATCCGGCGGTCAGCAGCAACGTCTGTGCATCGCTCGCGCATTAGCAACAGAGCCAGAAATCTTGCTACTAGATGAACCAACTTCAGCCCTGGATCCGATTTCCACTCGTCACATCGAAGAACTTATTCAAGAGCTTCGTAAAGACGTGACGATCGCCATCGTCACTCACAGTCTGCATCAGGCAGCCCGTGTTTCAGATTATACGGCGTTTATGTACCTGGGTGATTTGATTGAATTCGGTGGAAGTGATCAGGTCTTTACAAATCCTAAAGATCAAAAGACAGAAAATTACATCACTGGCCGTTTTGGCTAATGAAAAAGGAAGCTTTAAGCTTCCTTTTTTTATGAATAAAAAAGGAACTCCATGGCGCACCAAATACCAGCCATCGATGCTTCTTGTGAAAAAAAATAGGATCGACTTTTATCTGTCCGTTGGCGCAATGCGGAACCGCAGCGGAAATAACATTACAAAGTGATTATCGGAGGCTGATGCTCACGAATGAGCTTACCCTCAGTCCCCGGATCGGCACCCTCAGATTGCTCCTTCTTCAATGTTTCTTTATTCCACTCTCAATCTGATATTTGAACTTATTATGAGCCGAGCAAAACGCCTGCAAGTTGTTAAGTTCATGATTTCCTCCTGCCCATCGGGGAACCCGATGATCAGCTTCCAGGCCATAAGTGCTTTCACATTTTTTTCCTGTTTTTGGATCTATGTACTGACAGCTCTGGTCCCGGGTCAAAACCATATTCCTTGTTTTTACGGTCAAGGTTTTGTTTGTTCTTGCTGGGCGTTTCAAACTCAACCGATCAAACAGATAGCTTTTTGCCAGGATTTCAAAGAATGACGAAAATGAATGATCTCTCCCATTTTCGTTGGTCATTAAATGTGCCGCTTTATCACGAGCTTTTATAACGAGCTCATGTTGTGCTCGGGTGAATGTTATCGCCAGATGGACAGACTCGTCTTTCTGCATTCGAACTTGTTCTGGTTTTTTAAGTTTAATATTCAATCCCTGTGCGATCTCACGCTGAGTATCTAGAGTGTTTTTTCCAAGGACATTGCGAAGAATATCAATTTTCCTCTCCCTTGAAACCTCTACGCCTAATTTTTCTTTCTCTCGAAGTGCACGAGAAAGCTCAGACAGTTGTGACAAATTAACGGAGCCTTTATGGATCTGCCCCGCGATACCGGGGATTTCCCGAAGCAAGCGAGCAGCTGAAAGCCTTCTCATCGCCGCAGCTCCTGAATATTGGAGTTCCTTTGTCAGGTATTCGTACATTGTCGAATGGCCGCGTGCTAAAAATATTCTGCGCGTCTCAATTTCATTTATATGAGTGAGAACTAATTGCAAAAGTTCCCGTTCTTTGCCCGCCAAATACTTTAGCCGAGATTCGACCTCGTCATCGCACATTGCATGGATATCCATAAGCACCACCTTTTTTAAAGTCAGTAGTGCGAGAGCCGTGCCAGATTAAGCTTCCTTTTTTTCCATTCGTACTACGCGTGCACAGCTTTGGCAAATCTCGGTGACGGGCCAGTTGAGTTCACCTTTTCCGACGTTGACAGGGTTGCCACAATGAGGGCAAGTGGTCCTGCCATCCAAGACTTGTCCTTCGGACTTAAAGCCCTTCCAGGCAAAGAAAAATCCTAAAAAGAAAAACAGTGGCACTAAAACAAAGTGAACAACTGGCAAAAGAACTGAGATCAAAGATAATCCCCACCACAGTGCGAGTTTTTTTAAAGCCGTACGAGTTTTATCAGCTTGATTAAAGACTTTGATTTCCAGTTCACCGGATGTGCGGCGCTCATCCATTACATTTGATTCGATATTAATTTTTTCACTCATGTCATGAAGCTTACGCCTAACAAATGATAATAGATATACGCGCCGTTTCGATGCAGCGCCCAACAATGAGGGTTGCTAAGAATTTTGTATTCCAGCAAGTGATTCGGACTTTCACGTTCGTAACTCCTCTTTAGAAATGGCTTCTTTTAACCTCATTTTTCGTCGGAACTTTCAAATTTCCAACCAACTCGGAGAATGAAATGCATCAGATAAAAGTGGCCTTCATGGTGATGGCACTTGTCGGTTTAACACAGTCAGTGATGGCGCAATCTCAAGGTGGAAGTGCAGAGGCTGCGGCCCCGGATGTACCCGCAACTATTTCCATGCCCATGGATTCATCCACTACGATTCTGAAAAAAGGCTTTTTCGATTTTTATTCTGAAAACAGCTATTACTACGACTATGACTTCGTAACGGATTCACGCCTTCGTTATTATCTGCCGGTAACGGAACTGGGCTCGGTCGGCGTTTCTGCCTATATCGGCGCCAATATTCAGTATCAATCACCCGGTGCGAGCGAAAAATATTACGACAATACTTTTAATCCCAATGTGGGGTTGCAGTTTCAATTTGTACCAGGAGTGAAACTCAATGCCCAAGTCGGTTATCGCACGGTGACGGGAATGAACGATGAACCGCGCCAGACAACATGGGACCCGCGTCTGGTATTTAGCGCCGGCGATATTTTAATGTGGGGAATGACGAAAAACTTTACCGAGGGATATCTCGAGTCAGCCTTTGTTCCTCGCTTGGATCGCACACCAGTGACTTTGGCTTGGATCAAGCAGGGATATCGTTGGTTCCCCCATGCAAAGCTTTCCCTGGATGCCTATGGTGAAGGTTATCAGCGTGTCAGCAACAGTGAAGACTTGGGGCCGACGATGACAGAGTGGCGCGCCGGGGGACGTTCAACCTGGACTGAAAAAGCCTGGAACGTCAGCGCGCTTATTTACCATCCGTTTCCAAAACATGTCTCCAGTGGAGAAATTGAAGGCTTAGTAACATTGGGAGGCCAGTTCTAATGGAGAACGTGGGACTAGCAGATCTATTTTCAACTCTTACATATTCCGTCGTCATCGCGACCAGCGTTTTTATTTTGGATGATCTTTTTATCGATCTGATTGCCTTAATTAAACGTCTTCGTCCACTGGCGATTTCAAAACAGACTTTGCAGCTGATGAAGCAAATGGATCAAAAATCCATCGCCATTATGATCGCAAACTGGAAAGAGGCCGAAGTCATCGGTCCCATGATTCGTGGAAATATCCGAGGTATTGATTATCATAACTATAAATTCTTTTTGGGGGTTTACCCTAATGACACCGCAACTTGGGAAGAAGCCGCTCGCTTAGAAAAGCTCTATCCTGATAAAGTAACGGTGGTTGTGAATTCAGAACCAGGACCCACTTCTAAAGGACAAATGCTGAACGAGATCGCCCGCCAAATTCTGGAATCAGAAAAACAGACGGGTAAAAGAATGGATCTGTTCTTGCTGCAAGACTCCGAAGACGTTTTGCATCCCCATGCTTTTTCGCTTTTGAATTATTTCAGCCGCGAGGCCGACTTTATTCAAATTCCGGTGTTCTCGTTTGATGTTCCAAAAACCTCCTTGGTTGGGGGAGTGTACATTGATGAGTTCAGTGAGTCCCACACCAAAGATCTTTTAGTGCGGCAGGCTCTCGGTGCAGCAATTCCATCGGCCGGCGTGGGAACGTGTATTTCTCGTGAATTCGTCAAGGCCATGATGCTTCGTCAAGAGGGCCAATTGATGAAGGAAGACACTTTGACCGAGGACTATCACTTAGGAATCACTGCAAAGCCTATGGGTTTTAAATCGAGATTTGTCTGTGCTCAGTTGGTCGATGAAAATGGCGGCAGAGAATTCATCGCGACACGCGAGTATTTTCCGAATAAGTTCACGGCCAGCGTTCGTCAAAAATCCCGTTGGACCTTAGGCATCGCCTATCAGGGGCTTGCAAATCTGCAGTGGTCAGGTGGATTAACGGATCGCTATTTTTTACTGCGTGATCGAAAAGGTCCTGCATGCAGTGTACTGACTGTTTTATCACTGGTCGTACTTTTGGGGATGATCTCATTGCAAATGGTGGACGGTGAAATTCCACCTCTTTTACGCACGGATTTTTTCTCGGTGCTTTTGTCTTTTAATGCGCTCGCGATGTTTTTACGAATCATGCAAAGAATGTCTGCCGTGAATCGCGTGAATGATTTCAGTCAGGCCGCCATGGTTCCGGTTCGCTGGCTGGTGGCGAATGCTGTAAATGTTCTGGCGTCATTGAAAGCGCATTTGCAGTATAGGGAAAGTGTTAAAACAGGAAAGAGACCGGTGTGGATTAAAACTGAACACCAGATGCCGGCCCATTTTGGAATGGAGCTGTCCGAGGTCGAGGTTCAAGTCAAATGACGAAATATATCTTCGCTTCGATGTTGATTTTGATGGCGGCCTTCGCGACTCTTGCGGGGCTTAAGCTTTCAAGTCCATCCGGCGAAAGATGTATTTCCGTGATTTATGATAACGCAAAAGTACTCAGTGGCATGCGCAGCTCCCTCGCGCATTTTCCCGAATTTCAAAGCCATATGATTCCCATGGCTGACTATGAAGCTGGAACCATAGAACGTTGTCAGGCCACTTTTATCGTGAATACCGAATTTGATAATCAAGTTCCGCGCCGTCTGGTGGAAGACTATCTGGCGGCGGAAAAGCACGTGGTATGGATGGGATATAATATATGGTATTTGGGGGAGCAGTTAAATAAAAAGCTCGGCCTTCGCTATATTGGATCCCTCTCGAAAGTGCGTAACCAGTCTTGTGCCTATTTTTATATGGGACGTTCGGTTCGCTGTGATGAGGAGGGACTTTCCATGCAGCCTGAAATAGTGCCAACCAACGAGGTGCGAATTGAAATCATGGCGGAAAGCCGCACCCGAGGGCGGGAGCTAAGTCCTTATGTGGTGCGCGCAAAAAACCATTTTTATATGGCCGATGTCAACTTCGGAAATGTCTTTCAGGCATTGCTCACCGAATTTGTGGGCAGTCCAATGCGGGTTAAAACCTTAAAACCACAGCAAGTCGCTGGCCCCAACTGAATTGGCCTTGACCTGGTCCTGTCCTTTTTTAGAATAAAGGCATGACATCATTTCACTCAGACAAATATTTTATCCGTGATTCTGTTTATAACTTGGTCGAGCTATCTTTGCTGGCAAGAATGTATGAAGAAAACTGTCTGCCAACCTCAGGCAACGGCGTTCTGAATAAAACCTCTTTGTCCCAGACGCTTTTAAAAATGAAAGCAACTGAAGGCAAAGGTCAATTGCGCGTAGCCATTCACGACACGGATCCTGTCGGCTTTTACTGGAACTACGAAGGTCATGAAACGCTGTGGGTTCATCCCACGCATCGTGCAGAAGGTGTTGAGCAAGGGCTTCGTGGATGAGTTCTGATTTCTGGCGGGGTCGCAAAGTTTTTATCACCGGTCACACGGGCTTTCGCGGCAGCCACCTGGCACTTGCTTTAAAAAAAGCGGGTGCCGAAGTTTTTGGATTTTCTTTAAGTCCTTCTACCAATCCGAATTTTTTCGAAGTGGCCAATGTCGGCCAAGGCATGAGCTCCACCTTTGGAGACGTGCGCGACGGCACAGCTTTAAAAGCTTCCCTGGAATTTTCTCAAGCCGAAGTGGTTTTTCATTTGGCCGGAGGCGGCGGTTTACGGGATTCCTGGGATAAAGTTTCTGAAACTTATTCCTCCCAAGTTATGGGCTCTGTGAACTTACTTGAATGTCTGCGAGAGACAGCCACAGTTCGCGCGGTCGTGTTTTTATCCTCTGATAAAGTATATCGTCCTTCAAAAACAGAACTCGTCGAAAGCGATCCTCTGGCCGGGGGAGCTCCCGCTGCGACGGCAAAGGCCTGCGTTGATTTGATTCTCGAATCTTACCTTCAAGGCGTATTTGCGCCTGAGAAATACAATAAGCATAAAATTGCTCTCGCTTCGGCCCGCATGGGATCCGCGATCGGCGGAGGAGATTTTTCCCCCGAGAGTTTCATCTGGCAGTTAGCTCAGGCAAATCAAGCAGGCTTGGATTTGCCTTTAAAAAATCCTGATTCTATTCGTCCGTGGATGCATGTGGATGATGCTGTGTCAGCATTGAGGACGCTTGCTCAGGGTTTGCTAGAGCAGGGGCCAAAATTATCAGGGGCGTGGAACTTAGGTGTTGGAACTTCTCACCAAATGTCTGTGGGGCAAGCTACCGAAATTTTTAAAGCGCAGTATCGTAATTCCTCAGTGAAGGAATTTACACTGGCGTCTAAAGGCTCCACTCACGGTTTATTAAACAGTGAAAAAGCACTCAATCAGTTGTCGTGGCAGCCGCATGTTTCCGTGGAAGTGAGTATTCAGAAAACCGCAGACTGGTATAAGCAGTACTTCGCCTGAATGCCCATCTCCCCAAATATAAAACGATGCTCTGCGGAACCGCAGGGGAAAATGAATTCTACCATAGCGGCCCCTCGTTAAGATGACTTACGAACAGTTATGGCCATTTTTAGTCCTGCGCGCTTAAGCGCATCCTGAATGACACACTCGACAGCGAGGATTTCGGAAAGGCCGCATCTTTTTGCTATTTTTGCAGCAAGCTCAATACTTACGTTTTGCCGGCCTTTTTCAATGTCGCAAAGAGTGCTTTTAGAGATTGCAAGAAGTTTCGCCATTTCTGTTTGAGTGAGATCCTTACTCGTTCTTGCAGAACGCAGAAATCCTCCAAAAGAAAGAGGACCGACATCTTTCTCAAGTAATTTCGTAAGACTTTTAGTACTCATGATTGACCACCTCAATAACAACAATTTCGATGCCAGATTCTGCTTCGACGTAAATTGCTCGATAGGAGCGATTAAGTCTTACCGAGCGCTGTCCTTTGCGTGAGCCTTTCAGTGGCTCATCATGATATCCTGGGAGTTTTCGAGTCTCGCTTAATCCTATAAGTTCAATCGACTTTGCCCAATAAAATAGGCCTCTTTGATATACAAAGGAATTTTCTTAATTTGCTTCTCTGCAAATTTGGAAATACGTACTTTCACGAGCGTCTTCCTGTACGGTAATTTGCCGTACTTCGTTTGGGATGTCAAGTGGAGAGAGGGCTTCATGTAAAAGGCCTGGTTTAAAAGCAATATAACGAGTTTCCGAGTAGGACCTTGACCTTAACTCGGATCGAACAGGATAAAATGATTAAGCTGATTTATATGGATCGACCTAAGCCGTTATTTAATATATTTTTTGCGAATCTTTAAAATTTCCCAGAACACACGGAAAATTTCCCGACTGATTTTAACTTTAGACCCCGGAACGTCTCTCCAGATGGTGACGGGATATTCAACGACGTTGTGATTTTTAAGCCGTAATAAGATCTCTACGTCAAAAACCCATTTGCCAATGAATGTTTCTTTAAAGGCCACGGGGACAATCGAGGGTCTGAATAATTTAGCACCACATTGAGTGTCGTAACTTTTCACGTGCAAAAGCTCACCCACCAAAGTTGCAAAGCCGCGCCCCAGATAGTGACGAAGCGGAGATCTTTTCACATCAGCACCCAGGCGATAAACGCGGCTGCACCAGATGGAGTCTACATTTTCATAAAGATTGGAATACTGAAGCATCTTGGGGATTTCAGAAAGCGGCGTCGCTAAATCGGCATCCCAAAATCCAATCCACGATCTGTCATCCCAGCTCAGTTTTTTATAAACTTCCAGCATTCCATGGCGAACAGCTTCCGCTTTGCCGCGATTTTTATCCATGCGCACCAGATGGATAAAGGTATGCTTTTGTGAGGCCTGTTCGATGATTTCCGCGGTTTTGTCCTTGCTGCCATCGTCGACAAAGAAAAAATCAATACCCAGATCGTGGTGCTGGATAAAGTTTTCAATGTGCAGACGCTTTTCTTCGTTATAGCAAGGAACAATCAGTGCAATCATGGGCTCTCGATGGTTGTTAAATTATGCTACCACACGTCAGACCTATTTCAACGCATTGGGTAGTGAGGGGCCAGAAGATCGTTCCCGCAAAGACGTTCCCTACGCGCTGCAGCAGTCTGCGTGAGGTTTGGAAATTACCAAAAGTTCATCTATATTCGGCATCTTTCGAGAGTAAGAAATGAAGACGATTGAATTCTTTAAAAAAAGCTTTTTCAGTGCGGCAAAGTACCCGGCGTTAACGGGTTTGCGTGCACTTGCGGCTTATCTGGTTTTCACTCGTCATTATCCCGTCCTTGAAGATGTTTCTCCGACACTTTCTTCGATGCTTACTCAGGGTTACTTGGGTGTGGCGATCTTTTTTGTTCTTAGTGGCTTCTTAATTCATCAGACCTATGGACTTACGCGCCGACTTTCTGAAGAAGGCCTCTTTGTTTATTTCGGCAGACGTTTTGCCAGAATCTATCCTCTGTACTTTGTGGTTTGTATTGCGACGTTTGTGTATGCGAATAACTACGAGCCTTTTGATCTCTTTATTAATCTGACAATGTTAAAGGGTTTCTTTAACGATGTCATCTTCACCGGCGTTGCTCAGGCTTGGTCCTTAACAACGGAAGAGACCTTTTACTTCTGTGCTCCAATTATTTTCTTTTTCGCCAAGGGCTGGCGACGTCTGGCATTGGCTTTGGGTGCCACTTATTGCGTCGGCGGTTTGCTAACGGTTATCGGTTCTCAACTTAATTGGTTGGGCTTCTTCGAAGATATCTACTTCACCTTAGAGTGGAGTTTCTTTGGTCGAGCCTTTGAGTTCTTTGCGGGCATCGGGCTATCGATGTTTCTTTCAGCGCGTAAATCCGTTCGTTCCTGCAAACTGCCGCTTGCAACCTATATAGGTGTTGCCGGTGTGATGCTGACTTTGTACTTGTTGGCGCTAGTAGGGCAGGAAAGATCCGATGGACTGGGTATTTTCAGCCCTCAAGGGATTTTCCTGAATAATTGGTTCTCGGTGGTTTTTATCGTGTTGCTGATTTATGGACTGGCGACAGAGTCGAGCCTGTTTTCAAAATTGCTTTCCACTCGATTGTTCAGTCTTTTGGGTAAAAGTTCCTATGCGTTTTATTTACTTCAACAGGGGCCGCTACAGAACATTTGTGACGGCAATGATCTGACCGTCGCTGAAACTTTCGGTGTGACTATTTTGGTTTCGATTGTGGTATTCGCTCTGATCGAAGAGCCGATTAATCATGTTATCCGTAGTCAGCTTCTAAAATTTAAGAAAAGACCTGTGCGACTGATTCCCACGCCGGTTCCTGCATCAGCTCCATCGCCGGCGACTTAATTTCCTATCTTGTAAAGGTCTGCTTTTTCGCCTCAATCGGACGATAGCTTTGTACCGACGAAGGACATTGTTCTTCAGTCGCAAGGAGGATCAATTCTTCATTCCACAGGCATTTATGGTGAATATCGCCATCTTCTTTTTTAAATGAAAGTTCGTTAAACGCCTTCGTTTCAACGATCGCTAAAACCTCCGGATGCTGTCTTAAAGTCTCTTTGAATTGACTCGGTTCCACGCGAACTGGCGTTTTATCCAAATACCAGGAAATGAATGACCCCGTAATTTCCCACATATCCTGATCTTCGATAGTGCTTGGGAAGTATATTTCCTGAACTTTACTAAATGAACCCATCGCGGGCATAAAAGCTCTGAAAGGAACTTCATTTCCAGAGTGAACGCGAATCGGTAGCAGATCGACTGCGACGAAAAAGAATAAAGCAATGCTGGCTAAAACTTTGGAAATTTTAAGGGAGTTGGCATTTGCAAATTTTGTCGCCAGGAAATAGCCCGCTGTGATCGCAAGCCAAGGGTAAATCGGCAAGGTGTATTGGTCATAGTGACGGGCACTTGTTGAATAAACCGCAATATGAATAAGCAACTGACCCAGAATCAGAATGCACAAAGGGCGCTGATCTTGCCAAAGTTTTCTAATGGCGAAAGGGAACAGTAATAAAAGAATGGCCGCTCTTTCCCAAGTCGCGCGGAAATACCAAAATGGCTCGTGCGCAGACTGCTGAACCACGTTTTGACCAAATTGACGTTTCAAATAAGCGGACCAAAAAATGAAACCCTCTTGCTGATAATGAAAGAATGTAAAAAGCGACAGGGGAGCAAGAATCCCCACCGCAAACGAAGCTAAGGCCTTCGGTGTTTTGAAATTATAAATCAGAATGAAAAGCCCAACCGGAATCGTTCCTAAGGCACCTGCTCCTTTGGTCAAAACGGCACAAGATAGCGATAGTCCCGCCAGGAAAACGCAAAGGCTGCGATTTTTACGTTCCGCCAAAGTTGCAAAATAAAATCCGCCAAGGGTGAAAGCCACCATGGGCATATCCAGCCAACCACTCGCCATAAAATTAAAAAATGTCGTTACAGGAATGATGATTAAATAAGTAAAAACAGCATGGCGTTCGTTGCTAAGGTTTTTTACAGCGCCAAACATCGCCGCAATTGCCAGGATTCCGGAAATGGAAGAAACCAGACGGATTGTTTGTGCCGAAATTCCAAAAAACTTAAAGACCAAAGCATCAAGCCACAATGCCAAGGGCGGGTGATCCACAAAGGGATCATAAAGTCCCGGGCCTAAATTGAAATGAAACAGATTTCCAGTCGACAGAATGTTTTTAGCTAAAGCTCCATAAGTGGTGCTGCTGACACCAATGCCGGGCTCCCAGTTCTTCGCAAAAACCAATA
Source organism: Bdellovibrio sp. KM01 (assembly GCF_013752535.1). Lineage (NCBI taxonomy): Bacteria > Pseudomonadati > Bdellovibrionota > Bdellovibrionia > Bdellovibrionales > Pseudobdellovibrionaceae > Bdellovibrio > Bdellovibrio sp. KM01. The sequence continues at coordinate 1,751,956 of NZ_CP058348.1, forward strand.
AAAAAACACCAGTAACAATATATAAGAACGTGCGAAGACTGTTTTTACTCTCTGTCATGCCGTCATTTAAGCACGCTAAGTTCGGACAAGCCAAGTCAGAACGGGCGCTAAGGATTAGATTTTTTGATAAACTTTTAACGTCTCTTCTGCGCAGGTTTTCCAGGTGAAACGACGCGAATGCTCTTTGCCAAGTTTGATCATTTTACTGCGAAGTTCTTCAGATTGAATTAACTGTTGCAGCTTTTCCGCAATTTCTTGGGGGGAGTGAGGGGAGGCATGAAGCGCAGCCTCGCCAGTCACTTCTTTTAATACACCTTCGTTCGAAGTGACCACGGGGCAGCCCAAGCTCATCGCCTCTAGAACAGGAATTCCAAACCCTTCATACAGACTTGGAAATACAAAGGCTGTGGCATTTTTAAAAAGCACTTCGATTTGTGCATTAGGGACATAGCTTAAATGAATCAGTTTTTCTGGAAACGGAAACTTCGCAATAGCCGTTTTGATTTCTTCATCTCCAAAACCCCAAGTCCCGGCTAAGACCAGTTTGTGATTTGTTCCCTTTTGGCAGAGGATTTTAAAGGCTTCGAGTGCTGCCGTTACGTTTTTGCGTTTCTCAAGTGTTCCTAAAAACAGAATGTATTTTTCTGTCGCAACCGAGCTGATTTTCTCTGGTGGAGGATACGAGCGATCGCAACCCAAGTAAGTTACATAAGTTTTTGAAGCGAGTTCTGGGAAGTATTTAAGTACTTCTTGCTTGGTGAATTCCGAGTTCACGATTACCGCACTCAGATCGCTTCTTAAGACGTCTGTGAGATCGTTGATCCCCTTGTTGTAAAAGGCCGGAGTGTTATAGGACTTTTCAAAAACAACCATATCGTGAATCGTAACGATCTTAGGAATGCTTGAGCCCATGGATATTTTGAAATCAGGTCCATGATAGACAGCGTTCTTTGTAGTGGCTCCCGTCCAGGGCCATAATGGTTGAATTTTTCGTCCCAAGTAGGCTTCAAGCTTCTTCCTGTTTTTTAGGCGAGAAAGCTTTATGACGGGGATGAATTTTACCCCGGGATGGTCTTTCAAGTGCTGCCACAGTTGATTCATGTACACGCCTATGCCCGTGACCTTGTCTGGGTTTAACGTGCTAACGTCAAAGAAGACCGTTCGTGGTACTTGATGCGAGGTGTTGGTTGTCTGTGAATCCATAGGCATATGCTTTGGTATCATAGAGATTTGGGGTGCGCCTAGAAAGAATCTTTCTGCATTGCATTCTAGTACAGCTTAGTAACTAAAAAAGCATAGAGTATTTGCCTGATAAAAAAGTGTAATTCGGGGTTTTTGACATGATTTTTGTTACGGGCGGCGCGGGCTTTATAGGTTCAAATTTTATTCTAAACTGGATCAAGAAACATAACGAACCTGTCGTTAATATTGATAAATTAACTTATGCAGGGAATTTGGAAAACCTTAAAGAGGTTCAAGATAATCCCAACTATATTTTCGCCAAAGTAGATCTCCTAGATCTGAATGCTTTGGAAAAATTAGTCAAAGAACACAAGCCCCGTGCGATTTTAAATTTCGCAGCCGAAAGTCATGTGGATCGTTCGATTCATGGTCCGGGTGAGTTCATCCAAACAAACATCGTTGGAACGTTCAACCTTCTGCAAGTTGCAAAGGAATACTGGTCACAACTTCAAGGCAGCGAGAAAGAAAAATTCCGCTTCTTGCACGTTTCAACAGATGAAGTTTACGGAAGCCTTGAGTTAAATGATCCTGCTTTTAGCGAAACGACTCCCTATGCGCCGAACAGTCCCTATTCTGCTTCTAAAGCCGCGAGTGATCACTTGGTGCGTGCGTATCATCATACATATGGTCTTCCGACGGTGACGACAAACTGCTCGAATAATTACGGTCCGTATCAATTCCCTGAAAAGCTAATTCCTCTCGTTATTCACAATGCTTTGAATGGTAAAAATTTACCAATCTATGGTGATGGCTCAAACATCCGTGATTGGTTGTATGTGGTTGACCATTGCGAAGCTATTGAGCTTGCTCTTGAAAAAGGTCGTTTAGGTGAGACCTACAACGTCGGTGGTTGGAATGAAAAAAAGAACATCGAAGTGGTCGACACTATTTGCAAAACGTTGGATCAAGTTCGCCCTCGCGCTGATGGTAAGAGTTATTTGACTCAAAAAGTGTTCGTGACGGATCGCCCGGGGCACGACAAACGCTATGCGATTGATGCGACAAAAATTGAAAAAGAATTGGGCTGGAAACCGAAAGAGAATTTCGAAACCGGTCTGGATAAAACCATTCGCTGGTATTTAAGCAACGAGACTTGGGTTTCTAATATTGTTTCAGGCAGCTACCGTGAGTGGTTGGATAAAAACTATGGAGGACGTCAATAATGAAGGGAATCATCTTAGCTGGCGGCTCGGGAACGCGTCTTTATCCTGCAACGACTGTGGTCAGTAAACAGCTTTTACCGATTTACGATAAGCCGATGGTTTACTACCCATTGACGACTCTGATGATGGCGGGGATTCGCGATATTCTGGTTATTTCCACTCCTCAGGATACTCCTCGCTTTGAACAGCTTTTGGGTGATGGCTCGCAGTGGGGGATCAAAATCTCTTATGCGGTACAGCCTTCTCCGGATGGTTTGGCTCAAGCATTTATCATTGGTGAAAAGTTTATTGATGGTGATGAGTGTGCTTTGGTTTTGGGTGACAATATTTATTATGGTCACGGCTTCATGCAGCTACTTAAAGAAACTGCGAAACAAAAAACTGGTGCGACGGTGTTTGCAATTAAAGTTCCAGATCCTGAAAGATACGGCGTTGTTGAATTCGATAAATCTTTTAACGCAGTTTCTCTTGAAGAAAAGCCAGCAAATCCTAAATCCCACTATGCAGTAACGGGTCTGTATTTTTACGACAAGCATGTCGTTGAATATGCAAAATCACTTAAGCCTTCACCAAGGGGTGAACTTGAGATTACGGATCTAAATCGTATTTATCTAGAAAAAGGCAACCTGGATGTTCAAGTGATGGGTCGCGGTTTTGCGTGGCTTGATACTGGAACACACGAAAGTCTTCTTGAGGCGAGTATGTTTATTCAAACGATTGAAAAGCGTCAAGGAGTGAAGATTGCGGCGCCTGAAGAAGTTGCGGCTCGTATGAAGTACATCAACAAGGAGCAACTATTGAAACTTGCTGAGCCCTTAAAAAAGAATGCATACGGCCAGTATCTGATTCAGCTTAGCCAAGAACTTGAGTAATGGATAAATTGGATTCTATATCCTCTATATTAACTAACTTTGTTCTGGTTTTAATTATTGGAGGTTGGGCTCAACGTTACCAACCTGTTCGTTTCTTTTTTAAGAAACTTTTGGTGGTCGTGTTGTTTGCCTGCCTAGGCTGGCATTTAGTAACAGCTTTAGCCTACCTTTGTGTGCCTCAATTCTTCGATCATGTAGAATTAAATATTGCAGCGGTTGCTAGTATCTGGAGGCTGGGAAATCCAATTTATACGCTACCGGATGCTGCCTCCAGATATTCATTATTGTATGGGCCCTGGCCCTATTTGGTGAATGCCGGCTTTCAATCCTTGGGTGGCTCCGTTTATTTCTTAAGCAAGCTTCCTGGTGTTTTGAATTTCTTCATTTTGTTTTCGGGATTTTACCTGACAATCAGAAAGCTGAATCTGTTTGATCGTTTGCTCAGCATGGGTATGTTGAGCAGTGTCCTGTTGGTATTTTACCATTTCAGTTATTGGAATCGACCTGATTCCTTCCTGATGACCTATGCTTTTCTGGCGCTGATGCTCGTTGTCTACAGTGAAAAGGTCGGAGATCTGGCGACTTATTTGGGAGTGGGGCTTCTTTGCGGATTGGCTGCGAATTGTAAGATTCATGGAGTCGTTTATTTCATTCCGCCAGTGGTTTATTATTTTGAAAAATCAGGGAGAAAGATCAATTGGTCTTACCTGTTTTTTGGTGCCTTGCTTGCTGTCGCAGGACTTTTGTTGCCGTTTTTTCTTAAAAACGTCGGAGAAGAGAACTACCTCGTCTGGCTTAAGCTTGCTTCCAAGCATGGTCTTGATGCTCTGGATTTTGTTAAGACCACAACATTCATTTTTTGCTTCTTGCTCTTCCTGTTCTTGTTGAAGTTTCATAAGCAGTATCGTTGGACGTATTTATCGTTGTGTATCACCGGATTTCTGGTGGCGATTGTTGCCAGTAAGCCTGGGGCCGGTACACATCACTTTATGCCATACGTTCCGGCAATAATATTCTTTGCAGTAACAGCGTATTTCGACACTCCAATTGAGGAACGACGTCGTTTGAACTACATTTTGGCGGCGTTTGTGATTTCAATGGGTTTGGAAGCTCATCATAGGCAAAGGCGTGTGGTTAAAGAGTTTGGACAAACCAAAAAGGCGAAAGCTGAGCTTCGAGAGTTTGAGAAACTGCTCAAAGAAACCTCTGGTCCGGTTGAAATGGGTTACTCCAATAGCGATTCTTATGGTGCCACTTTCTTTAGGCTTGCAGCTATTGCTGGGAAGCGCGCAGGTTTATTGATCGAGGGATCCGCACTCATGGATATGAACGCTAGTGGCTTAAGTATTCCTGATGCAACTTTGGTGGCTATTAAAAATTGTCAAATTCCAACTTTCGTATTTCCGAATGAGGGAAATCCTTGGGACATCACAAGTTACTACACGCAAAGGCCATTGTATCCCCAGGAATTTAAGGATGTCTTTGCTGAGAAGTATAAAAAGGTCCTCGAAGGTGAATACTATGTCATATACAGTTGCATAAATAATTAGCATCTTTCGCGGGAGTTTCACATTGCAATTTCAAGGGACGAGGATTAGGTTTTTTGCATGATTTACGACTGTTTTGCCTTTTTCAATGAGCTGGATTTACTAGAGATTCGTTTGAACACGCTAAACGATGTAGTAGATCGTTTTGTTTTGGTCGAAGCGACACGAACATTTCAAAAGAAAGAAAAACCACTCTTCTTTGAATTGAACAAAGAACGTTTTAAGCCTTTCTTGCATAAAATCGAACATGTCGTCGTGGATGAATATCCGAATTTCTTTTCTAAATGGCGTGTTCCAAAAACGTGGGACTACGACGATCATCAAAAAGAAGGTATTTTACACGGGTTGAAAAAATGTCAGCCGAACGACGTGATTATCGTTTCGGATGTTGATGAAATTCCTCGTCCTGAGCTTGTTCGTGAGTACGCTAGTAAGCCGGGCGTTAAAGTATTTCAGCAAAAACTTTACTATTACTATTTAAACTGTTTCATCAAAACATATCCAGAACCAATTCCATTGGTTGATGGCTATATGCCTTGGTACGGAACTGTCATGTTGAACTATCAAGACATCAAAACGATCAAGAAAACACGTTTATACCGTGAAACTCGTCAAAATACGGATTTGGTGACAATCGTTCCAAATGGAGGCTGGCATTTCAGTTATCTTGGCGGCGCTAAAAAGGTGATCGAAAAGATCGAGGCGTATGCGCACAAAGAACACAATCGCGATGAGTTCAAGGATCCAAAAAAGGTTGAAGACATCATCCGTAAGGGTGGCAGTCTTTATGGGGATAAGCTTGATTCACAATTTGTGAAGATTGATGACAGCTTTCCGAAATATGTTCGCGATCAAAAAGCAAATCTGTCTGAGCTTATACTGGAATGACGCCATTCTTAATTTAAAGCGAGTTGATTTGGCATGCTATTGAAAGTTAATATTAAGCCGTGAAACATATTGTATTTTTAGCGGAACATTTGTCTTTTGGGGGCGCCGAGCGCGCTCTTGTCGAGATTTTGAATCACATTGATACTCAAAAGTATAAAGTCACTTTAATTATTAGAGATGACTTTGGTGAAGATAATTACCTTCTTAAACTTGTACCGAATGCGGTCCAGGTCATGTTTCTTTATAAGAAGGAAGAAAAGTATATAAATAAAAAGAATTTAAACTGTTTCCAGAGATTCCATAACTATCTCCGTAAAAAGTTTCCGAAGTATGATTTAAAAATCCGTTTTGATGAAGCGTTTGATCTAATTGGTCATATCGATTTAATTATCGACTTCACTTCCGTACTTATTAAGCAAGCGTACTATTTCCGTCGGTATAGAAAAGTATATTGGATCCATGGTCCAAAAACACACATGGATAGAATCGAGCTTGCAAAATTCGGAATGCGTTTAAGAAGTTACGACTTGGTAGCCGCTGTAAGCGGACATCTAAAGGCGGAAGTTGAACAATTAATTCCTCGACTGCGTGGTCACGTCGTTACGCTATACAATCCATTTGATTTTTCTAGAATTGCATCCAGCTCCGTCGATGAAACCGAGCTTTCCCCCGATGATCTAAAGCTACTCAATGAACGATATATTCTGGCGGTGGGGCGTTTTGCGCTCGAAAAAGACTATCAGAATTTGATCAAAGCATTTCAGATTTTGAAAAGTGAGGGTGTTAACTACAAGCTCTTTATTATCGGAGACGGAACTGAAAAGGGAAATGTTGAAGAGTTCATAAAGAAGAATGACATGGCTAACGATGTTATTCTACTAGGGCGCAGGAAAAATCCCTATATTTGGATGAAGCATTCTATTCTTTTCGTTCATTCTGCAAATGTGGAAGGCTTCGGGCTAGTCATTGTTGAAGCGATGGCATTAGGAAAAGCAGTAGTGGTTACTGACAGTCCAGTTGGTCCACGTGAGATCTTGAGTAATGGTGACTACGGCGTTCTTGTTCCGCCAAAAAATCCTGTTGCTATGGCGGAAGGAATTAGAAAGCTAATTAAAGATCCCGGGCTTATGAACGAGTATCAGGAAAAGTCACTGCAGCGGGCGGGACAATACTCGACAGATTCCGTTATGCCTGAGTTGTATAAAATGATTGATTCATTAGTCTAAGGATGGCTGTATATGATCAATCGGAATAGAGAAATATCTAAGTATGCTTTTCTATTCGTTGTTGTTGCAGCCTTTATTAGCAACATCCTGAAACTCGTAGCAAGACCAACAACAGGATGGGATCACGATATATATTGCAAGGCTGCCGAAGCTTGGAATGCGGGTCTCGATCCATTTATCACTGAAAATCTTGGTTTAAAACTGTCGTATACTTATCCAGTGCTGTTTCTTTCTCTTTACCAGTATGTATGTGGCATTAGATTTGTATTTATATACATAGATGCGTTACTGCTTATTGCCATAACGTGGCTTTTGGTTAGAAAGCTATCTAGTGATTGGGTGATTGCAACGCCGTTTATGTTGTTGGGATATAATTCTGCATATTCGAATGTTGAATCTGGAAACCTAGGCATTATCGAAGCATTTCTATTAGTTTTGGGGATAGTCGCAGCGATCAATCATAAGAAATGGTGTTCGCTATTTTTAGTTCCGATGTCCTTTTTAAAAGTTGTCCCGGCGGTTATGGTAATACCTTTATGGCTTTCCAACATTAAGTGGAAGGACCGTTTCGTACAGGTTTTCATATTTATTTGTGGGGTAGGAAGTTTAGTTTTTGCAAACTACTTTCTTTCTCCAGGTCTGTTCTTTTCATTTATTAAGCAGGCGACGGGTGGATATTCGAATCAGCACAGTCCCATTAGTGAGATGGATTCGAATGCATCGAATCCAACGGTTATTATATTTTTAAAAAATCTTTCCATTATGATTTACAGTCAATTTTGGTTGCCAGTATTCTTGATCTTTATTGTAGGGTTGGGTTGCTTAACTTATTGGGTTTGGAAAAGTACGATTCGATTTGAAAAGGAGCCACTTTATAAAATATGTTGGAGTTATCTCCTTATTTTGTTATGGATTCCTCGCCTTAAGCCCTACGCTCTGATTCTTCTTTGTGTGGTAATGGTGCCGATTTTATCAAAACTGCCTAAGAGGTTTTCTATTTCAATTTTATTGCTGACGATTTTTCACCGTGTCATTAACGGAACCAAAACGAATCCTTGGTGGGAGCTCATTTCAAATAACACGGCGATTTATACGATGATTGCCGTTCTGATTCTTATGACTCTTCGTTGGCGCGAACATCGGTTTTCAATTGCTTCGACTGCTGAAGCCAAATAAGTAACTGCAGTCCTGCGATAGCCGCACACCACGCAAAAAATCTCTGATAGTAAGCTGGAAAAAGGGTCATGTGTGCTAGCACGAACCCTGTAATAATAGCAACAAGCCCGTTTGCTTCCAGTGATTTTCTGTTTCTTTGAAGTTTGAGCCATCCAAAGATGAATAACGCGAAAATGATAAAATGCTTATGCCCAATCATAGTGCTAAAGCCATTTTTATATGCCTCAAGGTAAGGGGCAATTTCTTTGTGAACATCCATTTCTGCCGGTAATGGATTGTTTGCGATCAGTGTAAAATCAAAAACCTTCAGGTATCCATAGTTTGGAAAAAGTTTATTAACTAAAAAATATACAACTAGGGGTAGAACAAAGAACAGCGAATGCTTTAATTTGCGTTCAGTCCACAATAGATAAGCAGCAATGAATGCTGGTAAAATAATAAAGTCCGTTCTGATAGCTGGCAGTATCGTCAGTGGCAATACTGCCCACAAACTTCTTTTCATCGCTAATAAAAGGCCAAGCACGGCAAATAATGCCGTTGTTCCATCAGGCGTAGAGAAAGTAGATAGCTCCATAAATCCAGCGATTTTTAGGACATACGGGAAAAGTAGTAAAATCCAAAGCAAATTGGGTGTCAGTAAAAAGAAAAGAATAAAAATAGTTAGAGCGGTAAATGTAGCACTTACGACATAAGTTGCCTGAGCAAATGAAATTGAGAAATTCTGCGAGACCGTTCTAATTGCCTGAAGATATACCACTCGTCCTTGATAAAAAGGAATTTGTTGGGTTAGCGCTACGTCGTTGCTATAAATGGTTTTACGATAGTCATTTTCTTCGGTGAGTGCTCTAAAAGTTTCCGTTGAAGTGTGGGCCTTTACTTCTGCAAATGTTCTTTCGAGAAGCTTCTGATCACGTAGTCCTTCGTTGTAATGAAGAGTCGCAACATAACCGATTACATCCCAATTCATTTCCGGTTTCACAATGCCGCAGACCAAATAAAAAATCGCGATGGCTGCTCCGAACAGTAGAGCAACCTTCCTTTTGACAGGAGTCATCGCAATAATTTTAAGCCTTGCTGATAGTTTCATCTGTTACTTTCGTGTAGTTCAAGTATCCAAAAGCGGTGCCTAGGATAAGGAATAGGTAATTTCGACATTCTTGCAATCTAAAAGGAGTGTCAGTCAACGAAGAAATCATAAATGCACATAGTACGAGAAGTCCGCCTAGAGCTACTTTTTGTTCTGGGCCTGAAGATCTTTTGAATGTTTTATAGAAATAAATAAGTCCCATTACTAGTGTCGCTAAATAGCTCACAAACCCAATGATGCCCGCTCCGGACAAAATCTGAAAATATTGATTGTGTGCATTTCCGACGACCATAGCATCACCATAACCTATAGCTTTGTAGTATTCAGGGTAGAACTTTGCAGCTCTTTCTAGTCCGACTCCAAAAATCGGGTGATCTAAAAAGATGTGCCAGTTTACTTTCCAGGCTATTAAACGACTTACTTGGGCTCCATTTGTTGAAGTATCAAATGAATAGAGAATTCTGTCTTGGATTCCTAGGGTGTTCGTAAAGAACGCGACAACGGCCATGATAGCCATGCCTAAAGAGGCTTTCAGCATTGCCTTATGTTTAGTTAATACAAGCGAAATAAATGTGGCTGCGATTGCACCAATCCAAGATGTGCGTGAATAGGTCGCCATTAAAGCTATTGTAACTGACAAGAGGCTTACTGATGCAAGAATTTGGTTAGTGCGTACTTTCTCGTAAAGTAAATTAGCTAGAATGTAAGACCAAATCAATATAAGCGCTAGTGCTAGGTGGTTCGTATTGTCGAAATGGCCCTGTAGTCTTTTATCAAAATTGATAAAGGTATTCGTATCGAGATAATGTTTTGTAAATAGATAGATCATGCAGATCAAAATGACGATATACGAGAATTTGAAGTCGATCTTGGTTTCATGAAGTTTGAAGCCAATATAAACACAGGCGTAAAAAGAAAATACCCATCGCAATGCTAAGACATTCTTTAATAAGTTGTCCGTAGCTGGAGTGCCGAAAAAATATCCTAAAGCAGAAGCCAGTATGAATACGATCACAAAAATGTTGAATGTATTCCATGTCAGAAAGAATTTACGATTCCAAGTCGGATTTCTTTGTTTAATAGCTTCAGCAATACCGACAATGAAGGCCAATGTGAAAATAATGTCCACTGCGTGATAATTCAATAAATCCAGAACAATCCCTAAGTTAATGAGGACTAGCCAGAAAAGGGACGACTTAGGGGGAGTTTTTGTTAGTACTGTTGTCATGAAAAATACTTTATAGACTTAGTTTTTTGAAAATAGATTCTGGAATGGAGCAGATAATCCACATGATATAGCGCCAAAAGAATGGAAGGTAGACTGTATTCTTTTTCTTTTCGATTGCGGTAACTATCCCGGCACCCACTTGAGGAGCTTTTCCGAAAAGAGGTCCTTTTTTATGGTCTTTAGTCATTGGCGTATCGACAGGGCCTAATTTCAAATTTAGGACATGAACCCCTGTTTTGAAAAGCCGATTTCTCAGCCCGTCCACATACGCCGTCATTCCGGCTTTAGCTGATCCATAGACATAGTTAGACTGTTTGCCACGATCGCCAGCCACTGACGAAATAACGGCGATAGTACCATGACCTTGATGAATCATCTCTGTTGAGATAAATGCCAGTAAAGAGGCGTGGCTAACAAAATTGCTATTTAGAAGCTTGAAAAGCTCCGACTGAGTCGTTTCAGCTTTTCTTGGGTCACCTAAGACTCCATGGGCTAAAAGTGCGATGTCTATTGTTTTTGAGTCTTTCCAAATATTCGTAACGAATTCCTCGTGGCGAGAAAAGTCATTTAAATCATGAGCAATAACTGAAACCTTGCTAGCGCCGCGAACTGTGAGGTCTTGGGAGATTGCTGTTAGCATCTGGGAGTTTCTCCCCCATAAAATCAATTCGTGCTTTTGAGTTGCATATATTTTTGCCACTTCTTGTGCAATTGCTGATGTGGCACCAATGATTAGGATCTTTTTCATCTTACACGTCTCCAAAAACTAGATGAGAACTTAGGATCGATATGCTTTTCGAAGCTTTCGATCTGAGGATAAAATGTTGAGAAACTTTGTTTCGACATCCGCGCATCCTTCGCTGGATAAACGGAACCATTCGCAGATCTTACGATGCTGTCGCAAGTTTCAAGTACTTTTAAAAGGGAATCCCCATAGTTTGCAAAATCCAATGCCAGCGTGACGCCTTCTTTCGGAAATGACATAAGGCCTTCGGGTTGAAGGTTTCCAAAAGTCTTTAAGACGGCAAGGAAGGAACCCATTTGAGATTTTTTTAATACTTGAAAAATTTCATTAAGAGCGGCACCCGCGTCGTTTTTGTAAGGAACAACAAATTGATACTGTAAGAATCCACGTTTGCCATAGATGCGATTCCAGTTATGAATTGAATCTAATGGATAAAAGAAAGGTTCATAGTGGACTAGTCCCGCTTTGTGTGACGAAATATTTTTATGAAAATACAGTTCGTTGAAAGCGCGGATTGAAAAGCGATTTAATGTTTGTTCGGGTAAGAAAACGGGAACATTTTTAAGGCTTTTTTCTTTGTGAAGTTTAAAATTATCTTCCGATTGAGCATTCGCGAAGTTTCCACGAATGAAAATACCTCTGACATCTGAGCTGCTAACGCAGTCTACCCATGAAACCGTATAGTCGAAATTCTCTTCGGACTCTTCGGCAATTGCAAAAAAATCATTCAAATTGTGATATTGAATTTGTTCCTGGTCGACCCAAGAAGAATCGATTTTGATCAATTGAAACTCCGCCCATGTGATAAAGCCGGTAAGGCCTAAACCACCAATCGTTGCTTTAAACAACTCTGGGTTACTATTCCTTGAGCAAAGAAGGCGCTCACCCGTCGAGCGGAGAAGTTCAAACTGAGTGACGTGATTACCAAAGTTGCCAGATTTGTGATGATTCTTTCCGTGAACGTCATTTGCGATTGCGCCGCCCACAGTGACGAATTTAGTACCCGGGGTGACGGGCAAAAACCATCCTTTGGGTACAGCCAATTTGATGACATCCTCAAATGTAACTCCGGCCTCACAACGAATAAGTCCTGTCTCGGAACTAAATGAGATAAACTTATTAAGGTAGTTCGAGCAAATTAATGTTCCGCCGTTGTTAAGGCATGAGTCCCCATACGAGCGCCCAAGGCCTCTTGGTAAAATAGTAGAATCGGGCAGAGGCAAAGATGCAAAACGACTCTCTAGAGCTTGAGATGCCTGATTTTGTACTTTTGGGTATAGCCCCCAGCTTGGTAAAAGCATCATACGGAAATTCCGAGAATTATAGCTAATAGAGCAAAACAGGCCCAGCTCACTTTATCTTTAACGGCGAAAACGACAGGATCGTCGTGAACTTCATCACGATTTGTTAATATCCAAATGCGCGAAATCCAAAACAAAAGTACGGGCGTCGAAAACCAAAGGTTTTGGGCATGAGTATATAATGCGCGAACTTCTTTACTCTGAAGATAAAGTAAAATTATAAGAATTGAGATAAGGCCTGAGCCAACTCCCAATGATTGGATCATTGAGTAATCAATTTGACGATAGCCACGGCCATCAATCGTTAGTTTGTTTTTGCTGCGAATGATCTCAGTATAACGTTTCACGCAGGCTAAACTGAAAAAGAATAAAGTCGAAAAGCTCAGAAGCCATTCTGAAACGGGAACACTCGTTGCCTCTGATCCTGCGAAAATACGTAAAGTGTACATCATTGAAAGGATAATGATGTCTACAACGACAGACTGTTTTAGGTAGAGAGAGTAAGCAACATTTAGTACCAAATAGGTTGCGATCCAAACTGAGTAGAGGGTTGGCAAGGGAGCCGCGAACAGTGCTGATCCCACTAACAAACTTGGAAGCAGGATTAGTCCCCATTTGATCGAAAGATTCCCGGAAGCAAATGGGCGGTTCTTTTTTGTGTGATGATTGCGATCGGAGTTAAGATCTAAAAGATCGTTAAGGACGTATACGAAAGAGGCCGCAAGGCTAAATCCAGCAAAAGCACAAAGGCACTGGATGATTACATTGATGTCGAAAATTTTGTGTCCGGCAAGGGCAGGAAGAAAAACTAAGGCATTTTTAATCCACTGGTGTGGACGCATTTGTTTAACGATTAATCGTAGAGTGCTAACTTTGTTATCGTAAATATATTGGGTAGGTTTGTTCAGTTGCTCAATTTTTCTACGTAGTCGGGCAGACGGATTTACTGCAATAATTTCTTGAGCGTCCTTCCAAATTTTCAAATCTGCTTCATGGTCTCCCAAATATGCAAAATTCTGATCTCCCAAGGCTTCTTTGATAGCGGATAGCTTGCCCGTTCCCTTGTAGTTTTTATGATCTGTGGATCCAAATGAGCGATTAAAAATATCCAGATGGTTGGCAACGTCCTGTACCCAAGAGTTTGGGCTTGCTGAGGCAAGAACAAGCTCTTTGCCCTCAGATTTTGCCACCTTCAAAAGATCCAAAACGTTTTGGCGGTATGGTAGGAGTTTGGCTTTTACGGGCACATGATGTGCCAACTTGGTTTTGAAATGAGCCCTACCTTTAAGTAGCCAGAAAAAACTCTTAATAAACAACAGAGGGCTCATTTTGAACAGGATAACCCATTGCTCGTAAAGCAAATCAGTTTTTATTAGGCAGTCATCCAAATCGCAAACCATCACATTTTTCATGGTGGCAAGCTTATCTATTCATCTCAACTAGAGCAAGGATCTATAAAGCTCCTCGTTTAGGGGAGCGAAGTGTCATCTAAGGATTTGAATCAACTCATTGATCGGCTGTTCGCAAACAATTCCAAGATCCGCTTCAAGTCTATCGATGCTCGAATCTTGTAGGCCAATATAGTTAATGGATTTCTTTTGATTGTCTAGAAGAGGAATGATGTTCTCTCTAAAGTAACTTGGTTCAACTATAGCCCCAGCAAGAATAACAGTCTCAGTGGGGGCATTTATAATTCTCACAGCAGTTTTGTTGTTAGCCGAGATATCATTCATCAGAATGGTTCTTGAGCTCTCTGTGTCGACTAGCGAGGGGTGGTTATTTAGGCACACTTCTAGGCTGAATGCTGCTTTGCGTGCATCGAAATTATAATAGGATTTAGGTGTTTGCTCCTGAGCATGCTTGAAAAGTATGCATTTACGTGGAGCTTTCATCCCAGCGCAAGCTCTGACGTATTTAAAAATGCATTTTACGATTTGAAGGACTCGTCTTTTTCTACCGGCAGAATAGCGATAGAAATCCAAATTTACCAGGTGAAAGAAGGAATTTATTGTGAATCCATCGTTAAGAATAATGTCTTTTGATTCAGTGCTGAATTCAGAAAGGGGTTGAAACGCGCATCGGTTTTCTGGCCAGCGTTCATTTCCGTAAAGGCGGGCAGGCATCCCCGCATCATTGAGGCTGTTGATAAGGAGAATTTTAGCAAATGTGGCAATGCTGGGCCCAGTATTTGTGGAAATTAATTTAATCATGATGCCGTACTCTAAAGCATTATCCTTGTTTAAACTAGAAATTTTGTGTGAGATAATTGGCAATCTTGGATTTTGCAGCGAGAGCCGGATGAAGAATTTTGAGCAAGACTTTTATAGAATTTTAGATTTGTTGAGGAAGAAAGTTCCTTTTGCGTTCAATCGTTTTTCAGACGGCGAGCTTTTCATTTTCCAAAATAAGGAACTAATCTTAGGCGACAACCTCATTAAAATTGGGAATGAAAGTCGAGGCGGTCCTTATAAGAAAGAGGATCACAAGCATTTCGATCCGAATCAGCATTCTTTCTACCGCGACAGGCTACTGGATGCATTCTTGTTTCGTAAAGATAACTATTTCAAAGGCATCAGTTGTCGTTGTTGTGTTGGTACTGAGAATTTAAATTGGCAGTTGCAACATTTGCAAGAACCTGCTGACGATCAATTTCTTACTTGGGCCAACCTTCTCGTAAACGGAAACTATCCGAAATTCATGGCAGAGATGCTTCCGCTTTTTGCGTCCTATCCAACAGTTTTCATCTGTAATGAAAAAGCTGAGTTAAAGAATTTGCCATACGTAGTGAAGGATTTCCGGGTCGGATATAATGCGATGATTAATGACTATCATAAAATTGAAGAAATCAAATCTTGGATTGAGAGAAACAGTATTACAGGGCATCTGTTTCTATTCTCTGCATCTTCATACAGTAAAATGGCAATCCACCAACTTTACGATAAGTTCCCGCTAAATACGTATATTGATGTTGGCACAACAATGAATGCATTTATGAATATGAGTATTGAGCGTGTCTATTTGGGTGATTACTGGTTTGAGAAACCAAGTCCATCCGATATGTATAAAATATGTGTATGGTAACAAGGTTAATAAATAAATAGGCTGGTAGGTTTTTGTGAAAATCGGCATTTTTTCATTAGGGCAAAAGGGTTTTTCTGTTGTTGAGGCTCTGTCTAAGTGTCTTAAAGATGGACATACCGTCGTTGTGGTAGTCGGAAAAGATCACAACGTTCTGTCAGATTATTCTCTAGAGACAATTACGTTGTGTGAAAAGCTTGGATTGAGGTTTGAAGTCGGTAATACGTTTAATATGCAAGCTGAGAATTGTGATTTAGTTTTTGCAGCTGGTTGGAGATGGATGATTCGAGACATTCCTCAAGATATATTGATTGTGTTTCATGACTCACTTTTGCCGAGATATCGTGGTTTTGCTCCTTTAGTGAATAGCTTGCTTAATAGAGAGAGCGAGGTAGGTGTCACTGCATTATACGGCGGTGAAAAGTTTGATACAGGAAACATTATTGCGCAACAGAGAATGAAAATCGAATACCCGACATTCATTCATCACGAGATCCAAAGAATTAGCAAAATGTACGGTGAGCTAGCGGCACATGTCTATAATATCATGATTATGCAGAATAATAGACCTTCGGGCGTGGTTCAGAATGAGGATCATGCAACTTATAGTCTTTGGCGTGATGATGACGACTATCGTATCGATTGGTCACTTGACGCAACTGAGATAGCACATTTTGTTTCGTGTGTTGGTTATCCGTATTTGGGCGCTTGTTCTAAAGTCGGAGCCGAAAAATATCGGATTTTGGAGGTCGTAGTTGTTCCCGACGTGAAAGTTGAGAATAGATCAAGTGGAAAAGTTATTTTTATTGAAAGTGGAATGCCGATTGTTGTGTGTGGATCAGGTTTGCTACGAATCGAGAAGATGGTCAGCGAGGATGGGGAACGCGTTAATTGGAATAAAATTAGAACGCGATTTACCTAAATTGATCCCAGTCCTTGTCGAAAGTTAAAGTTTTCATGAATATTGCAATCGTTTCTTTAGATAATTCGGATCGTATTCTCGCTGGTGGTAAGCACGTACATCAGCAGTTGCTGAAGAAGGCTTTGCAGAAGCAAGGTCATTCCGTTTTCATGATCTTTCCCAAAAGAACGTTGGTCTTTTTGGTTGGAAGAATTATTTTGGCAATTTTGACGAAGTTGCATTTATTAAATCGGTCTTTTAGTTACACTTGGACTCTGAAATGTTATTGCAAAAGCTTAAGTCGGCAGTTGATGTTAGTATCGCAGGAAATTAATGTGGTGTTTGCGCAAGACCCAGTTTCTGCCGTTGCTGCTGGCCATGTCTTAACGAATGCAGTTCCAATGGTAATGACATTGCATGGTTACCTAGCTCGTGAGTCGGTAAACTACGGAAATTATTCAGCAGATGAACAGAAAAAGGTGACTAAAGAGGCACTTTGGTATGAAAGGGAGTCATTGAAATTTGCTAGAAGAGTGATCACCGTTGACAGCAAAATCAAATCTTACTTATCAGAGTTTTTTGACTCCCAAAAGCCCGTCACAGTCCTGAAAAATGCAGTGAACCCTGAATTGTTCCGATTACTCGATTCAAACTCGTCTAAGATTCTAAAAAACGAACTTGGATTGCCAGAAAATAAAGAAATTGTATTAGTGCCGCGTCGCCTGGTTCGTAAAAATGGCGTAGACATCGCAATAAGGGCCTGTGCTGAGTTAAAAAAGAAAAATATTTCTTATTATTTCGTAGTCATTGGTGGTGGCCCTGAACATTCAAACCTATCCGATCTTATTCGACAACTAGGGTTGTCCTCTGAGGACATTGTTCTGAAAGGAGACACGAATCACGATCTTGCTATTAAATATTACGAAGTAGCAGACGTGGTCTTGGTTCCTTCGGTTGTTCGAGATGGGGTGGAAGAAGCTACTTCTTTAAGCATGTTGGAAGGTATGGCTGCCCGAAAAGTCGTCGTTGTATCTGCGATTGGTGGAATGAAAGAAGTTATCGTTAATAAAATCAATGGATTTTCCTTTGAACAAGGAAATGTGGGGGAACTCACTAAACTATTGATTGGTTTGAAAAAACTAACTAACGAAGAGAGGTCCAAAATAGCTGATAGGGGCTACCACGATGTGTGTGAACACCATCACTACGAAAGACATGCTGAGAGCTACCTCCTGGAATTTGAGAAATCAAAATGAGCAAAAACAGTATCAAAATTAATGTAATTGCTCGAAGTGTTGTAACAATTGTTGAATTGTTGTTTTCGCTCTTCTCATTTCCTTATGTCGCACGTATCTTGGCACCCGAAAGTATTGGACATATTGATTTCGTCAATGCGGCTGTGGCCTATTTTATAACTATCGGTTCATTTGGCGTGGCTGAATACGCGGGCCGAGAGATTGCTCAACACAGAGACGACCTTAACGTGGTAAGTTCCGTGCTGTCGAAATTTCTTGGATTACGACTGAAACTAGCGTCTGTTTTAATTATTATTTACCTTGTTCTGGTTGTCCCATTTTATGGGCACAACACGCCGTTGTTTTATTGGTCGACAATTCTTATTCTGACGTCTGCATTCAATTTGGTCTGGGCCTTGGAGGCCTTGGAAGATTTTTCTTATCTAGCAACTGCGCGTGTTTTATCTAAAGTTGGACTTTTAGTTTATCTTCTTACAATGGTAAGAACCAAAGAAGACGTCGTTACCTATTTTCTGGGAATGATACTGTTCGACTTCATTTATTATATTTTAGCCGTATTTAGATTGAAGGCTACCTATCATGTGAAGTTTGGCTTAAGGGTTCTACGCGACAAAATTGATACTAGTGAGCTTAAGAACCTGTTCCGAATATTTATAATGGTGCTTATTCAGGGTTCAATTGCGGGAGTACCTTCTCTGGTGATGGGCCATCTGCATTTGTTCCATGATCTCGGACTGCTATCGACAGCTATGAGATTTTTTTGGATGGGCTATTATTGTATTACACCGCTCTCAACGGTTTTACTTTCCAGAAGCATGAGCTTTAAGTCACACATTCATAAGAATGAAAGATTTGATCATTTAGATGGAGCTGCATTGTCATTGTTGACTCTTGGTGTGCCAGTGACATTTGGTTTGATTGCGACCGCTGCCGACGTAATTCCACTACTAGTCGGTGGAGATTATACTGGATCGATTCTTCTTTTGATTATGCTGTCACCGCTGATTTTGCTTTTTGTATTAAATAATTTCTGGAGTATGCAGGTCGTTTTTTCTCACAGGGGTGATCGTGCCTTGATTATTTCGAATTCCTGCGGATTGGCGACCGTGATACTGTCATCCGTGATATTGATCCCCTGGTTAAGCGCGACAGGTGCTGCAATTTCGTATTTTTTGACTTACGCAGTTATGTGTGCAATTCCATATTTCTATGGCCGAGAATATTATCGAATGTCAGGGGTCGTATTGGATATCGGTAAAACCTTAATTGCTGGTATCGTAATGTGTGCTGCAATTTACTTCATTCAGGCGACGTCGTTTGCCAAATTAGGTGGAAAGATTGCGATGGGGGTTGGAATATATCTCTTGGTTCTATTTGTCTTCCGCCATCGCATGGTCGTCTCGTTTTTAGACAACTTTAAGAGTGCTAAAGCTCAATAATTTTTTCAGCCTGTTTTAATGGATTGATTGTTGTTGTGTAGGTCTTCAAACTGTTGCGCTGTTCATAAATTGAATAAACTTCGTTGGCGATCGCTTCAATATTCGAAATATTCGCATGGAAATGACCTTGGGAGACCAATAGCGCTTCTAATTCCTTATTGTTGGTAAGGCCAAGTATTGGCTTACTAGAATTTAAGTAGTCATAGAATTTATAGGGAATCGTCGTCGCGCTACGTTCGTCAGTATGTTGAATTAAAACACAAACATCATTTTCCTGAATAAAACTAATTGCCTCTGTGCGTGGGCGAATCGGAAATTGCTTAACATAGCTTTTTTTTAAATAGGACTCTTTATACTCACTATAAATTTCACCTAAGTTAATCAGTTCAATATCGCTTTCTTTAAGTTTATCGTTTTTAATCAAAAGTTCTAGTGCGGCTATAAGGGTATTGAAGTTTCTATTTGAATAAAGTGTTCCGAGATGAAGGAGTCTAAATTTATTATGTGAGATAGGGGGGGCTGAAACTTCAAATTTGCGAGCACCTGGATACACACAAATAATATTGTCAGATTTGTACTTCTCGCGAGCCTCAGTGGCGGCTTGTTCTGTAACGAAGATAACTTTCTTAGAGAATTTAACGATGAAACGTTCAAGAAGAGCAAGAAGTTGCGCAGATCGAGAGTTTCTACCTATCCCGCTGCCGCTTAAAGGGTCTTGGAGTTCTACTGTGATATCTTTTCTGAAAATAGTCCCGGCAGCCACAGCAGATAAATGTGAAGACGCCGCTCCGCCTGTAGAAAAGACAACATCGAATCGGTTAGTTAACAAAAGCCAAATGGACGTCAAAAACGAAGTTACTGCCCAAGAAATTTTTCCTCCGCCCAGTCCATTTGTGAACGCGATTAATAGCCAATCAATTGGGTAACCGATTAGAAGGATTAACGGGGACCATAGCCATGCAGATACGGGGATTGTGCGGTGAGTACTTTTAAGTTCACTGCTCTCCGTTTTGAAGTCCGTCGGCGAAAGGCTCGGAATTCGGTAGTGCTTGACGTTCGGGTTGGTATTTTTTGCAGAGGACATTCCTGAAATTAAAGTCACTTTATGGCCTAGTTTTGTCAAGCTATCGACTTTATCGTCTAGCCATTCAGCAGGACAGCAGCCCGTGATTCCAGCAAAATAAGATACGACTAGGATATTTTTTGATGTCATGCTCAAGTACCTTTAATCTTCAAATTTACCGCGAGCATTGGCATTGATGCCGTACTGGGGGAGAAGTGTCTGAAGTTCTTGTTTATATTCTTTGAAGTTCCATTTACCTTTTACGATTGCAGTTGCGATGTAGGGGTAAATATTATTATCCCAGTGGTGTGTGCCACGTTTCACGCCATTTCTATGCATATATCCACAGCGTAGATTCAATTTGCGGCACGTCTTTTGAGCTTTCTGCTCAAGTTCCCAAATAGTGTTTCCTTTGTGCTTGCTAAGTAGGGCGATAAAGGCGTCAATATTCCAAAGCGTCGGTTGTACAGAAAATAGCCATTTTGAAATGGGTAGCATTCGATAAATATTTTTACGACGAAGCACTGGAACTGAAAAGCTTTGTGAAGCTTTAATTAAGCGGATACTGTCCAAGCCTTTCATTAAAATACGCGGGTGTTTTCTGCGGATTAATAAGTTTATTGCCGTTTCAATCTGCTTATAGTCTATGTCCGCAACTAGTGGCATATCTTCATGTTCAAAAAGGCAATATTCAAATCCTCTTTTTTTGAGCTCACCAAAACAATGAAGTAGACGTTCAGGATACGATTGCTTGTCGTCAAATATGACTTGCTCAAAACCTTCAGGAACTAGATCCGAATGTTTATTCACGAACACGAAATTAGTGCCCAAATTTGGACGATGCTTTTTTAGTTGTCCGAAATAAAGGGGCCATACATCTGAATAGTCCGTATGACTATACATAACTGTACAAACAGTGGTGGAAGGACGACCAAGAAATTTTGATTTTTCGTAAAGGCCTGAATCCATAAAAAACCATTTGTGTAAAAGATGGTTGTTCAATCCTTGGGATGGAGAGAACGTGACTAATGTTTTAGGTGATTTATCACTTTCAGAGAGCATTTCGTTGCTGAAAGGATTGTCACGATTGCTGTCAGGTAGTCCGATCTCAATTGTTTTTAAGAACTTGCTATCCGGGGCAAGGTATTCCAAAGATCGCTGGTACATTTCACCAAGGGTGTCTATGTTTTCGCTAGAGGAATAGAACCACATATCTGCATATCCCTCATTAAGCTGGTTCCACATCGCGGAATAAACAAATTTCATGTCTTTGTTCACATCGAATACAATTTCAGATACTTTGTAAGGCTGATACTGATTGTATTTGTCCATTTGGCCAAGATCAAATCGCGACACCACGACGACATCATATTTGAAGTTGTTTTTCTGCTCGTATTCAGCCTTTAAAGAAATAGATTCCTTACGCGAGAAAAAAAAACTTAAGGAATTTTCAACGGTGCGAAAAGCTTGTCCTCCAGGAGGAATAAAAAATTCTTCGGTCACGCCCGCGGATGTCATATCTTGTTTAAAGGACTTCTGTTGCTCAAATGTTGAGGTTTTTAGATAAGCGCCATAGCACTTTTTAATAACATTTTCGTTTTCAAGATCCCACGAGTGAATAAAGACATCGACATTCTGATTATTTAGAATGTGTTCTTTGATATATTCGAAGCCATCCATGCCGGAGTTTTTAGACAAACGATTGTTGAATTTTCCATAGAGGCAAAGTGCAATTCTTTTCATAAGACCTAATGAAATAATAGACTAAGGTTTACGACGTCAGTGACATCATGGTTTATGACTTTTAATTTATCGTCGATAAGAAAGTTAAATGACGGACAAAGGAAAAGGCTGTTCTTAAATGCCACTCGTTCAGGATTCTTAACGCTGCCCATAGCGGCGTGCAAAAATGTTGGTAAGTTTCGAAAGAAATAGGTACCAGCTGAGGCAACGTCAGAAATGACTTTTTTTTCTGCGCACTCAAGAACTACATTGTTTTTCATTTTAAGATAACTGAACTTTGGGTTCGAATCTTTGAATGTAGGAATGATTCCAAACAGTGTTGGATCCAAAGCAAACAGATTGCCTGGTGAAAAGCCCGGGGCCGAATAATCAATATCGACAAGATCTACGGCGATTGGCTTCTCGAAATCTTTAATTAGAGATACTCCGGCCAGGGCTGTGTTTAGTGCACCACGTGTCAGTTCATTAAGTATGACTTGTTTTGATCCTGGAAAAATACTTTTTAAATAATCTTGGAGTTCAGATAGTTTTTCAACCTCACGAAGTACAAAGATAAGATCTTCTGCTTTAGTTTCTCCAGATTTGAACCAAGGGCGGCTATTGATTATTTGTGCAATCATAGGCTTTCCTTGATATGGAAAAAACGGGCGGAATGTCCCGTCTTTTAATACTAGATCCGGTCCTGCTAAAGGGACAATGATATTCATTAAGTAGTCTCTTTAAGTAATTTCAGGTAAACATCTAGATCTTGAGGTGTACCGGTGCCGTGCATTTTGTGTTTATCGATTTCGTAAATACCAATTTTAGCACCGTCGTTGATGCAATAGTTGTAAGTCGGGCAAACATAGAATTCGTTATTTACGCGATCGTTTTGAGTGATCATGTCGATTGATGCGTCTACAAACATTTTTCCAGATTTATATAGGTAAATGCCCACAGTTGCTTGATCGCTGATAACTTCCTTTTCTCGTACCATAGTTACATGGTTTTTAGCATCGAGCTTTGCATAACTCCATTTTGGATCGTTATCGACGAAAGTCATAATTGATCCATCTAAAGAACGATCAAACATATCATCAACATAGGCTTGGATGTCGACGTCGACGATTTGATCACTGTTTGCGATTAACAATGGTGAGTCGTTGTTGATATGTTTTCTGGCGTGAAGAACTGTGATTGCAGCGCCTTCGGTAAGGCGATCAATAGTTACAAAGCTGGCATTGTAGTTTTGTTGGATTTTATTGGCAAGCTCGCGCTCCTGCTCAAGATGTTCCTTACGAGCAATCAAAATGTAACGAGCATCTTTGACCTTAAGGTTGTTCATGACTCTCTCGATCATTGGAACACCCATAACGTCAATAAATGGTTTTGGCTTTTTATAACCAGCATTTGCGAAACGGGAACCGGCACCTGCCATGGGAATCAAAACATTAATGCTCATTTACTTTTCTGCCTTTGCGTAAGTGTCGTAAGCGCGAGCACCTTCAACGGTTGCTAGCGAATGATATTGGTTGCGGTCGATTTTGAAGGTGCCCAGTTTCTTCTGTTCTAGGATGAGCTCATTGAATACTGGGCATACATAGTAATTCCCATTTACATGGGCATCTTTTTTGATCATTGCAGAGGCACCAGATACGAAGTCCTTACCTTTTTTGAAGTAATAAACACCGGCGGTAGCATTGCGACTGATGGGACGCTTTTCTTCTGCCTGAACAATGTAGCCATTCGAATCTAGGCTTACGTAAGACCAACGTGGGTGAACGGAATCGAAAATAACAGTGCCGCCGTCATATGAACGGATCGCTGTTACAAACTCCTTTAGGTTGATGTCCAAGATCTGGTCGCCATTAGTGATCAAAAGTTCTTCGTCGTTATTTATGCTATCGATAGCATAAAGCGCAGAACAAGCTGCGCCTTTCGTGCTTCCTTCGACAACCATTACTTCCGCTGTAGGACATAGCAATTTAATAACGTTGTCCATATGCCAGCGTTGTGCGTCTTCCTTGTTGATTAAAAAGATGAACTTGGAAGCGACTGATGAAAGGTTTTTGACCACGCGTTCAACAAGGGGAGTTCCATTTACTTCAAATAGGTATTTCGGGTACTTTAAGCCTTCTTTAAAAAATTCTTCAGAATTTCCGGCCATTAGAACTACGATATTCATTTTACATCTTTCCCGCTGCTGAGTTAATCTCGTTGATGCGTTGACGGATTTTTTCATACGAAACATCGTAAACAGTCTCGATTTTCATAAGGTGAGCACCACTTGCTAACGCGGCCTTGATCCCGTTCTCATTATCTTCCAAAATCAAACACTCTTCGGGCTTCAATTCGAAGTGCGCCATCATTTTTTCATAGATTTCAGGATGTGGTTTCGAGTGAGTAACGTCTTGATTACTTAATGTGCGATCAAGATATTTTGCTAAGTCACTTTTTTCCATCATCAAATCGATTGTCTGGCGAATCGAGTTGGAGCATACGCCTAGCTTGTAATTTTCAGACTTCAATGTCGATAAAGCACGTTGATGGCAAAACATAGGCTTACAACGTTGATAGATCATTTCCATGGTGTAGATTTGCTTCAAATTATTGATTAAGCCGTGCAAACCTTTGGGAAGTGCTCTTTCCATGCTAAGCATTTCAAGTTTCTTTTTGGTCGGAAGTCCATCGTACGTTACTAAGTGATCATAGCGGCTGATTTGAAAGCCAAACACGTCCAAAGCTTTGTTCAAAGACTCGTAGTGCCAGTCTTTTGCATCGATGAGTACGCCGTCCATGTCGAAAATAATGGCCTTAATCATTCCAATTCCTTTTATTCTTTAATAGCCAATTGAAGATCTTCCGGGATGTCGGTGCAGATCCATAAGTTTTCTTGTTTATGCATGTTGTTTTGAATGAGCTCACTCCAGAAGGGTTTATGGTCTCGGCCATGAAGTTCGGGAGATACGAGACATACTGTTTTATTCTGTCCCAGGTAGGAGTGAATGCGTTCAAGATTTAAATAGCTTTTGCTAAAGTGATCGTACCAAATTCCTTTCACACCTTGAAGCAAGGTTGGAGTGGGAACTTCGTATTCGCTTTCTCTTGCGAAACAAGTCAGGCCTTTTGCCAAGCTTTTTACCGTATCTGGAATAGACATATCGAAAAGAAAGTAGTTTTCTATCGCATACTCATTCAACGCTTTTTTCAGAATATCCTGTAAACCGTCTGATTTGATGTTGATAGCTAAAGGCAAATTTTTAAACGGTTTAAAAATTTCTAGAAATTGCTCGAGTGGCATTTCTCCGCCAGTTGGTAAATCGTGGCAGATAACTAATTTGCCGTTTGCATCTCTGAAGTCGGTTTCAGTTCCATACCCCAGTTCGAAAGATCTACGAAAGGCCACTTCCGTATTCTTTTCGGACGCAATTTTCCAATAGCCTCTATGACTTAAAATTTTCATGCAGCCAAAATACATTGCCCGATTAAGTTTCTCAAGAGATCTAGATGCTTTATGATTGTTTTAGTGACGTCTTTGCGCCTGGCGTAAATAGGTTATGGGTTTTTATTAAGGAACGCCACTACCGCCGTCGCGATGCTCTCTGTCGACATGGGGTCAAACGTTTCTTGAGGATCGCAAACGTCTCTGACGAACTCGCGATCTGAAGCAACAATCGGAGCGTTCAGTTGATTAGCCTCAACCAATGGTAATCCAAATGATTCAAATAGTGACGGATAAATAGTGACTGAATTAGCTATAGCATTGAGCAAATTTGAATGTTCCATTTCATCTACGATGCGGACATTGAGACGTTTTTGACTTGCAATGTCGACAAGTGTCTTGTGAAGGATGGGGTAGTTTTCTGCATTTAAAATAAGCACTAATTCAGGATGTAGTCCGAATTTTGAGGATAGTGCTTCCCAGGCCATGATCAGATTTAAATGATTTTTATGTGGTTCGCCGGACGCCACATAAAGGAATGGCTTTTGATTGTTAGGCTTGTTTTCAAATCTAATTTTCTCCCAGGAAATTTTTTCGGTAAAGGGTAAGACCTTTAACATGGGAGAAAAGTGAAGAGATTGTTTTACCAATGCTGCCATCGTTTTTGTTTGAACAATGAAGGTATGTTCTTTTCTACTGCAAAGTTTGAATAGCGTTTTCTGAAGTGCAACTTTGATGGCGAAGATTTTGGATACTTTTAGGTCAAGTGGTCCGACGATATAGCGGTTCTGGCAGAATACGTAAGTTTTAATCGGTAAGGGAAGAAGTGGTGGGAAGTTGCCAAAATATAAGGCCGCCGTGTTGGGTGTGTTGTAATTTTTAAGAATGACTAGGTCTATCTTCAAACGAGCAAAAATCGAACGAGGCATTCTTATAAATTCAACCCCCGGGAGTGGCTCTATTTGAAAAGTGTCGTTAATTATGCAAACTACACTCTTCTTGGTAGAGGCTTGTCTGAGTGTCTGTTTAAGTAAAACGGCGCCGCCACCTGAACTAATATTTTGGGCGACGATAACTATATTTTCTTGTGGCAATTCTTCTAACATAGCGTAATCTTGGCGATCGGCAGAGTATTGGTCAATTATATATATTAAGTGGCCAACGGAGGCATTTTTGAGAGTTGCAATTCATTCCTATGTTTACTATCCAGAATCATTTTTAGTGAATGAGCTAGCTGCAGAGTTAGTTGCAAGGGGTTATATCGTTCAGGCTTACACGGGCTTACCCAATTATCCAAAAGGTGAGTTCTTTGCGCCATATTCTTTGTTGTCCGGACCGTACACTGAGGAACACGAAGGTGTTGAAATTATTCGCTACCCAATCGTTCCGCGAAAAAAAGGTTTTTTTTGGCTTGCACTTAACTATTTGTCCCATCTCGTGAGTGGATTGTTATGCAGTTTTCGCTTAGAAAAAGTAGATGCTCACATTGTGTTTGCAACGTCGCCCATTATCACTGCAATCCCCGCTATTATAAAAGCGCGTTTTACAGGAGCAAAGGTGATTATTTGGTTGCAGGATTTGTGGCCGGAAAGTGTTTCTGCGGTCGGTGCTCTCGGCAAGAAATCAATACCATATAAAATTATCGGTAGTATGGTTCGATGGATTTACAAAAATACTGACGTTATGTTGATTCAATCTCCCGCTTTTAGGTCGAATTTGAATGAATTTGGCTTCAAAGGTCAGATAGTCGATGTGCCGAATTGGGCTCCTTCAGAAATTGAGCAGACGCAAAAAGAAGAACCTTCCTGGCTTAAAGAATTTCCTCAAAATGAATTAACTATTACTTTTGCTGGTAATATTGGAAAGGCGCAAGCTGTTTCGACGGTCCTGAGTGCAGCCAACTCCTTGAAGCATCATCAGGAAATTAAATTTGTTTTTGTTGGTGACGGAAGTCAGAAAGAATGGGCAGAGAAGTATGTTCGTGATCGCGAGCTACCAAATGTAATCTTTTTTGGAAGAAGGGCGGTAGCGGACATGCCAGCATTGTTTCGTAGATCCAGTGCTTTATTGGTGAGTCTTTCCGATGAACCCATTTTTTCTATGACAATTCCGTCTAAAATTCAGGCCTATATGGCCGCGGGACGTCCCATCGTTGGCTGTTTAAATGGGGCTGGTGCCGACGTTATCAGACAGTCTGGTTGCGGCCTCGTCGCATCAGCAATGAATAGCGAGGAATTGAGTCAGGTAATTTTAAATTTCAAGAATTCGTCGAAAGATCAGGTTAGCGAGTTTGCTGCAAATGCTAAAAGTTACTATCAAAAACATTTTGCCAAGGAAGTTGCTATTAATGCGATTGAAGGTGTTTTGAAATTAGGGAGTTCTTAAAAATTTGCGCATTTTAAATTGAATTCTATCAGCAAAATGTAAAATTGGCCCCCGAGGTGCGCAGTCTTCGATAGTTTTAATGTTTAATAAATTCAGTACTGTATCACGTTTCAAAAAATCTTTTAATGAAGTGATTTCTCCCGCGGCAGACGAACGTATTAGGTAAGGGGAGAAGTTTTCAACGTTAATGATTTTGAATTCATTTTTCATTATTTCAAATGCTCGTGTTTCCGGGCAATTCAAAAGTAAATCAAGTTCGTAGTTAGAATTCAGAAGGTATAGAAGTCTAATTTTTGCCTCAGCTTGTGTTCTGTCTGTCTAGATTGGGTACGGTACTTTAGACGTATCCTCGAGTACCTCGCGGAGTCGCTGAAACGTCTGAGTTAGCTTTACGGTTGTTCCGCCAAATAGATGGTCCGAAATATGATATCGTTTGTAGCTAACATCACGGACAAAAATATTGCTATATGCAAGTTTTGATGGATCAAGTTCTTCAATGAACTTATTTAAATTCGAGTAAAATTCATCCGTTCGTGTTTTTACAACTAACGGCGTGGTAACAAATTCAAGACCCAGCAGCGTGCTTCGTGTTTGATAGTGAATATTTTGGGCATTGTGAATTTGGATAATTTTCGGATGTTCTTGATGAACTATCTGCACGTTGGGAAGATTTGCCGATGGCACTGCGTTAGACCAAGCTGAAACTATAATGTGCTTAAAATGATCGGCGTTTTTCTCAATCATTTTCATTGTATTTACGTGCCAAGGGCCGGCGAACAACAGCGTGCAATCATTAATCGTATTCATGAATATCCTAAATCGGTTTCAAAGATATTCCGGATGTTAAGAAGTTCGTGCCACACAATTCATTCAAGAAATAAAAAAATGACCGCTGCGTTGCGCGGTTTTGCTTTATGGGCTAACTAACACTGAGTGAACTCTTGTTATGAGGGTAAATTCGAATTTTTAAGTTCACCATCAAAATTGGTTCGGCTTTGATTATCGGTAGCTCAATTGGCGTTGGCGTAGGTTTATTAGACCGATCCAAGTGCGGTTTCTCTGCAAAAGCTGCTGATGATCTCAGTAAAATTATTTTGAATATTAAGGAAAGTCCTCAAGACCAGGTTGACGCATTTGCCCTTAATGCGAAGAATTTTTTTGACCAGTACTTTTTGAAAGAGGTTGCGATTGCGACTATTGAAAAGAGCTTAGTTTATTTCAGGTGTCACGATCAAATAGACTGATCCGAGAAATGCAAAAACTTGATAGCGTCGGACATTTGTTATAAAAATACGGCCAGCCCAGTTTTAAAAATTAAGATTTCTTCGTGACAGTCATTGGGTGCGCACGCTGTTTTAACCTTACTGGTGGGAAGATCGAAATTCACGAATTCATCTAAATTTTTGTTTTAACCGTAAGAATCTTTTCTCGATAATATCGTAAGACAATTTTGCGACTAGAACCGTTAGAGTTAAGCTTGTGATAAAAAGAAGATATATATTCTTATTTAAGATTTCTAATTGTGTACAACCGTATATAATTACAGCATGCCAGACGTATAGGCCGTAAGTATATTTTCCAAGAGTTGTCAGTATTTTTGAGCTGAAAAAGACATTTGATAGGCTCTTGTCTATATTGGCACTAATAATGAGAATTCCAAATGCAACTCCATTAATGAGATAGATATATATATTGCTATCTCCAGCAGTCGGGTGTGGCCAATGCCGTATGGACCAAAAAATTAGTATCGGAACTAAAATCCATATATTTCGATTAAAGAATCTGAAGATAGGATTATTCATAACGCTTTTTGAGAAAATCGCGAGGAGGATTCCGAGCATGAATGGCTCAATTCTCGTCGGAAGATTTAGATATGCAGCAAGCATATCTTTTCTATTTTGAAGCATAATATATTTAAAAAGTATGGAAAGCGCTATTGAAGTGACTGCGAACTGTAATATAAATGTTTTATTGAATCCTTTTCGGGAAAACCAAATAATTATAAACGGGAATATTACGTAAAACTGTTCTTCAGTGGCAATACTCCAGAGTGGTGCCAGCATGTTCCCAGTTTTGACTTGCGATATACTTGTTGAAATATTTTGTGAGAATGTAAGAAAATATTTGAAATGCTGAAAAAGTTGCGAATATTCGTTTGATGGAGCTATTGGACCTAGCCTCACTGCGAAATATGGAAAGACAAAAAAACCAAAAAAAAGTGCAATAAAATAGAGCGGCCAAATTCTAAGGCAACGGCGCACAAAAAAATGTTTTAAATTGATAGAACCAGTTCGATTGATTTCTAAAAGCATTATCGAAGTCAGAAGATACGCACTCAAAATAAAGAACAGGTCTACTCCAATCCATCCAATATTTTGAAGGGCATCAATGCCCATTCCTCTAGGTGTATGCGCCAAAAAAACCAAAAAAAATGCAAAGAATCTAATTCCATCTAACTGTGGGCTGTGAGCCATGGTTGTGATCCCTAGGTGGTACGTAGTAGCAGACTGTTTTGTTGTAATGGTTGAAATATTAGTTTGTTTTCTAAAAGTCCGTGCCTGTTTGAGTTTATCTCTCCAGAACGAAGTGACAGACTCGATGAGCGAAATCGGGTGCAAGTTAGATATCGTACAAGGCTTATGCATTGAAGTACATAAGGTTGTTTGTTTGTTTTTGTAAACTTAAAAATTCTAATGATGATATTGTGAGCACATTTAACTGGCCTCATGTGGAAAAAAGTTTTGGGCTGTATCTTCAGGGTAATAAAACTCCATGAAGCATTGAGTTAAAACTATCTAAAATGCTAAAAACACTGAAATATCGTCCAGAATTGATGAGGTTTATCGAATGAAAATACTAGTGCTAGGTGCTGCCGGAATGTTGGGGCATCAAGTTTGGTTGAAATGTTTGAAGTCCTTCGGGGTTGGAAATGTTGCTGCGACTCTTCGCAAGTCTAAATCTCATTACGAAAAGTTCGAGATTTTTAAAGACGGTGAAGTATTTGATGGTGTCGATGCCTCTGATTTTGATTCTCTTTCTAAAGTTCTCTCAAAGATTAAACCAACGGTTGTTGTAAATTGTATTGGCCTGACACTGCGTAAAGAAGAGCTGGGTAATATCGAAAAGTGCATTGAAGTGAATTCGATGCTGCCCCATAAACTTACATTATGGGGAAATGAGAATGCATGTCGCGTAATTCATTTTAGTACCGACTGTGTTTTCGATGGCACAAAAGGAAACTACTCAGAGACTGATGTTCCTACTGCGAACGAACTTTATGGCAAGTCGAAATTCTTAGGTGAGGTCGGCGGCCCAAACGCTCTAACTTTGCGCCTATCCATTGTTGGTCGTGAGCTTGAAGGTAAAACGGAACTGATCGAATGGTTTTTGTCTCAATCCGGACGCAAAATTAATGGTTACAGTCGCTTTATGTACTCTGGTTTGACGACCAACTTTGTCGCAGACGAAGTCGTGCGATTGATTCGCGATTTCCCTCAGCTAAGTGGGGTATATCAAGTCTCTAGCGAATACATTTCCAAATATGACTTATTAGGGAAAGCAAATGAGATTTATCATTGTGGCGTAGAGGTGATGCCCTACGATGGTTATGTCGGCAATAAAACTTTAAATTGTGAGCGTTACGCGAAGGCCACTGGATTTATTAAGCCAAGCTGGGATCAAATGTTGCGTGCGATGAATCAAGACAGTTCAGTGAATTACGGAGTGTAGTATGTATTTTGATGGCAAAGTTATTTTAGTTACAGGTGGAACTGGCTCGATGGGTAAAACGTTCGTGCGCAGGGTCTTAACCGGCGAAATGGGTGTTCCAAAGAAACTTATCGTCATGTCACGTGACGAAGGTAAGCAGCATAATATGCGTCTTTCCTATCTACATAAGACGGTGTCCACTGATGAGGTCGTGTATAATAACTTTAAGAATGTATTGGAGTTCCGCATTGGTGACGTTCGCGACTACGCTGATGTTTGTGCTTCCGTAAAAAATGCTGACATCGTGATTAATGCGGCGGCTCTAAAGCAAGTACCTACGTGTGAGTATTTCCCAGAGCAAGCAATTATGACTAACTGTCTTGGAGCATATAATATTTCGCGCGCTATTCGAGAGCATGACTATCCGGTACATACTGTTGTTGGTGTTTCGACTGATAAGGCTTGTAAACCAATCAACGCTATGGGGATGTCTAAAGCTCTTCAAGAGCGTGTCTTTATTTCTGCTAATGTTTCTGCACCTAAAACACGATTCATCTGTGTTCGATACGGTAACGTTCTTGCTTCGCGCGGCTCAGTTATCCCGTTATTTCATGAACAAATAAAAACGGGCGGTCCAGTAACAATTACTGATACGCGTATGACACGTTTCTTATTAAGCCTGGATCAAGCGGTTGATACCGTCTTTAATGCATTGAAATATGCAAATGCAGGAGAGATCTTCGTTCCCCGTGCCCCCGCTGCCTTGATGACTGACGTTGCTAAATGCTTAATCGGCAACCGCAAGATCGAAGTGAAAGTCACGGGAATCCGCCCAGGTGAAAAGCTTCATGAGATTATGATTTCCGATGAGGAAGCTCCTTATGTTGAGCCTCGTGGGGACTATTATGCAATACGTTCGATGCTTCCTGAGTTGAATGGTGGGAGTATTGATGTGCGCAATTCACAATTAAAAAAAGAGTTTGCATCGACTGATACTTTGCTGGACTTCGAAGGGACTCTTGCTTTGCTGAAAAAGCATAATCTTATGATTGATGATGTGCCAAATTTTACAGATGATGAAATGTTGAGGTAGATCATGAAAGTAATGACGATTGTTGGGACAAGACCTGAGCTTATTAAACTCTCTAGAGTCATTGCAGTTTTAGATCAAAACCTTGAGCACGTACTTGTCCATACAGGTCAAAATTACGACTACGAGCTCAATGAAGTATTTTTTAAGGATCTGGAAATCAGAAAGCCCGACGTATTTATGAATGCTGCGGGGGAGACCCCAATTCAGACTATTGCCAATATATTGGTAGAGTCTGAAAAGTTGATGCAGCTTCAGAAGCCTGATGCCTTATTGTTATATGGTGATACAAATTCATGCTTGGCAGTTATTGTAGCAAAACGAATGAAAATTCCGGTATTCCATATGGAAGCCGGGAACAGATGTTTTGATCAACGTGTGCCGGAAGAGATTAATCGAAAAATAGTTGATCATCTTTCAGATATTAATATGCCACTTTCCGAACATGCCAGGCAGTATTTGATAGCAGAAGGTCTTCCAGCACAACAGGTGATAAAGACAGGTTCATGCATGAAGGAGATTTTCTCGTACTATATGCCAAAGATAGAGAAGTCGAATGTTCTCGAAAGTCTTTCGGTGAAGCCTAATGATTACGTTCTCGTAAGCCTCCATCGCGAAGAGAATGTCGACTTTCCTGAAAACCTAAACTCAATTCTTCAGAGTTTTGATTTGATAGCAAAAACCTTTAAAAAGAAGGTTTTAGTATCCACTCATCCTAGAACTAGGAAAAAACTGGATGAAATGGATTTTTCAAGCTCAAGTCAGGATGTGTATTTTCTGAAGCCTTTCGGATTCTGTGATTATATTAAGCTGCAAATGAATGCCTTCTGTGTTGTTTCCGACAGTGGAACAATTACAGAGGAATCCAGTTTATTGGGGTTTCCCGCGATTACTATTCGAAATGCTCATGAGAGACCAGAAGGGAATGATGTCGGTGCGCTGATAATGTCTGGAACAGATAAAGAGGACATTGTTCATTCTATCAAGGTTGCTGTGTCTCTGGGTAAGCCGCCTATCGTGCCAGATTACGACATTGACAGTGTGTCTTCGGTAGTACTGAAAAACATCCTAAGCTATACGCATTATGTGAATAGATATGTGTGGCGCAAAAATATTTAATGAATAAACCCAAAGGCGGTTTTCTTTCGATAACTGGATTGCGGGAGGTGGTCTCATCTGAATGCCTGATGAAGATCGCTGTGCATTTAATTGTTATACTTTTGGCATATCAGTATTCGTTTAACATCAGACCTTGGCTTAATAGTCTGACGTTAAATAATGGATATCCGCCGTATCCAAATTTTATTTCGGCAGATCCCTTTGTATATTGGAAGTATGCTACAACGTATGGCTGGAGCGAAATACCTCTAAATATCTTTGGGCCGGTGTATTTTGCAAAAATATTCTTTTGTAACTTTGATGCTATTTTTATAGCTAACTTGGCTATATTGATTTTGAGTATAAAATGTTTTGCCCAAAGAATTTCGCAGAGTAATTACCTTGTATTAATTGTTTTGTTAATCAACCCAGCGATTTCATCTCAAGTGTTCTTTGTTAATAAAGAGCTATACATGATCATTTCCGCATTACTATTTCTGTCCACAACTCGAACGAAATCCTGGATTTTCGCTGCTGCTTGCCTAATGGCTTTATTCACAAAAATAGAGTTTTTGGCTGTCGTCGGACTTTGGTTAGTGTTGCGAAAGCAATCTTATTTGGTAATTGTTTATTCTTTATTTGCTCTGATTGGGGCGATTTCCATATTTTATAGTTTTATTCCTGGAATGGCTGATAAAGAATCTGTCCTAACCTACGCCAGCAAGAACTCGCAAAGTATTGGGTTATCGAGTTTGTGGCAATACTTGGCCACGGAGTACCACCTGTTTTTTTTAGTTATCGTTCCTAGAGTGCTCCAAGCATCTTCTGCCGGAATTGTAGAACTGTTTAGGGGTGGTATTTCCGTATTAAAAAATGGCTGGGTAACGGTGATTTCAAGTTTTATTTTTACGAGTATGTTAGCTTGGATAGTTACCTTGAAGCGAAAAGTAACTGCTGAAGTCATTTTCTTATCGCTTTGGTTTGTGGTGTCAGCCACTTTGCCGTTTGCTATCCATCGATATTTATTTCCATGTTATCCCTTTATGTATTTTATTATCCTTAAAAGAGAACAGATCTATGAAAAGGGTTAGATTCTATTTCTGTGCACTGTCTTTTGTTGTGATTGCGGCGGTACTAAAGAATTACTTTCATTCTACAGAATATGTCACTCGAGTTTACATTTCTCCCCTGTTGAAGGCTTCAGGTGAGATAAATCCTGATTCCAGAAAAGACATTAAACGTATTGCGGGCGAAATTAATTCAAGGAACCTTAAAAGTCTTTTGACTTCGAAAGATGATAGGAATCTATTAAGTGTTTATCTTTGGAATACGGATGATGAGAAAGATTTCCTTGTTGAAGTAAAGACGGAACTACCCAACACAAGCTCCAAGTACGTTGAGGAGATATATTGGTATCTCTATGCAGTACAAAGCCGTTATGAGGGATCTTTAGTTACGAAACATACAGACGAGAAGGTGTTTTCTATGCCTTATTGTTGGAGTGAAAAAATCGAATTGCGGTCAAACGAGGAAGTTTATAGTGCGCCCTGCATTCAATTCGAGCGACAAGATGCATCGCCTTCCATTTTTCCGTCAAGCGCAATGTTTGTGACTAGTTCGGCGATAATAATTCTATTTTTGTAAAATATGAATTTCATAAGATCTGATCCTTTAGAGCGCATCAGAGCTTCGTTTTAAGTATAAATCTAATTCTTCCCAGTTCTGTTTCAAGAGCGAAAATGCCATCAGTTTTTGCATCAAACATTTCACCAAATTCGTTCCAAAATTGCTCGTCGCTGCCTTTTAATAATAAATAGTTAAATCCAGAAAGAGATTTATATATTTCATCATTGCTTAATATTTTTCGTGTCCAATAGTCTTGAGGCTTAACCTCTTTTGCTATCGCCCAAAACGGCTCTGTTTGGATCCAATTTGGCAGAAGTTCGTTTCTGAGGATGTAAAATTCAAAGCCATTGCTATGTTGCCAAAGTAGAAACACTTTATTTTTACCTTGGGGCAGACTTTCGATTACGGATTTAGCCGTTGCCCGTATTGGCTTAATATTTTCTGAATCAACTATTGCGGCTGAACGCTCCTTGCTCAGAATAATTAACGTTATTAGTGCTAGGGACAAGGTTTTGAAATAAAAATGTTTTTCCGAAACCAAAGAAAAATATTTGGCAGGCTTTGTGCTCAATATGAATATTTTCGCAACGAAGAATAAGATCCACGCGGTGAAAATCGGGAAGATGTATCGGTCAAAACTTGCGAGTGCCTCGGCTTCTTGAGAACCGAATAAAAATGAATAAGTTAAGTAAAGTATACCTAGGTACGCTGCAAGAGTAAGAAGAGCTGTGGTTATGAGTGTTTTGGAAAGATCCCTTTTGCGAGAAAAAACGTAGAGGAGAGTTAGTGCGAGTAAAATTAAAAATGGTTGAGAACCTATAGTGGAAAGAACAAAATTCTTTAAGATAACTGTTTCGTGCGGAGTTAAATTGAAAGTTAAAAATCTTTTAACGAATGCACCTACCGAAATATTATTGTCGTCAAAGTTTTTTCGGATATCTAAAGCTCGAAGGCGGTAGTCCCAAAATATTTTTGTCGACAGAGTAATGCTTCCCACGATCACGGCGCCGAGTATATTTTTCCAGACGTTGTCCTTGTATCTATATACAACCCATCCCAAGATAGCCGTGAACGCAAAAACTACACCAATATGTTTTGAAACTACGAGCAGTATTGATTGCATCAATAAAAGGGCCAAAGAAGTTCTATAGTCTTTAACAGTATAGGCTATAAAACCCAGGCATAAAAAAGATGCCATGTTGATGTCGACATAAAGGGCAAAAAGATTCTGTTTCGTGATGTGGATTAATGCAATAAAAGTCAAAAGAACAGTGAAGCAGGAAATAATTTGTTCTTTTTTACTTAGATGCGAATCAATTTTAAGAACTTTCAAGAAAATCCAAATTGGTATCAAACTTATAATTAAACTGGCTGCATACCATTCGGATTGATTTATTGATCCTGGCCAACTTAAGAAATCGATCCAGAGGCTCATTCCCATATAATAGCTGGGGAAGTTCACGATATTTCCATCTTTTGGAATTGCGTGATAAGTTTTTATAAAGGTCTCTACCAGGCCCCAATGGCTAAATTCGTCCCAGAGGTGTAAGGTCATTCCAGATGAGGCGCCGACAAAAAGAATAGCAGTGCCAAGTAATATGAAATCTTCGACCTCAAATAGGTTTTTCTTAATTTTGTTGTAGCGAATGATGAAATAGCCAAATGGAATGAAGCAAATAAGATAAAGAAAAATTTTGAATTGGTTCAAGACTTCAAAACAGGAAGAGTAGAATAGTCCTAAAGTTATTAG
Source organism: Bdellovibrio sp. KM01 (assembly GCF_013752535.1). Taxonomy (NCBI): domain Bacteria; kingdom Pseudomonadati; phylum Bdellovibrionota; class Bdellovibrionia; order Bdellovibrionales; family Pseudobdellovibrionaceae; genus Bdellovibrio; species Bdellovibrio sp. KM01. The sequence goes on from NZ_CP058348.1 coordinate 1,788,989, forward strand.
GGTCATCACTAAGCATACGGCTTGAATCTTGCTTTTTGAATTTTGAAAAATGCATTGAAACAGAATCAGAGAAAAAAGAATTAATACGCCAACCATTATTTTGGCTCCCGGGCCACATCATATGCTAAAAATGATGAAATCGAGTGAACGCCTATGAACACTGAGAGTACTCCAACCATTATGGTGCCTGTGGGGGTTGGTATATGCGCGGGTGCATTGTTTATCCAGAAATATAGACTCCACAATGATCCAAACGTTAGAGAGGCTACTCCAAATAACAGATACACAGTTCCAATTGAAAATTCCCTCAAGAAGTAGCTGTAAGATAATCTCTTAAGGTAATTCTTAAGGTGTGATTTCAAAAATAGAGGAATGACTTTCATTTCGTTTAGATTGCTCTTCTCATTGTTGTAAATGGGAGGCATTGGAACGTCTTTAACCTTGGCTCCAATTAAATTGAGTCGGAACAAGAGGTCTGACTCAAAAAAGTAATTGCTTTTGAGTTTTTGGTATTGCAGCTGTTCGAGAGCCTGGCGTTTAATTGCAATGTAACCATTGGTTGGATCGAAAACGGAGTAATATCCGCTGGAAAACTTACTCATGAAACTTAGAAATGAATTTCCAATGATTCTCAGTAGAGGCATTTTGAAAACGGTTTCAGGGTGATAGAAGCGATTGCCCTTTGTGTAGTCATAGCCACCTTTTATAATCGGAGACAGTAGGGATTCTAAGTATTTTGAATCCATTTGATCATCACCATCCATTTTCACGATTATATCAAAATTTTGTGAAATTGCTTTTTCAAAGCCAGTTTTCATGGCAGCGCCCACTCCACCATTTTGCTTGTGAAAAAGAACTTCAACTCGCGAGTCGCGGTTGTTTTCTACTACATACTTTCCAGTTTCATCGGGGCAACAATCATCAACGATGAAAATTTTCGAAGGTAAGGGACTCATCTTTTTAATAACATTTAAAATATGTGCCTTACACTTGTAAGTTGGAATAACTACGCAAATATTTATGTTGGAAGTATGTTCTTTAGTCAAAATTATGCTGTCCGTGTTGAGGCTTAGTCGTTCAAATGTTTAAAGCTTATTAATGAATATTTAAAACAATAAAATGGTAAACTGAGTATGATTGCAGACTTCTCCATGTCATTGTCAGGCTTATTTAGTCGCCGTTTTTCTTTTAGCACAACAACGGGTGCGATAGCGTAATGTCGCGACTTTAATAGTCATAAAAGTAACTATCAGGATAATAACCAAATCCATGGAGCGCATTTGACGCAATAATAGACTCAATGCGATTGCAAAAATTGATGCGGTATAAAGAATTAAAGATATTTTTACATGGGACATCTTTAGGTCGAGAAGAGCATGGTGAATATGATTTCGATCCGCAGTAAATGGACTTCTTTTTCTTAAAATTCTGAAAAAGAAAACACGAACCATATCAAGTAGCGGAATAATCACGGCCGCAACGGCCACTCCTGGCGCCGCTTTAATGTAATAAGGTGAAGTTTCAAATCCTGGAATTCGATTCGCCTCGATAAAGCGAAGTGCCAGAATGGCAATAATAAATCCAAGAATCATAGATCCGGTATCGCCCATAAAGATTTTTGCTTTTCTAAAATTATAAATCAAGAAGCCTAACAGTGATCCAGCCAATGAAAATGAGAGAATTGTCATCGTCGGAGAGGACGCGATAGTGAACCAAATTCCAAAAAATATCGCTGCAATTATGCCGAGGCCTCCTGCGAGCCCATCTACTCCATCAATTAAATTGAATGCATTGATAAGTGCGACAATTACTAGTGAGCTTAATGTGATACCAACAAGAGGCGCTATTTCCGAAATTCCGAACATTCCCCAAAGACTGGTTAGTCGCAAATCGCCCAATATTGTGATTAGCATGGCGCAAAATATTTGTGTTCCAAGTTTTTTGAACGGACTTAAAATCAGAATGTCATCTTTCATTCCAGCGAAGAACAAAAGAACTAATGCCGGAATCATAAACTTAACTTCAGATGTCGAAAGGTAGTCAGTAAAAGCGGAGAATGAAAATAAAGTTCCGGCAAAAATAGCAATTCCACCAAGAGTGGGAGTTCTGTTGGAATGAAGTTTTCTGTCTGAGTCAGGTTCGTCCATTAGGTGTTTCAAATCGGCAACCTTAATTATGGCTGGAATTGAAAAGGAAGCAATTAGCATAGATACAACAAATGGCCCGAAAACAAGAAATAACATAGGACAAATCTTAATATAAATTAGGTACAGTTCAAGGGTATGCAGTGGCGCGCCCCATCAACATGGCCATTTAGTCTCGTTGCAACCGTTGAGTGCGGACACTGAATTAAATGTTTTGTATTAACGAATGGCACGATAATTAAGGAGAGAGTGGATTGCCATTCACTCCTTAATCGACTGAAACGTTGCTTACCTTTTGATGATATAATTAACGTTTAGGTTTACTGGACGTGTCTCTTGTCCGCCTGTTGATCCCGTAACATAGCTTTGACCAAGAGGTCCCCCTGTAAAGTTCCAAGAGCCGCTGCCACCGTAGTTAATGGTTGCTTGCGTTGAATGGAAGTGGGTCTTAAGTAGATCGCCTTGCGCTGAACCTACCATATTTCCAGTGTTTCCGTTGCCGCCTGTGATCATAGATTCTCTTGATGTCTTATCTGGATCTAGAGTCGACGAGCCAGCTACACCACGCATGAAACGGCCACGCATGTCAGGTACATTGAAAGCCTGTCCAGGTGTATATCCTGTCGAAGCTCCCGTGGGAGTTTTTGTGCCATCGCCAAACGAAGTTCCAATGGCTGCATGAAGATCTTCATTTCCTGCAATTGGGTATGCTGATCCATCCGCCAAATAATATCCGCCTGGAGCAGTTGAGCCCCCGAATGGCAAAATCACACCAGCAGGTATAAGGGACGCAACTGATGAAAGCGGTTCCCAGGTGTTGTTTGTTCTTCCGTAAAACCTTTTGTCTCCGGAGGCATTGGATTCATAGACGATTTCGCCTTCTTCAGGATTTAAAATTTTAGTTTTATCTTCGACCCCTGGTGCAACAAATCTTAAACCCATTGTTTTTAAATCATTTTTATGTGTGAAGCCTAAGGCAGAAATTGCGATCAACGACAGAACAATATACTTTTTCATAAACATCCTTTTTTTTACTTAAATTTCCAGAACCTAAAAATTAAGTAAAAAGAAAACTATGTGATGTTTATAAAACTAGAAGGTGTTTGTTTGATATTTGACGACGGCGTCTTTACCGGTGGAACGTGACGCGTTTGAGGATGAAATTGGATTTTTTTGTTAAGAAAGCTTGTTGCCCAAGGAGGAAGACGAAGACACGTATAGTATTTTCGTCTTTCCCATCAAACTAATATTTAAAATCTAAATCTCGCCCCAGCCCCAATATCCAGATCCGCATCCACTTTCGGAGACACATCCAGAACCAAAGCCGCCTCGGCAAAAAACTCAACCTTAGGATCCGCCCACATATAAGTCATACCGACCGGTGCGCGAGGTCCAAAAGCGACATCCCCATCGTATTTACCATCGTTGATAAAGATCATGCGAGCACCAATACCCAAGTAAAGGTTCATCGGGCCTTCTTTAGCCATTTCCCAAGATTGGAATTTATCAAACAAGAAAGTTGAGTGAAGTTGCAAGCCACGGTATGTGCCGCCAGATGCTCCGAGGAATGCATCCACTGAATTTTGATCATTCAAAGACATGCGACCGGAAAAACCGATCGGATCACCGATCATTGCACCCAATGCATATTCCGCACGGGCATAAGAAGTTGAAAATAGAGAAGCAGAAAGAAGTAGTCCTGCGATTAACTTGTTGCTCATGAGTATAAACCCTCCGCGATAAATTCTGGAGGGCGCGTCCGGGATTGTCAATTGATCGTGTCCAGGATTCTCGCAATAGCAATCTGCTTAATTGGTCGGCACTTTTCTGAATTTTCGGTCCACACTTGAGCAGTTTTCCCTAGTGGAAATTAGAATCCAAGCGTCATTCCAGGCGCAAACCAGTTCAGGTGTCTGCAGGTAGTGATTGTTCGCGCCATTAAGCGCCAATAAGATCGCGTCGCTGTTTGTAAGTGATAAAATCACCCGAGGTAATTCGGGAGTGGTAAACATCACCGGTACAATTTGCCAATACCAGGTAAAATAAGAGCTTCTTAGCTCACCAGTCGCTTTTTCTTCTTCAGTGACCTCAAAATAGACATTTTTAATGGGCGAGTTCTTTATCACGGAAGTGAACGCGTAAAACTCCGCACCACTCATCGAGTGAACCGTAACGGGCAGAACGGAAACCGTAAAGAAATAAATGACACTTAAATAGAAAAGACCTTTTGACCACTTTTCCGCATTGAGCTTCCAGCGAAGAGAGATAAGAAATCCCGCGGCTAATGCGAACCACGGAAAGATTGGCAGTAAGTATTGTCGGTTCTGACGTATACTGAATGCGTAGACGGCAAGGTGAATTAAAAATTCAAATGCTGCGACGAATGCGAGCCAACGAAAATTTCTTTTCCAAAGCATAACCAAGCCAGGAATAAACAGCAGTGCAACTAAGTGTGCGTGGGATACAGCGTCCTGGATATACCAGGTCCATCCAACGGAATCGGGACTGGCTTCGCGAGGATCGTTATGAATAACAAATTGCTTGTGAAAGTACTCCTTCCAAAAGAAAAAACCTTGCGATTCATAATGAGCCATTGAAAAGGCGGCAATTGGTGCGATCAGTCCCACACTCAAAACCAACAGCGGACGCCAACGCCAATGACATCGAGAAGCAGTAAATAACAGAATCGGAAAAATTCCTACCGCGGCAGCGCCCTTCGTAAGAACCGCAAAACTTAAAAAAAGTCCAGTCAGGAAAACTATGATCAGATCATCGCCGTCTGAAATTCTGCTTGAAAAATAAAATCCAATTAACATGAACGCAACCATCGGCATATCGAGCCAACCACTGGACATAAAGTTCATGAACACGTTGATGGTCATTAAAAGTATCGTTGCTAACAACGCCGTATTTTCGTCAATGAGCCTGCGAATGGCGCAGAAGAAAGCAATGACACCCAGGATGCCTAACACCGATGCCGTAAAATGAATCCCCAAAGCTGTTGATCCCCATAGCTTTAGCGAGAAGGCGTCAAGCCAAAGCGCCAAATACGGGTGTTCAACAAAAGGATCAAAAATCTGCGGTGCAAGTTTTGGATTAAACCACGTGCCGTTGTGAAGAATATCCAGCGCGATAGATCCATAAGTCGCACTATCGAGCCCAACGCCAGGTTCCCAACTTTTGCCGAATACAAAAAGGATCAAAGCAAATGCCAGCCATTTAATACGAGAGTCTATTTGTGCAAGATTCTGAAATGGATTTTTGCTCATTAAATTAGTCCTCGATCGTAAATTCTTACGGCAAGGGATTAAAATGTCTAATTGCGATATTGTTACAATTGCCTAGCGAAGGTGTCGCGTTGGCGACCTTAGCCCTGAATCATCGCCAAGATCTTTTCAAGCGCAGCCGCACCTAAAAGATCAGCATCTTTCTGCGAATCAGATTCCGTATAACATCGAAACTCTGGCGCATTCCCTGAAGGACGCAGGTGAATCACCTTATTTTTATCTGTAGTCATACGCAGTCCATCTTGAGTGTTAATCGACTGAATCTTTGAGCCGGGGATTATTTTGTTCACAAAATCTTCAGGTGCAGCTCCGGCTGTTTGGAGTATCTTTTGACTTTTCTCCAGCGGACAGTTTTTAGCGAGCACACTTGAGGTGAATCTGTTGGGAAGTTTATCAACCACACTGGCCACGCTGCAGTTGTGCTTTTTAGCAGAAGCGATGATTGCAAGTGCTGGTAAAACTGAATCCCTTGTTGGAAGTGGTTTCAAAACACTAGCGCGCTGAACAGGTGTCGCAAGAATAAATCCGCCGTTGGCTTCAAACCCCGCGACAGACTTAAATTCCTTCATCAGGTTATTCAAAGCTTCCACCACGTAAGGTGAGCCAATTTTTGTAAAATTAATTTTCTTAAAACTAGAGATGCCGGAAATTCCAGAGTTGCAGCTGATAGGTAAAGCAACAGCATCGATAGCTAAAAACTCAGAACAAATAATTCCAAGCTTATCACCTTGTACCAAACGGCCCTGGTTATCAATCACGAGAGGACGGTCACCATCTCCGTCGGTACTTACCAAAATATCAGCATTATTTTCTTTGATCCATTTGCTGAAAAGATCCAAGGATTCAACGGCCTCAGTATCCACTGGGACAAATTTATCACTGTAACCTAAGCGAATGACCTGCGCGCCCAGTTTTTCTAAAATAGCGGTGAATATGTCACGAGCCGCAGACGAGTGTTCGTAAAAAAGCACTTTCATGCCGCTAAACGAGGTATCCGCGAATGCATTAACATAGCGCTGAATGAAAAGATCACCTGCTTCTTTGGAGCAATCTAAAGATTTGGGGGTTGTGCTTTGAAGGAACTCACCTTTGTCGTTAAAGAGTTCCTTTTTATAGTTCTCTTTTTGCAAGTTTTCGTAGTTGTTAAAAATCTTCTCATCATCACTTTTCAGTGTTTCACCAGAAGTCAGATAAAACTTGATCCCATTGCGATCGGCAGGAATATGACTCCCGGTAATCATCACAGCCATCGACCCTTTTTCTGCAGAAAAATACGCTAGTGCAGGCGTCGGCAAAACACCGCAATACTGAACGGTCTTGTTATGATCTTGAAGAGCTTTTTGAACAGCGGCCGTGATCTTTGGACTGCTCTCGCGCAAATCCATTCCAACAGCCACAGTTTGAGAAGGGGAGACGAGGTCAGCATGCTTTAAAAAAGCGCACGTCAAAAGGTACGCTTCTCTATCAGTAAACTCAGTAACCAATCCACGAACACCACTTGTCCCAAACTTCAATGCCATAAAGCCCTCAATAAGGGCTCGATTGAATCAAATCTGAACGGAAAAGTCTTGTCGAGGTGCGTATAGGGTTAAATGACTCGTTGGTTTCTGACTTTGGTTTCAAGGATGATGGCTCTGCCGTCGGCTCCATTTTTGCCGTCAGCCCCCGGAGCGCCATTTTTGCCATCGCTTCCAGCTGCCGCACCCTCAGTGCAGGCAGATGGTCGATTTCCAGGAGCGCCACCTTTTCCACCAAGTTGACCAGCTGATCCTTTGCCGCCAAGGCCACCTTTGCCAGGTTTTTGATAGATTTCTAAAAAGAACTCAGAATCATCAGTGACTTCGATTTTAACAAATCCAGCATCGCCACCATTTTCGCCGTCCTGCCCTGGGAAGCCATTAGCACCATCTGCGCCATTGGTTCCATTTGTAGGTTTAGCTTTGCATTTATCACCTGTGTTAACGCAAGTATCAGGATTTTTTTTGCCAGCACAGCTTTGACCGCGCTCAATTATGCCATCCGCACCTTTTGCTCCATCAGCAGCACGGGGAGACAATAGAGATAATCCCTGTTCAACAGCATAGTCGTTGCCGTCTTTTCCATTGTGTCCATCTTTTCCAATCATCGCGATTTGAAGTTTTCCGATGGCACGATCGGCTTTGATTTTGATGTTTGAGCTTCTATTTGTTTTGGAAGGCTCATGTGTAGGATGTGTGACTATTTGAGAATATTGACCTGGCTTGCCATTTTGGGTCCCCACCACGTCTTCTACAATTAAAGTACGAGCTATAATCGTGAGATCAAAGCCGTTTGTGATAATTTTAGTATCAGTTCGGAAGTACGCGCGGTTGACATTCAACATTTTTAGATCGGCATTTAGAGACCGACTATTATAAACTAGCAAATCAACGGGGGCGGTGGCGATATTTTCGTATTCTCCGATTAAAACTCCGCCGTTTGCTATTGATGCATATGCTCTGATTCGATAAGAGATCTGTTCACCTTGTGAAACGATTCTTTTGAAATAGTTTTTTCCAGTAACCGTTTCCTGGTATTGATTGTTCAGATAAATTTCAACCGACCCAATAGAATCGGGCCACTGAATTTTGAATTCGTAGTCGCCAAGATCCTTCTCTTCAAAAGTAACCGGAACAGTAGATTCCTTAAGCTCCACAACCGAATTCTTCTGATCCTCTTGAATTTTCTTAGCGACGTCGTCAGCCAAGTCTTGACGTTGTTTATCCTCAGCATCTTCCTTCTTAAACGCACAAGCGCCCAAGGAAACACACAATCCAATGATCAAAATATTTCGCATCGAAATCGGCATAAAAAGACTCCACCCACCACGGGCTAGAATAAAAAATCACATTCTTTATAACCGAAAATCAGTTTGCAGGCGGTCTCAAAGCAAGTGCCAGAAATATCTACTAAGGTTGTCTGAGTTTTAGACAGGGGCCGAGGGATTGGAGCAATTTGGCGGCATCCTGGAATGCGGTGAGGAACCGCAGCGGAAATGAAAGTTACCACAAGGTCCGCAATAAAAATGCCGAGCGACAACCTGTCTAAAAACTCGACATCCGTGCTCGCCCAAACCCAAATAAACCTTACGAGCGCAAAAACTCCCCAGACCCCCGAATCTTCCCTAGAAACACCTCCAAACCAGGAGTAGAATGGACATCTACTCTCCAGTCCGAGGAGACCAACAAAAAAGGACATTTCAGCAATGAGAATCTATTCAGATATCACCAAAACCATCGGAAAAACCCCGCTCGTACAAATGCAACGCCTGGGTAAAGATCTGCCCGGAAAACTTCTTTTAAAACTCGAGTTTTTTAATCCACTTGCTTCGGTAAAAGACCGCATCGGTCTGGCGATGATTGAAACCGCCGAACTTCAAGGCAAACTAAAAAAAGGCATGGAGATCATCGAGCCCACAAGTGGTAATACGGGTATTGCACTTGCCTTCGTCGCAGCTGCAAAAGGTTATTCCATTACTCTGACAATGCCAGAAACAATGTCCCAAGAACGCAGAACCTTGCTTTTGATGTTGGGAGCAAAAATCATCCTGACACCAGGTCCATTGGGCATGAAAGGCGCCATCGCAAAAGCCATGGAACTTCATGAGGCCAATAAAAATTCCTGGATGGCAGGTCAATTCGATAATCCTGCGAATCCAGCAGTCCACGCTGAAACAACAGCCTTGGAAATCTGGCAAGATACTGACGGCCAAGTCGACATGGTCATCAGTGGGGTCGGAACATCGGGAACTATCACAGGTGTCGGCAGAGTATTGAAAGCAAAAAAGCCCTCTGTAAAAATGATCGCAGTGGAGCCCACAGAAAGCCCCGTCCTATCCGGCGGTAAGCCCGGCCCTCATAAAATTCAAGGTTTGGGAGCGGGCTTCATTCCATCCGTGATGGATCGCTCTGTGGTTGACGGTGTTGAACAAGTATCTTCTGAAGAGTCCATGAAGATGGCTCGTGAAGTGATTAAAACTGAAGGCATTCCGGTAGGTATCTCTTCAGGGGCGGCGATCCTAGCAGGTCTTCGTCAGGCCGCTAAAGAAGAAAACCGCGGTAAAAATATCGTGGTCATCATACCAAGTACAACCGAGCGCTATCTTTCAACGCTTCTTGCAGAACAGGAGCGCACTGAATCTCAGGCGTTGAAAGTCCACGAAGTGGATGAAAAATACTTGGCGCGAGTGAAATAAGGAGTCTATGGTTCCTTTTAAAATTCCAGATATGGAGAAAGTTTTAATGAAGATCGGGGAGGCCGGCCAGCTGCTGGCTCCCACGTCGGAGTTAAACATCTTTGTCTGGAATGTGTATAAGGGGCAGGGCGCGAAGATCTTTGAAAATGATTTTCGTAAACACGGTAGCGGTAAAGACTTTATCATGCTGCAAGAGGCCCTTGTCGATAACAAGATGCCGCTTTTATGGACCAAGGACTTTTCCACTTACGAGTGGCATTTGGCCCAAAGTTTTCACTATAAGAAAAATCAAAACAGCACCGGCGTTGCGATCGGATCGAAATACACTCCGAGTGCTGTGGATTTTATTCGTTCAAGTTCGAGAGAGTTTTTTTGGCTGACGCCGAAACTTACCCTTTTTAGTGAGTATGATTTTGAAGGAAAAAAAATCTTAGTTGTCTGCACCCATGTCTTAAATTTCGTAACGACGGGTGCTTTCACAACATCTCTTTACGAAATCGCCGAGCGCATCGCAAAATTCGATGGCCCCGTGGTGCTCGCCGGAGATTTCAACACTTGGAATGTAAAACGCCATCTGATCATGAAAAGTATTTTCCGAGATTTAGGCTTAGAACATATCGATTTAGAAAACGACGGACGCCTGTTGAAACTAGATCACGTCTTTGTCCGAGGCTTTGAAGTTCTAAAAGCAGAAGTGCATAGCTCCGTTATTAGCTCTGATCACTTCCCCTTAGAGATTAAATTGAAACTTTAAGTAGAGACACACTTAAACAGCTTTTTTCAAGATGTCGTTAATAAGGCTCTGGTAAGGAATTCCCTGTTTCTTAGCTTTCTTTTTAATTTTACTAAGAACGTCTTCATCAATGCGGATAGAAATAGCCTTCCTGGGGAATCCGGAAATCAACGGACGCCCTAGTGGTTTTAGCTTCTTTAGTTGTTCATCGGTAAGTGCTGGGATGTCCGAGTAGTCAATCTCGGAGTCTTTGACGATTCTCCCTATACCGACTTTTTTCGCCCGCGTTAGCACTTCGTGCATTGATAATACGACAGTATTGGATTTCTTTTTCTTCATAAGTTGAACTCCTAGCAGTAAAGACGACGGTAATCAGTCGATCATTAATGGACATTCCGATAGCGATAAATCGACTCTCCAAGGCAGAGTGCTTTTGATCAATGTCAGTGAGGATGTAGTTATCCAGCCAAATTGTGCCAGCCTCACTAAAATCAATTCCATGCTTTTGAATGTTCTTAATGCTTTTGTCGGGATCCCACTGAAATAGCATCCCTGATTTATGTATATACATAAATATTCCCCAAGTAAAGACAATAGGGGATAAGACATGTGCAATTTTAGACACACGGTAATCAGCAATTTATGGGTAACAGGTATTTTCGAAATCCGAAACGCGGTGACTTAATTTTTAAAAGGAATAAGCTTTCTAAGAGTCATGCGCGAAGCAGAAGCCATTTCTGCTGCCACCACAGCGCCAAACACCCACAATAAGCCCGCTTCAAATGAAATTCCACGAGCCAGCATAGCGAAAGCCCCTAAAGACAATAACGCCACAGAGCCAATCGTGAGCACGCGAGAACGCATCAATACCAACCACTCATCATATTTCAAAAGCACTCTTGCCATTATAAAAGTCACAGCCAAATAAAAGGCTCCACAAAATGCTTGGCAAAAAGCCGGGGAGATCTTCATGAAAACATCCATCAAGCCCTCGCCCGAAAAAAACAAGCGAGTCCCAAATTGAGGACACGCCATCAAAGTAAAGAATGAACTCACCAAGTGAATCCCGCCAAGTTTCAAAGCCACCGAAGATGTTTTCGGAGCAGAAGCAGAAATTTCCGCACGAATTTTATTTAAGACAAAAGAAGAACCCGCAGTTTCACCCGCATCGTTTTTAAAAGACTCAAAATCATTTTTAATGTCTTTCATTGTTATTTCTCCTTAAGGCTTTCAAAGCGCGGCTGACCAGTTGGCGGATATTGCTGTTAGAGGTTTTCATACGTCGAGCCATCTCTTCGTATTCCAGCTCATCCAGATACCTCAACCGTAAGGCCTCTTGCTCCCGAGGACCCAGTTCCTTTAGCAAAACCGCAGCCTCTTCCTCATGCTCAACATTAGGAGCCGAGTCGTCACTTTGTGACATCTTATCGTCCCATTCGAGGTGGTTTTTGATTTCACGATTTCTATAGTCTTTGAGCTCACTTCGAGTGATGACATAGATCCAGGCCAGAGCCTGGTGTTTCGGGTCATAGAGGTGTTTTTTACGAAAGACCTGCATAAAAACGATTTGTAATACATCGTCCGCGCGTTCTGCAGAAAGACCACGCTTCTTAATATAAGATAAAACGCGCCCGGAATGTCTCGTATAGAGATAATCCAATGCCTTGGTTTCTCCCTCTGCAAGGGAGATTAAAAGTTCTTCGTCTGTTTGGTCTTCCAACTTTTTTTCTATCACTTTGTCACAAAGCCTCTGCCCCCATCCTAATAGCGTATGAAGGAACAAACAAGTATGAAGATGCTCACTTTATTTTTGATACTCATCACAAGCTTCAGCACGCAAGTGCAGGCCCATCCTGTGTCCTACCAAGGGGCTACGTCTCTGATGTCTTATAATAAACCCGGTGAAAACGAGTTGCTACTGACTTATTCTTTTCAGTCGTATCTTGCAGCTGGTCTGTATTATTTCAAAGTCGAAGATGTCAGCTATACCTTGCCACGAATTAATTATCTCGCAAAACGCTGGAATAACGAGGATTCCCAGGGAAACATCTATCTGAGTGCCGGTTACGGCACCGAGAAATCCTATGATCAAAGTAAAGGTGTGGGCTACGCTTCCATTGATCTTGATTGGGAGTCGCGTAAATACTACACCGCTGCTTCTTACGGAAGATTTTTTCGTGATCACTCAGAACCCCAATTAAGACCTGATTTTGAAATGATGAAACTGCGTGCAGGTGTTGCTCCGTACTTGGCTGATTATAACGATATCAATGCTTGGTTTATTCTTCAGGCTGATAAACAAAATGATACGGGTGTGGAGCTCACACAGTTCATCCGTCTTTTTTACCGCAATGTTCTGGTTGAGTTAGGTGCAGGCTTTAACGGAAATTGGGCATTTAACTATATGGTTCATTTTTAAAGGGAGATTTTATGAAGTCGTTGATTTTTGTTCTGTCACTTTTGTTTTCAATGAATGCCTTCGCGGCTGAAACTGAAACTGTAGGCGTTAAAGGCATGGTGTGCTCTTTCTGTGCGCAAGGAATTACAAAAAAATTCCAAGAGCAACCCGAAGTGTCGAAAGTTGAAGTAAGCCTTGAGAAGAAGTTCGTGAAGCTGACTTATAACGAAGGCAAAAAACTCACCCACGAAAAAATCGAAACACTGTTAAAGGATGCGGGCTATGAAGCTAGCTTCGACAAAAAATAGTTTTTTAACTTATCTGACTTTATTTAGTTCCGCGGGAACGCTGGTATGCTGTGCTCTTCCTGCTTTATTTGTAAGTCTTGGCTTGGGAGCTGTTCTGGCTGGTGTTGCGACAAAAGTGCCTGGGCTGATCTGGATTTCCGAACATAAAGTTGAAGTGTTCATTTTTGCGGCAATCATGCTTTCCGCAAACGGATTGTGGATGTGGTTTAACCGCAACGCTCCTTGTCCCATCGATCCTGAACTCCGGGATGCCTGCATAACGGGCAGAAAGTTCTCAGCTCGAGTTTATGCGATCTCTGTGATCATATTTTTGATCGGAGCCTTCTTCGCTTTCATCGCGCCCAACCTCTAAATGGCACGGACACTCTTTGTCCGTGCTCCCCCTAACGCAGTGAGCCTGAAAAAGCGAATCCGCGAAATTCACTTCGTTGACTGGATGCAATGTTTTGATTATCCCTAAGTCTTCGTAATTTAAACGAGAAATCAAACATGGAGTGCAACAATGTTTAGTAATAACTTGCTAATGTCTCCAGCGATCGCTGGGGTTATTGGTTTGGTGTTGGCAGTAGTTCTGTACCTTCGCGTGAAGGCACAACCGACTGGCAATGAAACTATGAATCGTATCGCGGGCTACGTGCGTGAAGGTGCGATGGCTTTCCTTGTGCGTGAGTACAAGGTTCTTTTCGTCTACGCTATCGTCGTAGGCTTGGTTCTATGGTTCGCATTGGGCGGTATCGCGGCAGGATCATTCATCCTGGGTGCATTCTTGTCTTTGCTTGCGGGCTTCTTCGGTATGAAAGCTGCGACTTACGCAAACGTTCGTACGACTCAAGCGGCGGCAACTGGTTCTAAACCAGCAGCTCTTCTTGTGGCGTTGGATGGTGGCGCTGTTATGGGTCTTTCCGTAGCAGGTCTTGCCTTGATCGGTTTGGGCGTTATTTACATGATGTTCAAAGATCAAACTGAAATCGTTGGTACGATTCTTCACTCGTTCGCAGTAGGTGCTTCTTCTATCGCACTTTTCGCGCGTATCGGTGGTGGTATCTACACTAAAGCGGCTGACGTAGGTGCAGATATCGCTGGTAAAGTTGTAGAAAACATTCCTGAAGACGACCCTCGTAACCCAGGCGTTATCGCCGACAACGTTGGTGACAACGTGGGTGACGTTGCGGGTATGGGCGCAGACATCTATGAATCAATGGTTGCGGCGATCGTTTCTGCAATGGCGATTGCTTTGACAATCCCGGCAGAAGGTTTGAGCAAACTTTTGACTGATGCTTCTGATGCAGCTGTTGTTCGCGGTGCGGGCGTGGCTTTGCCTCTGGTTCTTTCTGGTCTTGGAATGATCATTTCTATCGTTGTGATTTTCTTGGCTCGTGCGTTCAAAAACGGCAAGCCAGCGACTGTACTTCGTAATGCTTTGATCGTACCTCCAATCTTGTTGACGATCGCAGCAGCGATCATTCTTCCAATGTTCGGTATCTCTCAAGCAGTAACTGTGGCTTTGGCAGCAGGTGCATTCGGTGGTGCTTTGATTGGTCTTATCACTGAGTACTACACAGCTCATCGTCCAATCCGTCTGGTTGCTGAAGCAGCTTTGACTGGTGCCGGTACTGGTGTGATCCGTGGTTTGGCAGTAGGTATGGAATCGACTGCTATTCCAATGTTGATCGTTGTGGCAGCAGCGTACATCGCTGACCACGCTTTGGGTCTATATGGTATCGCTATCGCAGCAGTTGGTATGCTCGCTGGTACTGCAGTTGTAATGACTGTAGATGCTTACGGACCTATCGCCGATAATGCGGGTGGTATCTCTGAGATGTCTGGTCTTGGTAAAAACGTTCGTGACATCACTGACGAATTGGATGCTGTTGGTAACACAACTGCAGCTATCGGTAAGGGTTTCGCGATCGGTTCTGCGATTCTAACAGTTCTTGCTCTATTCTCTGCATTCAACATGGAAGTGAACCACATCCGTTTGCAAAAAGGTTTGCAAGCAATGTCTTTGGATCTTACTTCTTCAGGTGTATTGATCGGTATTTTGATCGGTTCCATCCTTCCGTTCCTAGTTGGTTCAACAACTATGACTGCGGTTGGTAAAGCAGCTCAAAAAATCGTGGTTGAAATTGCTCGCCAATTCAAAGAGATCCCAGGTCTTCGCGAAGGTAAAGCTGAACCACAACCGGCACGTATCGTAGACATCGCGACTCAAGCAGCGTTGTTCGAAATGATCTTGCCAGGTATGATCGCTATCCTTGCTCCTGTAGCAGTTGGTTTCTTGTTGGGACCTCAAGCTCTAGCAGGTCTTCTTGCTGGTGGTTTGGCAGTGGGCGCGACTTTGTCTCTGTACATGGCGAACGCTGGTGGTGCATGGGATAACGCTAAGAAATTCATCGAAAAAGGTGGATTGCCAGGTCATCCAAAAGGTTCTGACGCTCACAAGGCGGCAGTTGTTGGTGACACTGTAGGTGACCCGTTCAAAGATACTTCTGGTCCTGGTATCGCGATCTTGATCAAAGTTATGTCTGTCGTATCTTTGTTGATCGCTCAATTGATCGCTACTATCTAGTTGCGATCTTCTGACCGAAGTCGAAAATAAAAAAGGAGCCCCTCGAGGCTCCTTTTTTTATTGTCGAATGCTAATGTTACATAACGCGTGTTTGTGGGTTATCAGATGTTAGTACGCAAAAAAATCACTGTCGTTTGACGACCTTTAACTTTTGGCAGTTAAAACCCAAATACCCACGAGAATAAATAAAGTCCCCGAAACGTATTTCATAATCTGCGGATTTAACATTTGTCCAAGATAGCGTCCAAAGATCACGCCCAATGCGCCAGCTAAACCAAGAGCCAATACCACCGCGATTAAAACCGTCATGGTTGATTTCGTCTGGCTAGACGCAGCGAGTGCTGCGAACTGAGTTTTGTCGCCCATTTCTGCCAGAAAAATAGTGATGAATGTGCTCGCAAAAATCTTCCAATCCATAGCCGGTCCTTTAGAATATAAGTCAACTTCGACTATTTTATGAAACAGGTTGAAAGGAAGGCAAGATTGAAAAGTGAGTTTATTGCCGCCATGGATCTTTTGCAGGAAGAGGCGGGCCATGGTGACCTCTCGCTAAAAAAAGTATTCAGTCTTCTGGGCGAGGAGGGCCACGGCATGATTTTACTTGTGCTGTGTTTGCCGTATCTATTTCCCATTCCCGTACCAGGCCTTTCCACTATCTCAGGGGGATTGATCATTCTGGTTTCGTTTTTTCTATTCTTAAGAAAGCCACCATGGCTTCCGCGCCGTTGGGAGAATGTTAAAATTTCAGCGCACACGATTTTAAGAATCAGCAACCATGCCGAAAAAGTATGGACCTATGTCGCCAAGATCGTAAAAAAGCGTATGCCTTTTTTGCATGACATGCATTTCTTTCGTCTGCTGAATTTCTTGGTCTTGGCTGTGAATGCCGTTCTGTTGGCGCTCCCATTACCGATTCCTTTTTCAAACACGGTTCCTGCTATTGCTATCGTCCTGTGTGCAATCGGGTACCTTGAAAAGGACGGACTTTTCACACTTTTTAGTTATCTGTGGTGTGGTGTCGTCGTTAGTTTTTTCGCATCCCTCGCGATGGGGGCAAAGCATCTGTTTTAGTACACAGATCATTTGCAATCATACGTTCACCCGCTATGATTTATATGTTCAATCAACAGGAGGAATGAATGAAATCTTTGATCGCACTTTGTGCTTTCGCCATGACGACTACTTTGACTACAGTCTCTTTTGCACAAACGCCTGAAACCACGGCGCCAACTACAACACCCTCTCCATCTGAACCCGCTTCAGGCGCAATCAGAATGGGCCCTTGCGCAAAAGATATGGATCTTTTGTGTCCAGGAGTGAATCCGGGCAAAGAGATGCGTAAGTGTATGAAAGATAACCGCAAGAAAGTATCCAAAGAGTGTAAAGCAAAAATGGCAGACATGAAAAAAGCCATGAAGGGTGTCCATGCGGCCTGCCACGAAGACGCTGAAAAATTCTGCGGCGACGTAAAACCAGGTAAAGGCGCGATGATGTCTTGTATGAAAGATCACCAAGACGAAGTTTCTCAAGCCTGCAAAGATAAAATCGAAAATGTGAAAGCAAAACACAAAAAGTAAAAAATAAAGCCGGGGAGACCCGGCTTTTTCTTTTCAAAAATGCTGCTTTAAAAACTCACGATGCAATTCTTTGTCCTGATAGGTGTCTTCAGGATTTTTTAAATCCTGTTCGGAATAACCACTTTCAATTCGAACGACGGTGATTTTTTTCTCTGCCAAAGTAAAAACACCGCGCCAAGTGCGATATGCAATTACGAATTCATTCTCAGTCAAAGCTTTCACGCGTTTCTTTTTTGAATTCGTGGGTTCAAATTCCAATTGATGTTGAAAAAATCCACGTAAATTTTCAAGGCCTTTGGCCTCCAGATAAACCAAAGCTTTCTCGGCACTCACTGAAAATTCCACGTCGTGTTTTTCGGCTTCATTCAGCCATTCCGGCTCGACACCAGGAAAGGCATCAGCATATGCAACATAAGGTTTGATGTCCAAAATCGGGGAGCCATCCAGGATATCAGCACCGGCAATCTCGATTTTCAATTTATCAATCGAAACCAAATCGACACAGCTCATCCCCACAGGATTGGGTCTGTAAGGGGAGCGTGTCGCAAAAACGCCTATCTTGGTACTGCGCCCGCGAGGCGGCAGCACCATGGGGTTCCAGTGGTCGTTGCGATGAAACGTAAAAATCACCCATATTTTTTTACAGCCCTCAAGGCCTTCGAGGGCCTGCTCGAAATTCTGTCCAGCTGAAAGCTCAATCACGCCCTTGGCGTGATGTGCATCTGGTTGTCTACCGGCTTCATAGGGATGCACCTGTGAGCTTCTAAAATGCCCAATGGGAGTCAGTTCTATTTTTTCGCTCGCCATTGCCTCATCCATTCAAAGCCTGCCACAGCGGCCGTCACGCCAACATTTAAAGAATTTTTGCGCCCGCGAAGCGGAATCACGCGAACTTCATCGATGACTTTTAAAATTTCCGGATCCAAACCGAAGCGCTCATTTCCTAAAATGAACGCCGTTGGCTCCGTATCGAAAGACTCATATAGATCTGAAGCAGAGGCTGCCGTTTCCAGCGCCACCAGGCGATAGCCATCTTCTTTTAAAGTTTCCAGGCAATCCATCAGGTGGGTGTGCTCTTCCCACAGCATGTATTCTTGAGTCCCCATCGCGGTCTTCCCAACCTTCCACTGTGTAGGGTTGGGAGTGTAACCGCAAAGTAAAATGCGTTCAGCGCCCAGGCATTCTGCCGTACGAAATATTGAGCCCACATTAAAAGCAGAGCGAATATTGTCTAAGACAAAGACCAGCGGCAAGGACTCCTGCGGAGTGGCGACCTTATCATTTTCAACAATAAGGAAATCATCATCTTGCAGATTACGATGTAAAATACGTTCAAAGGGTATCCCATAAGCCACAAAATGCTTTAAAGTCATTTTGCCATGAAGGTGCGCTTCCGAAGCCGCCAGGCGGCTGACGTCACCATTCTCGCTAGCAGAGAGAGCTGCGATCTTTTTTTTAAGTTCAGAAAGTTTTAAAGCATCAAAAGAAAAATCCCCCGAGGATTTTTCAAGCTCTATAAAAAGCTTGTGAATTTCATCGAGGGATTTTTTATCCTGAACAGAAAGACTCATTATTTCACTCTTTGGCCGACCTGGGCACCGTCATCCGGGGACAGCATGAATAGATCGCTTCCACCAGTTCCCGCCGCCAAGACCATGCCTTCAGACATGCCGAATTTCATTTTACGAGGTTTCAAATTAACACAAACCAAAAGTTTGCGACCGATCAATTGCTCAGCTTTGTAAGCAGCCTTGATACCAGAAATGATCTGACGAATCTCACCACCACCAATATCAATTTTCAATTTCAAAAGTTTATCTGCTTCTTTGATCTCTTCGGCTTCAACCACCAAACCTACACGAAGCTCCACTTTTTCAAAGTCAGCAAACTCAATTTCTCCAGGTTTCACGTCCGCATCTGTCGCAGCAGCTTTCTTTCCACCACCAGAGACTGCCGCAGCAGGTGCTGTGGAAGCCGCTTTCTTAGCCGCTTGAATTTCTTCATTGATCTTACGGCTTTCTTCTACCATCGCCTTCACTTTGTCAGCTTCCACGCGGGTTGCCAGATGCTCGTAATCACCAATCTCACGATTCGTAAGAACAGTATTCACGTCATTCCAAACGTACTCTTTTTCACCCAAAAGTTTCGCCACTTTTTCCGTGTAATACGGAAGAACCGGTTTTAGGTAAATCGCCAGCATTCTGAAAACATTCAAAGTCGTCGTGATAACTTGTTTTGTGCCAACTGGATCTGCATCCAATGTTTTCCACGGTGCTTTCTCATCAAAGTACTTATTGGCATCGTCAGCCAAAGTACGAATTTCAGCCAGTGCTTTGGCGAAATCGCGAGCTTCATAATGGCCCGCAATCACTTCCGATTTTGCTTGAGCATGAGCGATCAGCTTTTGCCCCTCAGTATCGGGAGTGCTCATTTTGCCGTCCATTTTCTTTTTCAGCATCTGGCCACCACGAGAGCCCAAGTTTGTGATTTTACCCACAAGCTCAGAATTCACGCGATTCACGAACTCTTCTAAATTCAAGTCGATATCATCCACTGAGCTATTAAGCTTCGTCGAGTAATAGAAACGAAGATATTCCGGATTTAAGTGATTCAGATAAGTGCGAGCGGCTATAAATGTCCCTTTTGATTTAGACATTTTCTCGCCATTCACCATCAAGTGACCATGAACGAACACTTGGTTTGGCGAACGGAAGTCAGCGGCCTTCAAAAACGCTGGCCAGAAAATAGTATGGAAGCGAGCGATGTCTTTACCGATAAAGTGGTAAATCTCACGCGTCGGATCCTGCCAGATATCTTTCAATGTCTTGCCATTGTTCTTAGCCCAGATTTCTGTCGTGGACATATAGCCCATGGGAGCATCCACCCAAACATAGAAAAACTTTTTGCCATCAGTGCCTGGAATAGGAAATCCAAAATACGGCTCATCACGAGAGATATCCAGGTCATGAAGATCTTCGTTAAACCACTCCAGCATTTTTTTAGCAATATCAGGTGCCGAGTGCTTTGGAATCCACTCAGCCAAATAATCTTTAAAGTCATTAAGTTTAAAGAAAATACTCTCAGAACCTTTAAGTACTGGAGCTGTTCCGCACATTGAGCAGTGCACATCTTTCATGTCGCTCGGTGAATAAGTCGAAGCGCACACGTCACAAGAATCACCATATTGTTCCTTAGCGCCACACTTAGGGCATGTCCCTTTAACGAAGCGATCCGGTAAAAACATTTTATCGTGATTGCAGTAAAGCTGCTGTATTGCCTGAGTGCGGGTGTGACCACCTTCCACAAATTTACCATAGAACTGCTCAATCAAAGCTTTGTTCTCTGGCGCGTTTGTTGAGCCATAGTGCGAGAACTTCACTTGAAAATCAGCAAAGTCGGCGGTGTGCTCTTTAAAGGAATTCGCAATCAACTGCTCAGGAGTGATACCCAATTCACGGGCTTTAACCATGATCGGAGTTCCGTGAGTGTCATCCGCGCAAATAAATACGCATTCATTGCCGCGCATGTTTTGAAAGCGTGCCCAGAAGTCAGCTTGCAAGTACTCCACCAAGTGGCCCAAGTGAATGTAGCCGTTGGCGTAGGGAAGGGCACAGGTCATCAAAATTTTACGCGGGGAACTCATCAGTCAAACTCCGTTTTTTTACTTATCTTGCCACTCCACCTTCCCGGTCTCGAGATGGTAAAGGGCTCTAGCAATTTTTACCTCACCCGAGGCTACAGCGTCACGCAAGATTTGAGATCGAGCCAAAAGATCGTGGGCCACGCCATTCACGTTGGCTGTGGATTCCTCAACGACACCTTCGCTAGGTTTTTTGCTCGCATATTGCTGTAAATGAGGCTTTAAATCCGCCACCAAGCTATTTAATGCAGGGCTACCAAGGTCCGCTCCATCCAAAGAGGCTAAGGCCGCTCTAACGGCCCCACAGGAGCTATGTCCCATGACCACAATCAGGTTAGACCCCAAGTGATCCACTGCGTATTCAATACTTCCCACGACATTATCATCCAAAGCTTCGCCAGCCGTGCGCACCACAAATATTTCGCCCAATTTTTGGTCAAATATAACTTCTGGTGGAACGCGGGAGTCACTGCAGGACAAAATAACTGCGTGGGGTTTTTGCCCCGTCGCCAGTCGAGCGCGGTCTTTGGCAGTGGCGCCATCCTTACGAACACTGCCTTTGATGAAGCGCGTGTTTCCGTTTTTTAACCAACCCAAAGATTTTTCCGCCGTGACGGGGCCTGCTTCGCGAGGTTTGTGTTCGGCCGGCACCTGATGATGTTCGCTGTGATCGTGCTCATCGTGAGTGGGTTTCGTGATTGCCTTGGCAGTGGCTGCCGTCACTGTGGCTTCCGGAGTTCTTTGCTTTTGTTTTGCAGTTTCAGCAGCCACAGCATCGCGAAGCTCTTGCGCGCGGGCTTTATCTGCGGCCGTTGTTTTGTCTTCTGCAGCTGAAGTTATCGGTGGAGTTTCTGTTTGATTTAAAGAGCGTCGACCTTGAAAGGCCGAACACGCGGACAAACTGATTGCAGCCAGTAAAAGAGTCACACGAAAAAACATTGAATCCTCCCTGATCGGTAATCTTATTGTCCAAATCGAAGCTTAAGATCGTCAAACTAAAAAACAAAAAACTTGCCAGAGTGAAAAGCTCTTCTGAGAATAGAGAAAGCACCTTAAGGAGTCGTCATCTATGTCAGTTGCCTTACTTACAGCCGAACAAGCCCGCGCCAAGCTTGCGGATAAAAATTATCCCGCACAACAGACATATCTAGCCATGTACTCGACGTGGTGGGACGGCATCGTCACAGAGCCCGGAATGATGGTGGTGCCTATCGATGACCACTTGGTTCACAGGGGCGACGGAGTGTTTGAGGCCATCAAGGTCGTAAATGGTCGAGTCTTTTTATACGAAGAGCATTTGCGCCGCCTTGAAAATTCCGCAAAGCTCATTGGAATTAGTCTTCCAATGTCTCTCGATAAAATGAAATCCATTATTGCAGAAACTGTGACTGCTGCAGGTGCAAAGGATGCTCTTTTAAGATTGTATGTGTCCCGTGGTCCCGGTGGTTTCACAACGAACCCCTATGATTCCATCAGCTCCCAGATGTATCTGGTGGTGACGACGCTTAAATTGCTGCCGCCAGAGAAATACCTGCAAGGAGTGAGTATCGGTAAAAGCGCCGTTCCGCCCAAGGATCCGACTCTTGCAAGGATCAAATCCTGCAATTATCTTCCCAATGTTCTTATGAAAAAAGAAAGTGTCGACCGCGGAATTGATTTTACGATTAATGTGGATGAACAAGGGAATTTCCTTGAGGGGAGTACGGAAAACGTTGTCATCCTGGACCGTGACGGGTTTCTGGTACGGCCACCGCTACATCAAATTTTAAAAGGCACAACCATGATCCGCACATTTGAGCTTGCTGAAAAATTGGTACAGTCTGGAAAAATCAAAGGGATCAAGGAAAGAAGCTTCACCGAGGACGATGTGCAATCCGCAAAAGAAGTCATGATGATTGGAACAACTCTTGATGTCTTGCCGGTGACGGCTTACGAGGGAGTAAAAATCGGTTCCGGCACTCAAGGTCCTGTGGCCAAGGAACTGAACGAGCTATTGCGCGAAGATATGAAGAGCGCGGTCTTAATATAAAAAAAAGCTCCGGCATTCCCCGGAGCTTTTTCAAATTGAACTCTAACTAAAAAACTAAACTTCCAACTGAATCTTATCTAAAAGTTCAGGATCAGAAAGCACAGCTTCGCCACCCATAGCGATCGCAGTCAGTGGGTTTTCCGCCACGCGAACAGATAAGCGCACTTCATTTTGAATACGCAAATCAAAATCACGAATCAAGGCACCACCACCCGCAAGGACAACGCCACGTTCGATGATATCAGATACCAATTCCGGCGGAGTGTGTTCCAGGGCTTTGTGAATGGCATTGATGACTTCTTGAATGCAAGAATTCATCGCCAGGCCCACGTCTTCAGAGCTCACTTCAATCGTTTTATTCATGCCGGTATCTGCATCGCGACCCGTGATAGTCGCCATTTTGATATCTTTTTTCGGAACCGCGGTTCCAATAGTCACTTTTAAATATTCAGCAGTCTGATCGTTGATGTGTAATTTTTTGTAGCGTTTGAAATAATCGATAATCGCATCATCAATTTTGTGACCACCCACGCGAGCCGCTTCGCAATATACGATGTCGGCAAGAGCGATAACTGCAACTTCCGTCGTGCCGCCACCCATGTCGATGATCATATTGCCCTCAGCGGATTTCACATTCAGACCTGATCCAATAGCCGCAGCCATCGGCTCATCAATCAAAAATACTTCTTTGGCACCTGCTGCTTTGCAAGATTCAATAACGGCTTTCTTTTCAACTTCGGTCACGCCGTACGGCAATGAAACCACGATGCGAGGACGAGAGAAGGCTGACTTTACGCCTGGCTGGCTTAAGAAATGCTTAAGCATCACTTCCGTCGTTTCAAAGTCGGCAATGACTCCGTCACGAATTGGTTTTTGCGCAAAAATATTTCCTGGATTATTGCTCAGCTTTTCTTTCGCATCAGTCCCCACCGCGATCACACGTTTGCGACCCGGGCTGGTTTGTTGGTAAGCAATCAAGGAAGGTTCGTTCAGGATAATTCCTTTGCCGCGAGCCGCGATCAAAGTATTTGCAGTTCCCAAATCTACGTACAGGTCTGCGGCAGTACCGGCTTCGTCTTTAAACAACCATGAAAACATACTATCTACCGAATCCTTTGCTCGTCTCGAAGGGGAAAGTCGCGAAAATACTGATGTAAGTGTAAGACTTGTTCAAGTCTACACCGAGTTCTGCACCCAACGTCATTGTGTCTTTTAACTCGGGGTGATGCCATTCCGTGCCCACTGCCAGATTTGTTGCGACGTAATTATCATCTTTTGTATTCAGGTAAGTGAATGGAATCGCCAGATATGGAACTGTCAGTCCGTATTCGGTATCAAATTTTTTACTCACCAGGGGAGCCGCTTGAAGTTGAACAACATTTTCATCTTTTTCGCGAGCAATGCCCGCGCCGAAGCGAAGTCCCATCGCTGGTTGATTGGCAATGTCTGGAAAAGGGACCCATTTAACACTCGCGAAAGCATTAAAGTCGATGGATCCGCCCCCCAAAGTCAGGCGACCGCTTGTGGAATCATTGAAACCAGTTTCCGCAAAAATGTTAAAATTTGCGCCGCTTTCTCTGTTGGTCAAAATTTGCGGTTCAACCCCGAATTGAAAAAGATTGGAAGGAAGGACCTCGGCCGATTCAATAATGCTTAGGTAAGCATGGGCAGTGGAGGATAAAAAGAGACAGAAAACGAAGTATTTAGCAAATTTCATCAAGAAAGACCTTTCACTCAAAAAAATGGTATCGAGTTGCGAATCATTTGACAAGACCTTGCTCGAACACCAAGCTAAATCAGTGACAAAACTTCCTATTTCCCTTGTTGTGATTGCCTTGAACGAAGAAGCTCATATCGACCGCTGTATTCGTTCCGTTCCCTTTGCTGATGACGTTGTTGTCGTGGATAGCTTTTCGACGGATTGCACTGTGGAGATTGCTGAAAAAGCGGGCGCCCGTGTTTTCCAAGAAAAATGGCGCGGATTTGGGCCCCAGAAAGCTTTTGCAGCCGCCCAGGCTAAGAACCATTGGATTTTGTCATTGGATGCTGATGAAGCGCTCAGTCCTGAGCTTGCCTCTGAAATCGTGGCTCAGTTTGCGTCCTTAGACCCCGAGGCTGGCTACCTGTTTCCACGCAAATCATTTCATATGGGGCGTTGGATAATGCATGGAGGTTGGTATCCTGACTTCCAGCTGCGCCTGTTTAACAAAGCCCAAAGTCGTTGGAATTCCGCAAACGTACATGAAAAGGTCGAAGTAAAAACTGTGCTTAAGATGAAGGCTCCGCTGCTTCACTACGTCTTTGATGATCTCAGTGATCAGGTCGTGACCAATGATCGCTATTCCAGCTTAGGGGCTCGCGAGCTTCAAGCCAAAGGCTATAGCTTCTCATATCTGAAGATGGTCTTTAAGCCCTTCGGAAAATTTGTGGAAACTTACTTCGTTAAAGCCGGCTTTATGGACGGGCTTCCGGGATTTGTTATCGCTATCGGGGCGGCTTATTCGCTATTCTTGAAGTATGTAAAACTCTGGGAGCTTGAGCGTGTTAAAGAGAATAATTAAACTTAAAGTCCTACTTTCACTATTGTCTTTAACTGCAGCAACATCATGGGCCGCCCCCAAATATCCGGCAGTCGAAGATGTGCAGGGGGCAGTCAGTTTAACCGGCAAAGATGGCGGTAAAATTAAACTGACGACTAAGACGCCTCTTCTGGAAAAAGCCCTGTTCGAAACCTCGGATGACTCCACGGTGCGTGTCGCACTCGATGGTGTTCGCCACTTTGTAGTTCAACCGAATAGTGCTGTCTTATTGCCAACCATCAGTTGGGAGGGCGGCGAAGCTCCTGTTTTAATTTTGCGATCTGGAAGCATTCGCTGGGTGCAAAAGGAAAATGAAAAGCCTAGCTACAACACGGTTTTGCGCTCGGATCTTTACGAATTTCTTCCGCCGGCGGGGGATTTTATTTTCCTCATCAATAGCCCCAAAGCCTATGGCGAGGTGAAGGTTCTAAAAGGTGCCATCGAGTTTTCGGCATTAAACGGTGAAACCCCGGCGCAGGCAAAAGCCGGGGAGCAGGTCGGATTCCAGGGCATGGTCGAGGGTGGAGAAATTGCCTATGACGTTTTGTTAAAAGGTAAAAAGATTCCCCGCGGGAATCTCACTCCGGTGACTAAGATCAGCGACAAAGAGCTCGCATCGTTTGATAGTGCCGAGAAAAAACGCCAAGCCCAAGCTGCACAACTCGCAAAAAAGCAGCAAAAAGCCGCCCAGGCCGCTAAGAAGTCAGGGGCCATTTGCTCTGCTCCCAGTGCTCGTTTTAATGAATGTGCCTGGGTTAAAAAGGGAAGTTCTTGTCAGCGTCGCCGCTGTAATGCGAATGGGGATTGGGCCGAAGAAACTCTCTTAAATGCGCAAAATGCGAGCATAAACTGTAAGGCGCAACCCGTCGTAGCCCCTTGTGATTATTAGACTTTAAAGAATTTTAAGATTCGGCATTTTTCCAACTTGCACTTTACCCTGGGAAGCTCTATAAAAGACCTTCCTTTGTGGTGGCCGTAGCTCAGTTGGTAGAGCATCGGATTGTGATTCCGAGTGTCGCGGGTTCAAGCCCCGTCGGTCACCCCAATTTTTCTTCTTCAAAATCCCGGAATATTAAAAGCAGCTTCTCATCGAAACTTAAATCGCAGTGAACTTTACACAGCGAACGCGATGATTTTTGCCATAGCTCGGTCCATAAGATCCCCCTGAAGAAAAGCGATACACCGCCGGCAATCCGTCGCCAACAGCATATAGTTTTGATTTGGTCCAAATGAAGCGAGCGGAAGGATGCTTGGGTGAAAGCTGATCTAACTCTTCTTTGGCAGGCACCACCCATTTTGCATAAACCTTATCATCACATGGCCCCTGAGTTTTACTTTCGCAAACAGACTCAAGCTTGTGACAATATTCATGAGACTTCGAGTAAGGCATTTCAGAAGAAGACTCGTGCGACATCATCAGAACATATTTAGTGCTACCCCAAGAAACATTCGCCAATACTAAAACGGTCAGCAGGATCAATGCCTTCATCGCATCCTCCAAAAGAGGCTTAACTTCTTTTGATTTTACTCTGAAGTCACATCGATAAAATTTATGGCAGGTATCATGTCATTCTAATGATGGCAGGCTTTTGCCCAGTCATAAATAAAGCTCGTCGTCGAGGTTTTGGGTTCCTAGGTTTAAATTACTTCTCAAACCGCGAATTAGCCCTCACACTTTAAGTAATACTGAGGATATCATGAAAAGATTTTTGATATTTGCGGCTCTGTTTCTAACATTGGGTGCCCAAGCGAACGCTGTCCCAGAGGGCTCGGTCCAGGATCCGGAAGAATCAGCAGTAGAAACATTGGAAATCAGTGATGCGATCCGCGCTCTTCTCAAGAATGATTCCACTCTCTCAGCAAGCGCTCAAAACGTCGGTATTTTCGAAAAACACAATTGCATCATTCTAAAAGGCTCTGTGAAATCTGCGGAAGAGCAAACCAAGATTGGTAAAATCGCCGAAGAGGCGAGCCCCGGCATGAAAATCATCAATGACACGAAAGTTCGCTAAAACAACTGGTACAAAGGATTGTTTGCAAGGTCTGGTCGAGACATCTGTTCGACAACAGGCGAGCAAAGCCCCTATCCTGATATCAGCAAGACCCTAAGTTAAGTCACATTGGAGCAAGCAACAATGAGCAAAACAGCTGCCACTTCCAAAGCCTCTAGGAAAAATCAAACCACTATTCCAGCTCGAGTGCGTAAGGCCTTAAGGATCGCCAAAGGTGACACCCTTCTTTGGACGATCAATGGAGATGAAGTGTCGATCAAAATCATCGGCAAGGTGAATGTCGATTGGACTAAAACCTCTGAGATGTCACTTCTCGAGTGGACCGATAAAGACGAAGAAGTCAGCCTCTAAGCTGACTTTTTTAATGTTCACGAATCCTTTTTAGCGGTCTCAAAATACATAATCGAAAGAGTCAGTATAGCCGGGAGAACGATCGCCACAACACGTGGATTGTTCAGCGGATGGCTGCGCAAGGAGGAAAACTCCAGCGCATTTAAACTAAGCTGCTGGTAAAATCCATACAGACATCCCAGTAAAGCAGAAGCCCTATATCCACTCAGTCTGCGACTGATCACAAAAAGTCCCGCGAGTACTAAAATATAATAGCTAACCGAATGAAGAGTGAAAGCAGCTGTTCTTATCGCCAGTGTGCCAGCTTCACCGTACTTTTCATCCCATTGGTGGAATCCATAAACCACGACGACGCTGCAAGCAGCCGAGATCGCAAACGTAATACCTAGGGCAGTTAAAATATAAAGCAGCTGATTTTTAATATCTACCACGTTCTTTTTCACGGCTGCTCCTTCACGTTTATTTCCTGCAAGGTGCCGCCGAACTTAAATTTAAAAAAACTCAATCTGCCAGAGTCGCCTTTGTAAGCGATCAAAACCTGATAGTCGTCATCTTTAACGTAAGGCAAATCCGCATCAGAAAGTCGAGCCCTGTATTCTTCAGGAACCTTGTCGGCTTCAAGATAAAAGGCGCCACGAAGTTTTCCTTCAGGGGAGTGGCCGATTGCTTGGAAATCACCAGAGTATTTGTTGTGCTCTTGATAAAAAGCCTCTTCCGCTGTGATAAGCGAGGCTAGATTGGTTTTGATTTCACTCAGGCGAGCCTTATCCACCATGTTCGTTCCATAAATCTTCCACCACAGAAACGACATCCCTGCGCAAAGCAGAACGATAGCAACAGCAGTTTTAATATTCTTCGAACTAAACATCAGCGAACGTCCTTGTTTCCAGTGTGTTGATTCAGAAATCCTTTTATAGAATCCCAGAACTTCGGAAACTCCTCCAGATCATTGTGATGGCCGCGATTGATTTCAACGAACACGGCCTTCTTCGAAATTTCTGAAAGTTTTTTTCCTTGAGTGAATGGTATCACCTCATCCTCATTTCCATGAAGAATTAAAACAGGCGCAGAGACTTTCGTAATCCACTCAGAACTTTGCATGGGATATTTCATAAGAAAAGTGGGGAGCAGTGGAAATCGACTCTTCGCCATCGCAGTTAAACTTAAGTAAGGTGTTTCCAGAATTAAAGCTTTCACTCGGGGATCACTTCCTAAATAAACGGCCAGACCTGAACCCAAAGATCGTCCAAACAGAACGATATTTTGAGTCTGATATCTTTCTTTAGCTTGTGCCAAAGTCGCCTCTGCAATTCTTAAAAGCTGTGCTTGCGAAGTGATTGCGCCAGAACTTTTGCCATAGCCAGGATAATCGATCATCCACACGTCAAAGCCAGTTTGCAGACACAGCGTCTGTCCCACCTCGCCCCAGCCGTCCAAGGCTCCGGCATTGCCATGAAAATAAACGATCACCCCGCGAGGTTGTGCAGTTTTCAATAGCAAACTGTGAACACGATCATCATCAGATTTGATATAAATTTCTTCGAATGAAATGTTAAAGGGAAAATTGAAGTCCTCAGGTACGGGGGAGGGAAAGAAGATCAATTTTTCTTGTTTGAAAAAAACCAATACTAGAATCCCAAAATAAGAGGCAGCGGCAATTGTTGCGATCTTAACAAGATAACTTTTTAAAGTTGAGACATCCACCCAGAGCATAGGAAGAGTATAACCTAAGTCTGAGAGATAAAATTTTGAAATCTTATTTGTCTGTTGGATTCACTAGCTTTTGTTCCAAAATAATATCTTCGGGCTTTTTAGTGTCGCCCACTAGATCTTTATGGAGTTGGACCGCGATCTCTCTTAGATGCTGTTCTAAAACGACGTTAAAGATTGTCTCTTCAGGAATTTGAAAAAGCTTAGCAAGATCTTTTAACACAGGAATTGGCGGTTGAGATTTGTCACGTTCCCAGTTCGAGATGAACTGTCCATTTTTATAACCCAAATAGTCCGCAACATCTTTTTGAGACAACCCTCTGACTTTTCTACAATGTGCGAGGAAACCACCGCAGGTAACCATAAAAAAACCCCTAAACATTATTCTGTTATTTACCGAAATATCACCGTACCGAAGTTTATACAAACTAAAACATGTTTGAGCAAAATACTTAGAGGAATTACATGAACTTTTCGTATCGTCTCATCTATACGCTCGGATCAAAAACTCAACAAGAAATCGACTATGTTAATAAGTGTTTTCGTCTCTGGTCTGAAGAGTTTGGTGCGGATTTAGCCTCTCGTGGCGCCAAATTGAACCATGATGAGTTTCAGCGTGCTCGAGTGATCGCTGTCATTTGTAAGGATGACGAAGTAGTTGGGTTTCATCTGTATTCTCCCTTCGATTTGCGCGAACACAGTAGCTGCGAACATTCCTACATTCGTGCAATCCCAGATGACGTAAAAGTAAAACTAAGAGAACACCAAATTAATTCATTCATGGCTATGGAGTACTTGACAGTGGCTCCCGCATTCCGATCGCGAGAGGCGGGTGGGCCCAAAGTTGCGGAGCTCATCATTCGCCTGGGGCTTAAAGTAATGCATGAGCTTGGAGTCGATGCCGCCGTAGGAATCGCACGAGTGGATCGCAAAGTGAATTTTCTGGGCGAAATCATCGGTTTCTCCGAGTTCGCCCAAATCACAAAATACAATAATCAATGTGCTTTTATGGTTTTCGGTAAGCAAAACCAACTCATCGAATCTGATGAGTTTACCAGAAGAACCGTCGAAGCACTTTGGACCGAAAAATATCAACCAAGAAAAATGGCAGCCTAAAAGGAGAACGTATGAAATCAAACGAGTTTAATGAAAAAGCCCACGCAAAAGTAAATGAGCTTTGCAAAACTATCGAAGCGCTTCCCTGGGAAAACGTCAGATTTTATAATTCCTGGTGCGCGCAAACTCACAATTTCGTGGGACACACATCGATCTTTCTAAATCTTTGCAATGAAAGACTGCCAAAGGATCATCCTTTGAAAGCTCAATTCGAACATCATATCGAAGAAGAGGTCGGTCATGAAAAGATGAGCGAAAATGATCTAAAATTCATGCATGCAGAAGGCACGAAAGTATTTGAGGTCACAAAAGCTTTTTGGAAAACTCAATACTACTGGATTAAAGAAGTCGGCCCAACGGCCCACTTGGGTTACTCGCTTTTGTTGGAAGGCTTAGCAGCTAAATCCGGTCCAGGAATTTTAAAGCGTGTTAAAGCCGCGGGTATCCAAGGTTACACCTTCCTTAAAGTCCACGCAGAAGAGGACACAGAACATTTCAATGATGCATTAAAAGCCGTTGCAAAAGTTTCTGATAAAGAGCGCGAGCACATTTATCAAAATCTTTGTGAAGGTATGGATATGTATCTCAGAATTATGAATGAATGTGTGCGTGAGTCAGTGCAGTTAGCATCGTAAAACGCTCCAGTGCTGCAACGCCAACAATCGTGTCCCCTGCATTGACGGGGGACATGAGTTTGATTTCCACGTCAGATTCATAACGTCCTTGGGAGCGAATTTCTTTTACCTTATGGACAGGCAGCCCCGGAGGGAATGGTTTTTTGTTCAAACCCATAAAAGTCGCATAAGCCATTTTTTGAATCTTAGCCGAGATGTCAGTGTCACGGTCGTAAAGATTCCACCACTGTTTTGAAAACATCACGTCAGGCGCATAGGAAGAATAATCAAAAAGTTCCGGATTAAAGAACAAACGCTTGGAATCGCTTCCGTAAATTTCAACGATGTCGCCATCCTGAATTTGTTCAATAAAGGCCGCAGGAATTGTGACATTCAATCGCGACAGATAATAGCGAACCAGGTCCTTGGTGTTCTTCGGATTGCCGTTATGGGCAACGAAGTCCAGCATCAGATGGGACCATCTACGTATACCATCCAAGAGGCTGAGTTTTTCATTTTCACTTAAAGAAAAGAAATGATCATCGAAACGATAGGAAAGGTAAACGCGTCCTGTAGCTTTCAGGGCGTCTCGCAAAAGCAGTCTTGCCGCCGCATACTGTTCAGTCATACTCGGCTCTTGGTGTTCAAGGTTCGCAACTTGTTCCAATTCCATTCCAACTATTTACCGATTTCTGGGCGGTTAAACAAATATTTTGTAATAAAACTGATTAACTACGAGCTTGGTCCCTTAGGAAGCATTCATTTTCTATGGATTGCCTGTAATAAATGCCTGTTTGTTTTTCTGGTGGGCACACTTTTGGATTCAGTTAAAAGATGAATAGGAAAACAGAGTATGAAAAAGCATATATTCGTCTACGCATTCATAGTTTTGACAGTTGGCTGCCAACCTTCCAAAGATGGCACTTTATTGACTCATTATGAGACAGATCCTTTTGCAGGGAAATCCAAGGATCGACAGGATACAACGGTCCTCAAGGTCGATGGTCAAGCCACTCAAGGCTACAACACCACAACGCCAGTATCGAACATTGGTGGGGCAGCGGCAGAGTCTTCGTCATTCAATGATAAAGCCCTGGCAACTGTTTACGATGCCATCGTTCGTCTCAAGATGGATATTGCCGGAACAAGGGAGCCGGGCGAGGATCTGAAGATTTTAGAGAAGCTTTTGCAAAGCAAGCAAGGTGCAGAAGGTCTCGATGTTCTAAAAGCGATCGAAACTAAAAAGTTGGCACTTAATTTTCAGTTAACTGAAGAAGAAAAATCAGCACCAGATATTGAGATGAATATTCTTGCCCAAGCCTTTAAGCAAATCGCTGCTGCAAACGGTCTGGATGATCAGTCTCAAGCCCTGATCTCTAAAGCGATCCAGGCTCGTTCCAAAATGCTCGCGCCTTCCGAATCTCAAAAAAGTCTCGCGCAAGTAAACGGTCAGCTTTTGCAGGATAAAATGAATGCTTTGATCGTGGCTGCGACAACTAATAAAACGGCGGCCTGTTCAGCGATGCCAACATTTGCCAGCGCAATCACTAATTTCTATGAAGACACTCAATACTCATTGCCGGCACTTATTAAGAACAAAATAAAGTACGTAAGAGCAGAACTCGCGGGTGCAGAGCAGTGTCAGCTTTCATATGCTTCTCTGTTATCCGTCGTCGAAATGATCACCTTTGATCTTGGCTCCTTGGAGCTTTATCTCAATCCGAAAAATACCTTTAATTGGGAAAACTTCGAAGACTATAAAATCCAAGCCCCACTTGAAGAAGCCGTCGCAATGGTTAAGGCTGGAAAAGAAATCGGTTCAATTGCGACGACTGATATGGTCTGTAAGTTAGATGGGGTTGATGTCGATCCCCAGGAGTATCCGCTAAGAATTGAAAAGGCGAGCAACCAACGAGGTGTCACGGTTTCATTTGTAGCTGAAAAAGGAAAAGTTCCTGACTTTCAAAAAATGAATCTGACGAAAATAGAACCGGATACTCTGGTTCTAGCTGTTAATGTCATCCCCGGCAGCGCAGCACCATTTCAATTTACTTTTTTCAATTCCAAGATCGGTGCAAACTCGACAGTTAAATGTAGTCTAGCGACACCTTAGTTAGACCTGCCGGGCTCCCGGCAGCAACCGAAGCCCCGCTCCTGGCGTAGCTGGCACTTCACAGCGCTAGCTTCCTTTTCAATCTGGATGCGTTCGCGAATAAAAATTTAAGCTATACAGTTTTCACCATAATTAGAGCCGCAACTTAATTCTGGGGCTGATGTTTGTTATTAGCCTCCCGATGTATAAAGTCAGAAGTGGAGTCACGGCATTCGAAAATATCACTCACGATTTTCTCTCGAAAGATTCCACGAGCATCTAACAATGAAACTATCAAATCCGAATATTCTTATTCTGCATTACGAAAGTTTAAGATGCGTCTATTCTACCTTTCGTTAGGTGGGGAATCAGTATGAACTTTTTTGTATCTGTTGCCGTGGGAATGCTAGTTGTCTTTCAAGCTTTCAAAATGATGGGGCCGTTGCCCGAAAAAATTCATAATAAAGTAAACACCGAACTCTCCGTCAGAGAGCGCAACCTGCAAGCTGCGATGGCAGACGAATTCTCACCCAGAATGTCTTACTCGCCGCCCACTCGTATGATTGCATCAGCCGGCAGTTTTAGTTCTTCGCCAAACAATGTCGAACCAGTAGCAACACCGATTCGCAGATGGCCAGAAGTTAAGTACACCAACAAACCTCTTATGACGTTTGAGCGTTACATCGCTCACCAAAAGAAATTGAAAAAGCACAAACGTGCTGTTGCGAGCGCAGCTGTAGCTAAGAAAGGCAAAGCAAAGAAATATCAGCAGGTAAAAAAGCCCGCTTTAAAACGCAATCAAAAGGTCGCGAGCTCCGCGACTCGCGTGTAGCAGTCTGAGACGTTTCCGCTGTAAAGATTGGGAACATGTCGTGTTTCCAGTCGAAATCCTGGAAATTCATTGTGGAATCAAGGTCTTTTGATTGCGATCGAGTAAAACTCACCCAAATCTTGGGCACCTCAATTCAAATTCAAAGCCCATAAAGGGTGGTCCAAGCCTTGCTTTAAGGAATCATATCACGGGGGAATTATGAACATTCAAGTTTTAGCTGTAATTGGAGTGATCTTATTTTCATCCTCAAGCTTTGCACGCAACGATTTCGGATCACTCATTGAGAATTCAAATAAAGAAGGGCAAGCTGTCCAGCAAAAGGTGAAGCGTGCCGTAAGCTCTAGCAAGGATTTCCAGGCCGACGTGGTCTCTGCAAAAAGAGTCCGTGCCTATAATCCAGTGACGTACAATCCTATGGCGTCTTCAGATGGCGATGTCGAAGTGATCGTTCACCGCGACGCCGATCAATAAACTATTTCACATCAATGAAATACACGCGATTTGTACTCATTTCAGGAATACCAATCACTTTTAACTCAGCCGAGTAACCAACATCTGCAATATGTGAAAACCCCTGCGCCCACACGCGGGGTTTCTTTTTTTCATCAAAGCGAAAAATACGACCCCCCATCCAATCGGTGCCAAACATATATTTTCCGGCCTTTGTGATTCCATCCATGTTGCCCAAGGCATCTCCAGTTCCCATCGATATCTTTTTGGACTTCATATCAATAAATCGCAAATACCCTGGACGAGAGGTTTTAGAAGTAGCCGTATCTACAATCGGCCCCCAAGTGATGACATATAGTTTGTTGCCATCAATTTCGAGACCGTTCGGAGTATCCAGATCTGGGGAGTCCACCCAAACCTCCGCTTTCTCCATACCTTTTTTCCAGCGATAGATCTTATTAGCTGCCATATCAGTCACGTAAACAGATTGATCGCGGGGATCACAGGCAGAATCATTCGGAAAGACCACTCCCGGCATTTCAATTTTGGCCGTGATCGCAGCCTTATCAATATTCACCACCACAATGCCGTCACGATCCACTACGTAAAGGTCTTTCCCCAGGTGGCAAATCCCTCCAGGAGCATGGAATCCCGCTTGTACCCATCGCGGGTGAGTGACTTTGCCATTCTCATCCAGGCGAGTGATCCAACCATAGTTATCTTTTGCCAGGATATCCGGGCCGCCCATGCTGCTTACGAACCACGAGCGTACCTCTGGCACCCAGTGAACTGATTCAGGAGAATCATAAATTTCCGAAGAGGGAGCTTTTGAAATATCAATTCCCGCGGGAGTTTTCGGCTCCGTCTTAACCGGTTTGCTTTGGCAAGCGCAGATGAAAACAGAAGCAAGAGTGATCAGGCACAATGAATGAAGAGCTTTATTCAAAACGAACTCCCGAAAGTAGATTGATGAATTCATTCTACAAAAACTACTTTGAACTGCAAATGAATGTCTGTAAGACCGCATACTTTGTTTGGACGATATTCAGTATAGAATGTCCGCACCTTGCATAGGCTCGCTCAACGCACTTTCCATCGCCGCTTCTGATCCTTGCTAAGGATCGTCTTCGCCCGTTCTTCATAAGGCTATGCTGAACTAGATGTCGCAATTTAAATAAAAAAAAGAGCAGGTGCTGCCTGCTCTTTTAGCTCCATCTCTGTAAAGAGATTAGTGGCTTTCAGTGTGCTCAGTCTCAGTTGTTGTCTTAGTAGAGCCGTCTGAATGTTTTTTAGTTTTCTTTTTGGATTTCTTTTCCATCTTAGAGCTATCGCCCTTAACTTTCATTTCCTCTTTTTGAGTCGTTGTCTCTGTTCCCGTCATTGGGTTTTTGGTGGTCTCAGTTGAAGAACTGTGAGATTCGCCTTCAGCCAGCGCCAGGTGACCAGTTAACATCATAGAAGCTGCCAATAATAGAACGTGCTTTTTCATGTATTATCCTCCTTGTGGATATAAATAAGGCACGGCCCGATATTGTCAGGAATCAGCAGCGATCATAATTTACAATCAAGTAAGATGTCGGAACACACAGTGAATAACATATGAATTTTAGTGTGAGCGGCTGTTGCTAGGGCTTTTGAGGGAATTTCTGCCTATATATTAGGGCCCTGTTTTTGGGCATGAAGCGCTGCGGAGGCGGTTTCTGCCTAATAAGTCAGCAGAAAGTGCACTTTTTTGCCCGAATAAGCTGCAAACGAAAATAAAATAAAAACCCCTTGCGCGGTTTGGGGATTGAGCCTATAACTCAGCCTCACCGCCGCGATGTTTGAAAAACCAAGCATAAACAGCTGATCTAACTTATTGATTTGTATTCAATATGTTTTCTTTCGCTGGTAGCAGTGAACCCGAACAATTTTCTGAATTTTTTAATTTTAAAAAAATTGAGAAAAAAGTTTGAACGGGTGTTGACAAGGACTTCGGTCTTCGATACAACCGTCTACCTCGTCGCTAAGTAACATTAACGATGAGAAATGTTTCGCTCTTTGAAAACTGAATAGCTAGAAGAAATAGATTTTTGGGCTCTTTGAATACTGAGTAATCAGTATTCACAATTTCAAAATTAAATATATTCGAACAAACAACAGCGTAAAAGCTAGTAGTTTGATTGATACAGAATTTAAACTGGAGAGTTTGATTCTGGCTCAGAACAAACGCTGGCGGCGTGCCTAATACATGCAAGTCGAACGGGGAAAGCTTTCGGGTGAGTACTAGTGGCGCACGGGTGAGTAACGCGTGGATAATCTGCCTTAGAGTGGGGGATAACGAATCGAAAGATTCGCTAATACCGCATAAGACCACAAGAACTGCGGTTCAAGGGGTCAAAGGTTTTTCGCTCTAAGATGAGTCCGCGTAAGATTAGCTAGTTGGTGAGGTAATGGCTCACCAAGGCAACGATCTTTAACTGGTCTGAGAGGATGATCAGTCACACTGGAACTGAGACACGGTCCAGACTCCTACGGGAGGCAGCAGTAGGGAATATTGCACAATGGAGGAAACTCTGATGCAGCGACGCCGCGTGAGTGATGAAGGCCTTCGGGTCGTAAAGCTCTGTCGCAGGGGAATAACACAATGAATGTACCCTGTAAGAAAGGATCGGCTAACTTCGTGCCAGCAGCCGCGGTAAGACGAGGGATCCTAGCGTTGTTCGGAATTATTGGGCGTAAAGCGGGTGTAGGTGGCTATGTAAGTCAGGTGTGAAAGCCTGGGGCTCAACCCCAGAAGTGCATCTGATACTGCGTAGCTTGAGTGCTAGAGAGGATAGTAGAATTCTTGGTGTAGTGGTGAAATACGTAGATATCAAGAGGAATACCGGTGGCGAAGGCGGCTATCTGGCTAGACACTGACACTCAGACCCGAAAGCGTGGGGATCAAACAGGATTAGATACCCTGGTAGTCCACGCCATAAACGATGGATACTTGTTGTTGGAGGTATTGACCCCTTCAGTGACGAAGCTAACGCGTTAAGTATCCCGCCTGGGGAGTACGGTCGCAAGATTAAAACTCAAAGAAATTGACGGGGGCCCGCACAAGCGGTGGAGCATGTGGTTTAATTCGATGCAACGCGAAGAACCTTACCTAGGCTTGACATGTACTGGAATATTGGCGGAAACGCCGTAGCTCGCAAGAGTCGGTACACAGGTGCTGCATGGCTGTCGTCAGCTCGTGTCGTGAGATGTTGGGTTAAGTCCCGCAACGAGCGCAACCCCTACATTTAGTTGCCAGCATTCAGTTGGGCACTCTAGATGGACTGCCGGTGTTAAACCGGAGGAAGGTGGGGATGACGTCAAGTCCTCATGGCCCTTATGCCTAGGGCTACACACGTGCTACAATGGTAGTCACAAACTGAAGCGAAGTCGCGAGATGGAGCTAATCGGAGAAAAGCTATCTAAGTTCAGATTGGTCTCTGCAACTCGAGACCATGAAGTTGGAATCGCTAGTAATCGCGGATCAGAATGCCGCGGTGAATACGTTCCCGGGCCTTGTACACACCGCCCGTCACACCATGAAAGTTGGTTGTACCAGAAGTCGCTGCGCTAACCGCAAGGAGGCAGGCGCCCAAGGTATGGTCGATGATTGGGGTGAAGTCGTAACAAGGTAGCCGTAGGGGAACCTGCGGCTGGATCACCTCCTTTCTAAGGATTATGGTGATCGGCGTTTCAAGTTTAACTTGAAAAAAGCAATCACAATCTTAGGTCAACTCACTCTTCCCGAGTGGGTGAGTCCCAAAAATCTATTCTAGCTGTTTAGTTTTGAAAGAGTGAAAACTCTTATACGCATCTAACATGGGCCAGTAGCTCAGTTGGTTAGAGCACACGCTTGATAAGCGTGGGGTCGGAAGTTCGAGTCTTCCCTGGCCCACCAACTTTCAACAAATTGAGTTGGTCTGTTAGAGGTGAATAAGAGATTTTTTGCGCTTGAAGGTTTTCGTTCTTTGACAATTGAATAGATTGATTTAGTTGATTTTTAGCGAGGTTAGTTCCATTTTTTAAAGCTACAAAGGGCTTACGGTGGATGCCTTGGCACTAAGAAGCGATGAAGGACGTGGTAAGCTGCGATAAGCTTCGGGTAGTGGCACACACACTTTGACCCGGAGATCTCCGAATGAGGAAACTCATCATTTTATGATATCATTCACTGAATACATAGGTGTCTGAAGCGAACGAGGGGAAGTGAAACATCTCAGTACCCTCAGGAAAAGAAATCAATTCCGAGATTACCCTAGTAGTGGCGAGCGAACGGGTAACAGCCTAAACCTTAATCATTTATTTGATTGAGGGGTCGTGGGACCGCGATATGGGACCGGAGAGTATAGAACAACAGTCTGGAAAGTCTGGCAAGATAGGGTGATAGCCCCGTGTTCGAAATGCTCAAAGGCTCTAGCGGCATCCCGAGTACCACAAAACACGTGAAATTTTGTGGGAATCTGTGAGGACCACCTCATAAGGCTAAATATTCCTTAGTGACCGATAGTGAACAAGTACCGTGAGGGAAAGGTGAAAAGAACCCCGAGAGGGGAGTGAAATAGAAACTGAAACCGTAAGCTTACAAGCAGTTAGAGCCCCTTACGTGGGTGATAGCGTACCTTT